>JBEKVS010000337.1:0-6497 GCA_049513795.1 Occallatibacter sp. | reverse complement strand
GTTCGACGGCAGTCGTCTGGTTCTTCGATTCACTTATTGGATGCCGAGAAGCAACGGCGACCTTGAACCCAGGGTCGCCTCCTATGAGGCAACTGTCAACCCATCCGGCTCCGAGATGACCGGCGTTTGGACCCAGGAAGGCTCGTGGCCGCTTAGCTTTGAGCGCGTCACCCGGCAGGCGAAGATACCCAAGCCAGCTCCGCCAACCATCTTTGACGGCGATTGGGCCGGCATCGAATACGAAAGTCGTGGCCTCACAATCCACTTCATCTTTCACATCCACAACACCGAGGATGGCCTAATGATCACCATCGATTGTCCGGAGGAGAAATTCAAAGGGGCCCTGGCAAGCAACGTCTCCCACGATCAGGCTTCGCGCCAACTCACTTTTACCAGCGGTTACGCAAATTGGACTGGGAATATGACCGCGGACGGCAAATCTCTGGACACTTCAATGACGGAGCCTAATGAGCATTTTCTGATCCATTTCGATCGCCTGGCGCCTAAAACGACGGAAACGAATTGAGTGCATTGTCTCGGAGGGCTGAATTAGTTGTGCCTGGATTACCGGCTATTCGGAAGTAAGCGTCAAAACGCCGCAGGCTCGCGCCGGTCGCTCGACCATCATCACGGTCTCGCCCTGGTCAGGGTGGGGTCAGAGAGGGAGATCGCACAAGCCCGCAAAGCGACAGAGAAGCCCTTTTCCAGCCTGAAATTCCGTCCGAAACACCACCCGCCCCGAACCTGCAGGACGTACCGAACTGGAGCTGGGAAAGATCCGATACCTTCCGAACCGAGAGTTCGTGTGCCGCCCTCAGCTCTCCGACGCTGCATAGGCGGTGTGCAAGGGCAGGAAGATACGCACGGTTGTTCCATGCCGGTCGGCTTCGCAGTTGCTTTCGATGCCGATCTTGCCACCGTGGCCCTCGACGAACTGCTTCGCGATAAATAATCCAATTCCCGTGCCAACCGTGGAACGGGTGGTGAAGAAGGCGTCGAATACCTTGGGCAGAACCTCCGGTTCAATCCCCACCCCATCGTCGGCGACGGTCAACAGGACCCCCTCCGATGGAGCCTCGGTGTCGCTGACGGAGATCGAAAGCGTGCCGCCGGCAGGCATGGCATAGATCGAGTTCATGATGAGATTTGAAACCGCCTGCATCATTTCGCCCCGGCGCAGCATCACTTTCCGGGATGATTCGAGCGACCTTTTAATGGTGATATTGGCCGCCATGCAGCGCGGTTCGTAAATGGCGATGGCGTGCCGGGCGATATCGCTGAGGCTTGCGAGGCTCGCCGATGCATGCTCGCGGTAGTACCCCAGCGTCTGCTTGGCGATATGCGAGACGCGCGCCAGTTCGCTTTCCGCGGTGGCAAGGTAATTGATCCCCCGCGGTTCGGTGACCATGGGGCGGAGAAGGAAAAGAAGGTTCACCACGGCTTCAAGCGGGTTGTTGATCTCATGCGCAATGGTGGCCGCCATCCGCCCTGTCGCCGCAATCTTTTCCGCCTGCAGCAGCGATTGTTCCATCCGCTTGCGGCCGGATACGTCCCGGAGAATCTTTGAGGCGCCAATGACCTGGCCACTCGCGTCCCTGATGGGAGAGATGGTGAGGGACACATCGATCAATCGGCCGTCCTTCGTCAATCGAACCGTATCGAAATGCTCTATCCGTCTGCCCGCTTTGATGTTTTCGATGATGACTCGCTCGTCGGATTGCAGATGCACGGGGATGAGCTTGAGAATCGATTGGCCGATCATTTCATCGGCGCTGTATCCGAAGACACGTGCCGCGGCAGGATTCCAGCTCTTGACGATTCCGTCCAGATCCTTGCTCAAGATCACATCGTCTGACGACTCGATGATCGCTGCCAGTTCGCCGAGATGCTTGGCGCTCTCCCGCAAAGCCTCTTCGGTCCTGCGAATCTCGGTTATGTCCTGGATCGTACCCAGAATTCTGCCTCTGGGCGCGTCCGGCTCGGATTGCAGATTTCCCTTGATTTCGATACGGCGAAGAGTCTTGTCGGGGAGATAGACCGTGCCTTCAAAATTGAACGGCTCACCTTTTTCGACGGTCCGCTCGACGGCCTGCTGAAACCGGTCACGGTCGTCGGGATGGATAACGTCGCGCAAAAACTCCGCTCCGTTGACCGAACCCTCCTCGCGGCTTCGGCCGAAAATCTCATACATGCGATCGTTTTCCCAACTCCCCCGATCTTCGATGGTGTCCCAGACGAAGACCCCCAGCTTCGCCACCTCGGTGGCGAGCTTGAGCCTGGCCTCGCTTTCGCGCAGCCGCTGGGCTCCTAGAACGGTAGCTGTCGTATTGCGGAAGGCGTCGTAAACGCCGCCGATGCGGCCGTTTTCATAAACCGGAATGAGGGAGTAGTTCCAATAGTGGTCCTCAAGCACTCCGTCGATCAGGATGGGGATGAACATGTTGTCCCGCACCGCCGTCCTGCCCTGGTAGAGGCAGGCCTCCAGATCCTCACCCACCAGGCCCCAAGCCTCCTGAAACACATCCCGATAGAGGCCGCCAAGAGCCTTCGGATGCTTCAGCGCGAGCGTGGATATGGCGGCGTCATTATAGAGAAACACCATCTCCGGACCCCAGGAGAGGATGGTCGGAAAGGGAGAATGAAGCATCAGGTTGGTGGTCGCGAGCAGGGTCTCGGACCACTCTTCCACGTGCCCCAGCGGAGTCTTCGACCAGTCAAAGGCTCGAATGCGGCCGGCCATTTCGCTGGTTCCGGTAATCAGTGTGTCGGCACGGTCAATGTAGGCTGTTTTATTCATGTGTTCGGCGGTTCGGCGGGAATGCTCAGATCCCCTACGATGCTACTCCAATCTCGATCTAAGCAGGTTGGATGCACTTTGCGGAGTGGTGAGCTGCCGATCTGGCCAGGGAGACAAGGGTTGCCGTGAGGAATTCTGGGTTTCAGGCTTAATCGCCGATGCCCCGAGCGAGGTTTTCGAGTGGGATATCCGCCGATTCCCGCGCTCCGGGCGGACTTCCAGATACCGGAAGTTACCCTATCTTTGAGCAAGCTGATTTTCTTTGAATTCGTTCTGGCGGTTGGGCACGAAGTTCTGAGTCGGGTTACGTCTGATTGCCGGGCTAACTGTTCGATGCGCGGGGAATGGAAATTGAGAACGCCGCTCCGGGGCCATCGTTGGATGTGGCCTGTAGACGGCCATGATGACTCTCGATGATTGTGCGACTGATGGATAGGCCTATTCCCATTCCAGAACTCTTGGTGGTGTAGAAAGCTTCAAAGAGCTTGTCCACGTTTTGCGGGTCAATTCCTACCCCCGTATCCTGAACAGTCAGACGCACGCAACCGTCCTCGTCTTCTTCGGTCCTGATCGTCAACTGCCTTGGATGATCGTCGATGCCGTTCATTGCGTCCGAAGCGTTCAGGAGCAGGTTCAAAATGACCTGCTGAAGCTGAACACGATCGCCTGTGACCTGCGGAAGGCCGTCAGCAAGTTCCTGTCGCAGGATTACGCGGTTTCTTTGAAGGTCGCTCAACGAAAGCGCAAGCACCTCTCTTGTAGCCTCATTCAGATCCACTGGTTCGGTTGGGGTGTCTGTCTTGCGAAACAGCGCGCGCAGCCGCGTGATAACATCGGCAGCGCGTCGGCCATCGCGAATCGTGCGTCGCGCGGTCTCGAGCGCCGCATCGATGTTTGGAGGATCGGTAGCCAGCAACCGCAAACAGGTGCTGGCGTTGGTAACGATGCCCGACAGCGGCTGATTGACTTCGTGGGCGATCGATGCAGTCAAAGCTCCCAGGCTTGCAACCCTTGTCATGTGGGCAAGTTCCGATCGGACTTTGCCGAGCGCATCTTCCGCGAGCCGCTGCGTGGTCACATCCTGAATGGCGCCAATGTGCTCCAATCGCCCGGTGTTGTGCCGGATCCCGCTGGATTTGGTGCGCAGGTACTTGACCCGGCCGTCAGACATGCGCAGGCGGAACTCGTAATCCTGCTCGCTGGTGTCCGTTCGCGCCAGCGCCATTTTTTCCGTCAACAACGGGATGTCTTCCGGGTGGACGCGGGCGCCGATTTGTTCGAGCGTCACGGGCACGCTGGGATCGAATTCGAAGATGTGATAGAGCTGTTCTGAAAACGTACGTTCGTCTGTGTCCAGGTTCCAGGCAAAGGTACCGGTGAGGTTCAGGCGCTGGCCCTGGGCGAGAAATGCTTCGCTGCGCCGCAACTCATCCTCGGCGCGCTTCCGGTCTTCGATATCCGTGATAAGGACATACCAGTTGGTGATTCTGCCATCGGTATCCCGCACGGGGCGGGAGCTTCTCAGGAACCATCGATAGACGCCGTCGGCCCGGCGGCAACGCTGTTCAATTTCGTGCGGGGTTCCGGTCTTGATGGAGTAGGTAAAGGCTGCGACCGAGCGCGAACGGTCGTCGGGATGAATGGAATCGTTGGTTGACCAGCTTTTCATTTCCTCGAACGTCTTGCCGAAATAATCCAGGAGTTGCCTGTTGACAAGCTCAACCTCGCCTTCAGGACTCAGTGCGCACACGAACCCGGGAATGCTGTCGACAATCTCGCGGAGCTTGATTTCGCTCGCCCGCAGCGCCTCAACCCTCTCATGCATGCGAAGCGTGATGATGCGTCTTGTAACGGCCCAGGCAAGAAGGGCCGCTACGAAAAACGTGGAGATCGCGGTGAGAGCCACGGCAAGAAAAATCCGGAGCTGCGTTCTTCTCATGTTGGTGACGGCGAGCGCCAACTCACCGCTGACCTCGTCGTTGGTCGCGGCAACGAGAGATGCGCAAAGAGACTCCACAGGCCTCAGCTCGTTGTCCAGCCGCAGGCGAAGAGCCTTCCAGTCGCCTGACGCGGCCAGCCCATTGATCGCCTCAAGCTGCTTCGGCAACGTAATCCCAATCGCTTGCAAGGTCGGCTGAAACTCGGGATCTACATGGGTTTCATTAGGCAAACGAGAGAGAGTGCTCATCTCGTCTCGCGTTTCTTCCAGGAGAGTCCTGCGCAGCGGCTCGGATTCGCTCGCGAGGCCAGCCGCGTCTTGAGACTGCGCCAACTTATCCAGCCGCTGATGAACGGACAGAAGACTTACCTGAAGCCGTAACACGCCGATCAATTCCTGGCTCACATCGGTAAGACGCTCGGTTTGAAGGCGCGCGCGATGAAACTGCCAGAAGAGGAGAGCATTCCCGCCAAGAATCAGCGCGATCAACAACGCGAAAATGAGCTTCAACCCCGGGCCGATTGCGAGTTCGTTGGGGCCTTTCGAGTTCATTCGCCGTGGCCAACCTCAACCGAGCTCCGGTTCCCTCCATGGTAAACCCTATCGGACGCGTCATCGATTGCTTCCAGCTTGTGCGAATCACTTCTCCGGCCTGGCAGGTCGGGCAGGGAAACCGGTGATTTCGACCAGTTGCTTTTCAAGTGCCGCGGCCGCTTCCGGCGCGCCCTTTTCCCCGGTCAGAACCGAATGCACCGCAGCGATATAAGCCACGGTTACCTGCTCGTAGGCGGCCCCGGTCACTTTCGAAGGCCGCCTGATGACGCCGCCCCCGCGCAGCCCTGCTCCGTTCGCCTGTTCCGCTGAATCCGCTATTGACGGCAGATCGTAAATCTCGGGCTGCCTGGGTTGCGCGGCAGAGTTCTTCTCCGTTTGCCTGACGAATTCGACTTGCGCCCGGGTCATGAACCGCACAAGCTCGATTCCCTCCTGAGGATGGGCCGAATGCCGCGAGACCGCCAGACCTGAACCCCCCAGCGTTCCCGCTCGCCCGCCGGGTCCGCCGGGAATGCTTGTGTATCCGGTCCGGTCAACTACCAGCGAGTCTCGCCAGCGGAGCAGCCGAGGCTGCCCGGTAGGAGTAATGGTGGTTTCTGCCCAGGCGCGGCTAAAAGCCGCCCCTCCCGAGTCGAACACATTCATCGAATCCGTTTCTCTATACGCCAGAACGCCGGGCGGCGAGATCCAGCCGATCCAGCGCTTGGCCCGTTGCCATGCCCGAATGGTCGCCGGATTATTTACGCTGATCGTGCGGTCGTTCTCGACAATCCTTCCCCCTCCTTCGGCAAACTGCCATTCGAGCGCGTTGCAGGTCAATCCTTCCGTAGGCGCGCCCTGCCAAATATAGCCCCAGAAGTCCTTTTTCCCCTTGGCGCGCTCTCCGTCCTGGATCCGGACTGCCATCTTCTCGAGTTCGTCCCAGGTAGCCGGCGGATGGTCATAGCCATACTCCCGAAGAAGGTCGGTCCGATACTCAAGAGCCCCGATCTGAACGCGGTAAGGAATGGCCAACAGCTTCCCGCCCGCGGTATAGCTCGGCATCAGCTCCGGTCTGAGCTGGGAGATTTCCGCCGCCGAAGAGGGGCCCAGGTCGACTAGATCCGGTTCCACAATCCCCGCCCAGAACACATCCACACCCAAAACATCCGGGCTCGCGTCACCTTCTCGCAGCAGCTTGCGTGAGAGACTCATGGCATCGAGAGT
>JBEKVS010000336.1:0-6505 GCA_049513795.1 Occallatibacter sp. | reverse complement strand
GAAGTGATAACTCGGCGCCGGCATTTAACGCCGGCAAAGCTTCTTAGCTGAAGGCTTCCCGAGCAACCCTGTCACCTTCCAGCTCCAATAGCTTCCGCATGGGACCCATGCGGCGAGTCACCGCCTAAACTAACCTAGCCCGCAGCGGAGAAAGGAAGAGATATGGCCGGCATCAAACCGTCTTCTCACTCCGAGTTATGTCCCTTTCGCATCGAACCTCGGTTTGTAACACGCGTGTGGGGCTTCCAGGATCTGCGTCCGTGGTATGACCGCACCGCCGGGAGCGAGCCGCTTGGAGAAGTCTGGCTCACGGGAGACGAGTGTGCAGTCGCCACCGGCCCTCATGCCGGCAAGACGCTGGGCGTGCTCTTCGCTGAAGCTCCAGAAGCTTTGCTGGGTGCGACGGCGCCGGCGTCCGGCTCCCCGTTGCTGATCAAGACAATTTTTGCGCGGGAGAAACTGAGTGTGCAGGTGCATCCGGATGATGCGATGGCGCAAAAATACGGCCAGCCCCGCGGAAAAACGGAATGCTGGTATGCCCTGGCCGCCGAACCCGGAGCACAGGTTGCGGCCGGCATCAAGCCGGGCGTTTCCCTCGAGCAAATTAAAGCCGGAATTCACGACGGCACGTTGCAGGAGAACCTGAATGTTCTTCCTGTCGAGGCTGGAGACATGATCTACGTGGACGCTGGGACCGTGCATGCAATCTGGCCTGGATCAATCCTGCTGGAAACCCAGCAGAACTGCGACATCACCTATCGCATGTATGACTACGGCCGGCCGCGCGAATTGCATATCGACAAATCCCTTGAGGCGATACGTCTGGTGACACGAGCCGGAAAGGTTCCGCCAACAGTTCTTGGCGACCGCACGCTCCTGATTGACGTAGAGTATTTCCGGGTGGAGCGTCTGCCGGTTGAAGGCGGCCGTGCGAGTGAAACGCTTCCACCTGAGGGTGAATCAGCTCCTGGCTTGGCTTACCTTTTCGCGGCCAAGGGGCGGGGCAGGCTGGCCGGCTCAGGCTTCGAGCCGGTCGACTTGCCTGCCCGCGGCATTGTAGCCGTCCCGGCCAGTTCGCCCGGCTTTCAGGTTGAAGACCTGGGAGGACTGGACTTGATCCGCATCGCGCCCAATTGGCCGCCGCAGCCGGAATAGCCCCTCCCCGAACCGCGCGTGCCGGGGGCTGCCGGGCCGCACCCATTACTCTGATTTGGACCCGGAGTGATAGGCTGGCGGCGAGGCGGTATTCCACGTTCACCGCCCAAACGGAGCCGCTTTTGCAGCCAGACAAGGGAGAAATCACCTTACTTTTGGGAAAGTGGAAGGACGGCGAACCCTCAGCGTTTGAGGAGTTGATGCCGTTGGTCTATCCCCACCTTCGCCAGGTGGCTGCGGCCTACGTGCGACGCGAGCGCAACCCGGATGTGCTTCAAGGCACGGCCCTGGTGCATGAGCTTTATCTCCGCCTCTTGTCTCAGAAGAAAGCCGCTTGGGAAGATCGCCGCCATTTCTACACTTTTTCGGCGCGGGTTATGCGGCTGATCCTTATCGATCATGCCCGCGAAATGCAATCCCAGATGCGCGGCGGCGGGCAGGAGCGGGTGCCGCTCAGCGATGACCTTGCCTGGGTCAACATCGGCAGTGCAGAGATGCTGGACCTGAACCGGGCACTCGATGAGCTCAACGGACTCGACGCCGACAAGGTGCAAATGGTGGAGCTGCGCTACTTTCTTGGCTGCACCGCGGAAGAGACTGCCGAACTGATGCAGGTGTCAAAGGCCACGGTGGATCGTGAACTGCGCTTCGTCAAGAGCTGGCTTTACCGCCGCATTGGACCCGGCGCCGCGCCCGGTTCCATTCAAGACGAACCCGGAGATTGACCCCCAGCTAACGCCGCGCGATTCACTTTGGCTTCGTTTGACGCAATCTGCTATGAGGGTACCTCGCGTGAGACGGGGCTATACACCATGAACGAGACAACAGAAAGCTTTCTCCGCATCGAAGCCATCTTCAACGAGGCACAGGATGCTCCCGATCATCTGCGGCCAGGGTTGATCGAGTTCCGGTCAAATGGAGATCCGGAAGTCGTCGCCGAAGTTTGGTCGCTGCTGAGGGCCTGCGAAGAGGCGGAGAGCGTGACCGCCTCGCGCCGGGTCGATGAGGAAACGGGCCGGGAGCGAGCAGCGCCGCCGCGACGCATCGGGCCCTACCTGCTCGACCGCCTTTTGGGCCGTGGCGGCATGGGCGCAGTTTATCTGGCGCACCGCGCCGATGGGCAATTCGAGCAGGATGTAGCCATCAAGCTGATCGATCTGCCCCTGGCCACGGATCTGTTCCGGGAACGCTTTCGCCAGGAGCGGCAGATTCTGGCCGGCTTGCGCCATCCCTATATAGCTCGATTACTGGACGGCGGCGTAACCGAATCCGGCGATCCTTACCTGGTGATGGAGTATGTCGATGGGCGTCCCATCCATCGTTTCTGCGAGGAGCAGAAGCTCCCCCTGCGGCAACGAATCGAGCTGTTTCTGCGCGTCTGCGAGGCAGTGCAGTTTGCCCATCAGAATCTCGTCGTCCACCGCGATCTGAAGCCGGACAACATTCTCGTCGTCACCGACTCCACTCCACGCCTGCTCGACTTCGGCACTGCCAAGCTGATATCGCCCGACTTGAGTTCGCCTGGGAGTGAGTTTACGCGTGAGGGCTACCAGTCGTTCACGCCGCAATATGCCAGCCCGGAGCAGGTATTGGGCAATCCCATCACCACGGCATCCGACACTTACTCCCTGGGAGTTCTGCTCTATCTTCTCCTCACCGGGTCCTTGCCCTATGAGCTGAAGGAGCTGACCACGGTAGAGATGCTACGCGTAGTATGCGAAAGACCGCCACGCAGGCCGGCGGACACGGCAGGCGACGGCGAGTTCCTGAACGGTGAACGTCTCGACGCGGATTTGGAAGCCATTCTGCTCAAGGCTTTGCGTAAGGAACCACAGGAGCGCTATCTCACCGCCGAACAAATGGCTGCCGATGTCCGTGCGTGGCGAGACGGGCAGCCGGTTGGCGCGCGCCGCGGCACAGTCCGATATCGGGTGCAGAAGTTTGCCCGCCGGCATAAGCTGGGGCTGGCCGGCGCTGCGTTGTTGGCCGCCACGCTTCTCGCCGGAGTCCTCGGAGTTCTGTGGCAAGCCCGCGTGGCCAACCAGCAGCGACGCAAAGCCGAGGCGCGATCGGCAGACCTGCGCCAGCTCAGCAACAGCTTGTTGTCGGAGCTCGACGAGGCTATCAAAGATCTTCCCGGCTCAACCGGGGTGCAGAAGTTGTTGGTCACTCGCGTCCTCGAGCACCTTGACCGCATGGCCACCGACGCCCAAGGCGACCGCCAAACCCAGCTCGACCTGGTGGACGCGTACACCCGCCTGGGCAACATCCAGGGCAACCCGTACGAGCAGAATCTCGGCGATCCATCCGGCGGCCTGGCCAGCATGGACAAGGCAATCGCGCTGGGCCGCCAGCTCGCGCCGCCCGGCTCAACGGATCGCGACGCACTCCGCGACCTGGCCCTGGCGCAGGAGTGCCGCAGCGAAATCCTCTTCGGCGCGGCCAGAACGTCGGAAGCAATTCCATCCATGCGGGAAGCGGTCGCCACGTACGAGCGGGTCATTGCCTTTCCTAACGCCACGCCCACGCTGATTGGAGACGCGGCAGCCGCCTACGGAACGCTAGGTGACGAGTTCGGTCAGAGCGGCACGTCCAGCCTCGCCGACTCGGCCGCCGCGCTGGTAGCTTTGCGCAAAGCCGTCGACCTCGACAATCGAGCGCTCAGCATCGATCCCGGATTCTTGCGCGCAAGGCGAGGCCTGTCCATTATGCAGATGAAGATCGGCAGCGTGGAAATGGAGACCGACCCCGCGCAGGCGCTCAAGGACTTCCAGTTCGCCCTCGAACGCGCCGATGAGTTGCCCCAGGAACAACAAGGCACTTTGGCCAACATGCGTATGCGATCGATGCTGCAGCGCAAAGAAGCCGACGCGCTGACTGAGCTAGGCCAATATGCGCAAGCGGAAGCGCTCTTCCATGAAGTCGCCACCGCGCAAAAGCGTCTGGCCGCGAATGATCCGCAAGACCTGCGTTCGCTTGCCGACGTTGAAGTGGTTCTCGCCGATGAAGCCCTCAGCCTTGAAGATGCCGCCAACCCCACACTGGCTGCGCAGCCACCGGACCGCGACCGGAACCTTGCCGCCGCGCAAGAGGCATGGAGCGAGGTGGTCGCTGCGACGGAGAAGATGCTGCGCCAGGACCCATCGAATGAGAATTGGCGATTGGTACTGGCCGATGCTCAGGTGCACCTGGGCACGGTTGAGACCAGGCTGCACGGCTCCGGCGAGTCTCGGTCGCTCGCCGCCCAGGGCATCGCCACTCTCCAGGCCATGGCCAACAAGCCCGAGGCTTCGCCGATGATTCTCGACCAGGCGGCAAGCGATCTGGTGCATGTGGAGCCGGCTTCCCTTCAAGACCCGGCGTTCGCCGTGCGTTGCGCCGAGCGTTCAGTCGAATTGAGCCACAGCCAGAGCCCATCGCGCCTGCTGGCGCTGGCGCAGGCCTATCGCGCCGCCCGACTGCAGGAGAAAGGCCGCGCCGTTGCGTTGGAAGCTCTGGCGCTGCTGCCTGCCACTTCGCCTGGCGGCTCCAAATCGAACTTGCGCAAGCTGCTGGAGTTGGAAGCGCAACCCGGCAAATGATCTTCTGCGTTCAAATTGGCCGGATGGATTGAGACTGGTTGAAGAATTTATGTCGCCACTTCCTGGCCTGCAATGAAAACACGCGGCCGCAGCGGCGCCGCGATGTAATAGGCCAGCTCGCGATAATCCGCGCATTCGTGGATGAGCAGATCGGCTTGCTTGCCGGGTTCCAGCGAGCCAATCTCACCCCCGAGGCCGAGGCTGCACGCAGCATTGATCGTCGATGCTGTCAGCGCCTCCGCTGGCGTGAGCCGCATGTGCAGACAAGCCAGCGACATCACGAACGGCATTGAAGCAATGGGCGAAGAGCCGGGATTGAAATCGGTGGCCAGCACAATGGCCAGACCAGCCTCGACCATCGCGCGCGCAGGTGGATACTGCGAGCGGCCCAGCGCAAACACCGACCCCGGCAGCAGCACCGGTTGCACTTCTGCGGTGCGAAGTTCAGCGATCGTCTCCGCCGTGATGGTCTCGAGGTGGTCTGCAGTCGCCGTACCTAGCTCGGCGGCCAGATCAGCCCCGGTCCCGGGCCTGAACTGCTCGGCGTGAATGCGCAGTCCCATGCCGCGTTTGCGCGCTGCGTCGAGAACGGTGCGGCACTCTTCAATGGTAAAAGCGTGGTCGTCGCAAAATGCATCGCAATAGCGCGCCAGCTTCGCGCTCGCGACCTCGGGAATCAGTTCCTCCGCGATCCATCGCACATATTCAGCGCGTCTACCGGCAAACTCCGGTGGCACCGTATGCGCCGCCAGCAGCGTAGGAACAATGCGAGCCGGCCCTTCATCATCGAGTCGGCGCAAGACGCGCAGCATCTTAAGCTCTGTATCGCGGTCGAGGCCATATCCGGATTTTGCTTCCAGCGTGGTGGTGCCCGCGCGCAGCATCCAGTCGCGGTGCTGGCGCGCGGCGGCGTAAAGCTCATCTTCGCTGGCGGCGCGGGTCAGCGCAACGGTGCTGAGGATGCCGCCTCCGGCCGCTGCAATCTGCTGATACGTGGCTCCGGCGATGCGCTGCTCAAACTCGGCAGCCCGGTCGCCTGCGAAGACAAGATGCGTGTGCGCATCGACGAAGCCCGGGGTAACGCAACGCCCCCGCGCATCAATCAGTTCCGCGCGCGCCGGAATCTTGGCGCGCAGGTCGCTGGATGAACCCGTAGCCGCGATGCGCCCGCCTTCAACGATGATCGCGGCGTTCTCGATGATTCCCAGTTCGCGCAATTCGTTGCCCACACGCGGGCGCGCCGAACCACGCAGCGTTATGAGCTGTCCGATATTGACGACGGCGAGAGGCATGGCCAATTGTGCAGCGCTCATTCTTTCTCTTCTTCCTGCTTCTCTTGTTGCGGGGCTGCCAATGCGAAATGAAAAAATGAACGCTGCCCGACGTCGGTCGAGACCAAGGCGAAGCCGAGTTTCTCAAGGATGCGAACAGAGGCGCCGTTCCCAACCTGCACTGTAGTAACGATGCGTGAGAGTCGCAGTTGCTTCCACCCAAATTCGACGAATGCCAGCGCAGCTTCACTCGCCAAACCCTGGCCCCAATGTGCGCGGGCAATATAAAACGATAGCGAGGCTTCGCCAGCAACCACTTCTCCCGGAGAGTTGATGTGCGGATAGAGCCCGCATCGCCCGATATATTGTCCGCTCGACTTCAACACAGTGGCCCAGACACCCAGCCGGCCCGAGACTTCTTGAAGCTGGCCGTACGGGAATTTGCGCTCGGCGTCTTCGCGCGAACGTGGATAACCTCCAACATAACGCCGCACCTCC
>JBEKVS010000335.1:0-6531 GCA_049513795.1 Occallatibacter sp. | reverse complement strand
TGGTGACTTCGATCTTTTCTCTTACGATCTCTACCTTCGTCTCAAACAGGCCGCTCCGGAGTTTGAGCAACTGGCGGCTGTTGAAGCGGGCGGCGCAGGCTTCACCGTGCGTAGAGGCGCCGCGCCAGCAATGCCGATGCGCAGCGAGTTTGTTTCGGGAAACTACTTCCCCACTCTCGGCGTGGGTGCGTATGCCGGCCGTCTTCTCGATGAGAAGGACGACGCGCCCGGATCGGCCCCCGTCCTGGTGCTGAGCTATAAGACTTGGCAGGCTGAGTTCGCCGGGGACCCATCCATTGTGGGCACCACCGTTTATGTGCAGACGAATCCCTTCGTCGTGGCGGGCATCGCTCCGCCAGGATTCTTTGGCGATCGCATCATCGCCAACCCGCCCGACATCTGGATGCCTCTGGCCAGCGAGCCGGTGCTGGAGGGAGCCAACTCCTCTTTGAAAAACGACGACTCGCTTTGGCTTTATCCGTTGGGCAGGGTGCGTCCGGGTGCGAGCATGGTTGCTTTGCAGGAAAAACTCTCTGTCACGCTGCGGCAATGGCTGGCCACGCGTCCGACATACACAGATCACGGCGGAGCTGCGCTGATTCCGCGACAGCATGTGGTTCTGGCCTCCGCCAGCGGCGGCATCCAACGACTGCAACAGCAAGCGGGCAAAGGCCTGCGCCTGCTCATGATTCTTTCCTCGGTGGTGCTTTTGATCGCGTGTGCAAACATCGCCAACCTGCTGCTGGCGCGGTGCACGGCGCGGCGCGCCGATGTGGCTTTGCGCATGGCTCTGGGCGCGGCGCGTCACAGGCTTATTCGCCAGATTCTTACCGAGAGTGTGCTGCTCAGCCTGTTGGGCGGGATTGCGGGGCTGGCCCTTGCCTACTCCGGGTCGCAGATGATGCTGGCCCTGGCTTTTCCAGCGGCCAGAAACCTACCTATCCAGGCCAGCCCGTCGCCGCTGGTGCTCGGCTTCGCGTTCCTTGTATCGATGATCACCGGCGTTGTGTTTGGGACGGCGCCTGCGTGGCTTGCATCCCATGCACGGCCGGCCGATGCTCTGCGCGGGGTGAACCGTGCCAATGGATCTACCGGTGACCGCTCAACCCTGCCGCAGCGAGTGCTGGTCGTGCTGCAAGTAGCTTTGTCGATGGTGCTGCTGGCGGGAGCGTTTCTGATGGCGAGATCGCTGCGCAATCTGGAGCACCAGAACTTCGGCATTGAGACCGCCAACCGCTACGTGCTGCAGTTCGACGCCAAGGGAATCGGCTACACCCTGGACCGGCTGCCGGCGCTCTATCGCCAGATCGAAGACCGCTTTTCAACGTTGCCCGGCATGGCCAACGTAAGCTTGGTGCGCTATACGCCTCTGGGCGGCAACATGTGGGGCTCGTGTGCTATTCCGCTGGGTCATCCGGCTCCGGGTCCGAATGACGATTGCTTCGCTGTCTGGGACCGTGCGAGCGTACACTTTCTCGATTCGATTGGCGTACCGATTGTGCGCGGCCGCAATTTTACCGCCCAGGACACGGCGACTTCGCAGCAGGTGGTCGTCGTCAACCAGGCTTTCGCAAAACATTTTTTCCCAAACGAAGATCCGATCGGGAAGCATTTTGGACTCGGCTCGACGAAGTACTCAGGGGTATTCGAGATTGCCGGCGTCTTTGCTGATTTCAAGATGACCGATCCGCGGACGGAACCTCGTCCGTTGTTCTTCCGGCCGCTGGCGCAACAGTACACCGGCTATCAGGAGGAGGAATCAGATGCAGGGGAAAAAGCATCGATGTTCGTCAACTTCATCATCCTCGACTTCGCGCGGCCTTCGCCGGACGCGGAGGCAATGGCGCGCAAAACTCTCGCGGCCATCGACCCCGGTCTGCCCGTGATTTCGTTTCACACCTATGATTCCGACGTGGCCGCCAACTTCAACCAGGACCGCTTGGTTGCGCGGCTCACAAGCCTCTTTGGCATTCTGGCGCTGACTCTCGCCTCGGTCGGATTGTATGGAGTGATGTCTTACTTCGTTGCCCGGCGTACTGGTGAAATCGGCATCCGCATGGCACTCGGGGCCTCGCGCTTCGGCGTGGTGGCGATGGTGCTGCGCGGAGCTCTTTGGCAGATTGCGGTCGGGCTTGCGGTTGGTGTTCCCGCAGCGCTCTTCGCCGGCCATCTCATGGTCAGCTTGCTCTTCGGGGTTGGCGCCTACGATCCGACCACCTTCGTTGCCGCCGCGGGAGTGCTGGCGGTTTGCGCCACGATCGCTGGATTCATTCCGGCGCGAAGGGCTTCGTCCATCGATCCGATGAAAGCGCTGAGAACGGACTGAAGGAAGCAGATTTGTTCCGATAGGCGGAGGTTCTTGTGCATGTGTGCGCTGCTTTTCGTGGTTGATTCGGAATGTACTCCTGAGCCTCCACAAATTCCATTTGGAAACCGGGCCCCATCGGACGATGTTACGAGTTGAGGCGGTTTCTTCGCTTCAGCGCAAGGTAGAAGGCTGTGATGAGCAGCAGGAATGGCAGGAAGCCAGGAACAGAGTATTGCAGGCCATCGACATAAAAAGTGCTGATGGCGAGGGCGATGAGGCCGGTCAGGGCGATGATTTGCATCCCGGGCGAGAACGGAAGCCGAATGGGCAACTGGGCAACCCTTTTCTTGCCCAGTGACCGTCGGAAGGCGAGGTGGGCTGTCAGAATCACAATCCAGACGAAGAACATGCCGGCGACCGCGATGCCGTAGAGCAGCAGGAAGGCTCGTCCCGGAGCGAAGATGGCAAGCAGGATGGCGGCGACCATTCCTCCTGTCGAGGCGAAAAGGGCGATGTACGGAACGCCATTTGCGCCAAGGCGGCCGAGCGACTCACCCACGTAGCCATCGCGGGATAGAGAAAAGAGTGTGCGGGTGGTGAGGTAGAGATTGGTGTTGGCGCTGGAAAGAGCGGCGGTGATGACTACCAGGTTCATGATACTGGCGGCGAAAGGAATGCCGGCGGCCGCGAAGGCGAGCACAAACGGACTGCCGGTGATGCCGGTGCCCATGTGGTCCCACGGCGTGATGGATAGCATCACGATCATGGAGAGTACATAGAAGAGAATGAGGCGAAGAGAGACGGCGCGCATGGCGCGGGGGATGGTCTTCTCCGGTTGCGCAGCCTCGCCCGCGGTGACGCCAAGAATCTCTACACCCATGTAGCTGGTAAGGGTGAGCGTCATGGCCAGCCAGACGCCTTTGATTCCGTGGGGCAGAAAGCCTCCGTGGGCGGTGAGATTTTGGAAGCCGACTGCGCGCATGGGGCCAAAACCAAAGATCAGGCCGACGCCGAGCAGGATGAAGACCACGATGGCGATCACTTTGATGATGGCGAACCAGTATTCGAATTCGCCGAAGTTACCCACCTGCATGCCGTTGATGGCGATGAGGCCGGCGGAGACGCAGACCACCCAAATCCATTGCGGAAACGCGGGGAGCCAGAGGGCACAATAAATGGCGACAGCGGTGACTTCGGCGCCGATGGCGATAATCTGGACGAAGGTGTAGGTGGCGCGCACGGCGAACCCCGACCACTCATTGAGGTAGGTCTGCGCGTAGACGCCGAACGAGCCGGCGACAGGATGCACGACGGCCATCTCCGCGATGGCATAGGCAACGATGACTGCGATGACGGCACTGAAGAGATAAGAAAGAATGACGCCGGGGCCGGCCAGCCGAATGGTGACGGAGCTGCCCAGAAAGAGGCCGACGCCGATGGCGCCGCCAATGGTCATCATGGTGAGCTGGCGCTCGGTGAGGCGGCGCTTGAGTTCGGAAGCGCCTGGCTTAGGTGCTTGAAACGATGTCACGCAGCACCTTTCCGAACTCGTGAATCTCCTCGAGGGTGTTGTAGTGGACGATCGACGCGCGGTTCACGCCGGAGTCGAGCGCGAGACCGAGATGCTTCATCAGGCGCGGCGCATACATGTGTCCATCGCGAATGGCGATGCCGCGGGCGGACATGGTTTCAGTCACGAGAGCGGGCGCGACGCCGGGGAGGCGGAAGCAGAATGTCGGGACGCGTTGGCCGACACGGGCTGGGTCGTCGACGCCGTAAACCATGGCTCCGGCGACATGCAACTCCGCAAGCATGGCGCAGGAGAGCGTGGCCTCGTAGTCGCGTATGGACGCCATGGCGTGAACGATGGCCTCGCGCCGCGATGCGGGCTGGACGCTTCCCTGCTCTGAGGCTTTCCGGGGCGCGAGACTCTGGCCGAGGGCTTCGAGATAGCCGACCGCGGCTGCCATGCCGGCGACATTTTCATAGATGAATGTGCCCGCCTCGATTTTGAAAGGCGGCGCGTCGGGGATGAAGTCTTCGCGGAAGGTAGGGAGCGCGTTGAGAAGTTCGAGCCGTCCCCACATGAAACCCATGTGCGGCGCGAAGACCTTGTAGCCGGAGCAGACCAGGTAGTCGCAGTCGAAGGCCTGCACATCGATGAGGGCATGCGGAGAATAGTGAACGCAGTCAAGGGCAACCTCTGCGCCGGCGGCGTGCGCCAGCTTGCCGACGGCGGCCACGTCGACGATGGTGCCAAGGGCGTGCGAGGCAACGGTGCAGGCAACCAGGCGGGTCTTCGAGTTGAGCAGCGGGGCGAGGTCTTCGAGGTGCAGGTTGTGGTCGTCGCGCATCTTCCACCAGGCGATTTTGGCGCCTTCGCGCTCAAGCTGCAGCCAGGTGGCGATATTGGCTTCGTGGTCGAGGTCGGTGACGACGATCTCGTTGCGGGCCCCGAGCGTGCGGCCGATGGCGAGGCTGAGCAGGCGAAGGAACGAAGTGGCGTTCATGCCGAATGCAATCTCACTCGGGTCCCTCGCGTTGATGAAGGCCGCCACACTCTCGCGAGCGCGGGCAATGGACGCGTCGACTTCCATGCTTCGCGGGTAACGCCCGCCGCGCTGCACATTACTGTGCAACAGGTGGCCGTGAACAGCATCGAAGACGCCCTGAGGAATCTGCGCGCCGGCGGCGTTATCGAAGAAGATGAAACGCGGCTCCTGATGAAGCGCGGGAAAAAGCGAACGGATGCGGTCGACGGGGAAGGCGACGGCAGGGGGTGCGAGCTGCTGCGGTGTGACCACGAGGCTCCTCAATTCGATTCGGGACTTGGATTCTGGCGCGTGGCAGGCGAATTCACGGCATCGATGGGTCGAGCAGCTTGTGCGCGGTTTCAGCGCCAAACACCGGCAGCGACGGATCGGTGAGCAGGCCAATCTGCTTGAGCACCGAGGCCTGGTCCCAGTAGATTCGTTCGTGCGCCAGTTTGCCCTCGCGAAAGCCGACCACCACGACGAGAGGGACCTCAACGTGGCGATGAGTCGGCGCTATGCCGGGAAGCATCCAGGGCATCTCTTCGCTATGGGTGAAGGAGAAGATCATTTCGTCCACCAGTCGATCCTGGCCGATGGTGCGCGCGATCAGCTGGATCGAGGTGTCCGCCGGCATCGACGAGATGAAGTCCTGGCTATAAAACCTGCGCAGGCCTTCATGGCCGTACCCGCCGGTCATCACCGGAACGTGGTTGACGTAGGCATCCTCCACCATGGTGGCGATGGTCGAAGAGACATCGCGGGTGGAAAACTCATAGCCGATGTGCTCATCCCATCGAGCGATCATCTCTGCCTGGTCCATGGCTCAAGGTTCCTCTCAAAAAGATGTTAGCCTATTGGCCGCAGAAGTGTTGGCACAGCGACGCTTCTACAATGTTCCATTCAGGAAGGCGGCAATGCGCTGATTGAGAAACGCCTCGTCTGCGGGGCTGGCGCCCGCGCCGGCAGGATGTCCCCAAAGCGAGGGTATCGGTGACAGGGTGCAGTGCGGAATGAACTGTGCTTCATAGCGGGCATCGGTGAGGGGAAAGTAAAGGTCCGTCTCCGAAGGCATATAGAGCACTTTGGCTTTGATCGACCGAAGCGCCTTTTGCTCGTCGCCTGCGAAACCGGGCGTGGCCCCGACATCGTTTTGCTCCCAGGTACGCATCTGCAGAATTAGATTGTTAGCATCCGCACCGGGAATGAAATGGGTGCGGTAGTGTTCCACGACCTGATTAAACGTTGTGCCGGCCGGTTCTTCAGTCTTCCAGAGCTCCTGGCGCCACCATTCCTGTGAAAATAGCCAGGCCGTCCAGACAAGCGAGAATGCCTGGATACCTTTCTCGGGCTCCGCGGTGTAATCACCATCTTTGAAAGCCGGATCGGTAGTGAGTGCGGTAATCTGGCTTTCCAGCCGGACGATGCCATGGCCATAGGTTTTCGCAGTGCCGGAAGTGGCCACAATCTCATCCATGAAATCGGGATATGAGACGGACCATTGAAACGCCTGTTGCGCTCCCATGGAGAAGCCGATCACGGCGCGGAGATGGCGGATGCCTAACTCCTTGGTGAGAAGCTCGTGCACCGCTTCGACGTTATCGCGAATGGTTGTAACTGGGAATCGCGGTCCGTGATAGGGAGCGGGGGTGTTGCTCGGTGAGGAAGATCTGCCATTCCCGAAAAGCTCGG
>JBEKVS010000334.1:0-6544 GCA_049513795.1 Occallatibacter sp. | reverse complement strand
CTTTCCGGAGAATAAAGATGCCAATTCCTGATTATCAAACTTTGATGCTCCCGCTTTTGCGGCTAACCGAGGACGGAAAAGAGCATACGCTGGCGAAAGCTGCCGAGGCTATATCCCATCAATTTAACCTAAGTGAGGCTGAGCGCAACGAGATGCTTCCGAGCGGGGGTCAACTCAAAATATTCAGCCGGATTGGCTGGTCAAGAACCTACATGGCCAAGGCGGGTCTTCTTGAGACTGTCAGCCGAGGGAAGTTCAGAATTACCCAACGTGGGCTCGCTCTCTTGAAGACGAAACCAGCGAAGATCGACGTGAGTCTACTAAACAAGTATCCCGAATTTGTCGAGTTTCGCACAGGCTCTGTTCCGGCGAAATCGAACCCCGAGACCCCAATCGAAGCGGACCTGAACGCGACCCAGCAGACTCCGCAAGAGCTGCTCGAAAACAGCTATCAGACTCTGCACCGTCAGATTGCAGATGATCTATTAGAGAAGATATCCAAAGCCTCGCCCCGTTTCTTCGAGAAGTTAGTCGTCGATCTTCTTGTAGCCATGGGCTACGGAGGGTCAAGAAGGGATGCGGGCCAGGCAATCGGCAAGTCCGGAGATGACGGCATTGATGGAATCATCAAGGAGGATCGGCTCGGACTCGATGCAGTTTATATTCAGGCCAAGCGGTGGAAGACTACGGTCGGTAGGCCGGATGTCCAGTCCTTTGCGGGAAGTTTGGAAGGCCAGAGGGCACGCAAAGGCGTTTTCATTACTACGTCACAGTTTTCAGGCGATGCCAAGGAATACGTAAATCGGATTGAGAAGAAAATCATCCTCATCGACGGCCAGCAGCTTGCCACTCTCTGCCTTGAGTTCGGAATCGGCGTTGAACCCGTGATTGCCTACAATGTGCAAAGAATTGACTCAGATTACTTCGAAGAAGAATGAAGCTCGATGTTTTGCAAGTCCCCTATCACAACGATAATTTGAGAACTCCGCAAGCTGAGGTGCAGCATCGGAGGCGGAACCTTGACCGGTTGCGGCATCTTAACTCTTGCGGCTGGCTTCCTTCCCCTCTTGGCCCAATCTGATCTCGAGCTCCCCTTCGGCAATACATAACCCATAGACTGAGCCTCCTCCCAGGATTATCGGTGAAGATCAAGATTGCGGCTATCTCACGCTCAACTCGTCTCAAAAGATTCGCGTCTTGCTCTTTGCGGAGCGCTCATCCTACTCCGCGGGATCGTCCGCCGTGAAGGCCGAGCAGCAGGGCTTCTCCGTGGCATGAAAATTCATCATCTCCACGCGAATCCCGTCCGGGTCGTACATATTGAACTGATACTTCCCATCCTTGCCGATCTTGGGCGCGGCGTCATGGTTGCTGCCCAGGCGGTTCCCGTCAGTCAACACTTTGAAAGCTTGCGGAACAGAATCTTCGCCGATGGAAAAATGGTCGAGCACGCCGAGGGTGCGTTGCGACATCGTGGCGGGAATGCCCGAACCCGAAGGCCCGCTGGTCATCATGTATTCCAGCCAGTCGTGGCTGTCCGGCGTCTGCTGGCTCACCCAGTCAACCTTGTCCTCCGCCATGCCGCCATACCAGTACGGTTTGAAGCCCAGCAGGTCGCGGTAAAAGGTGTCCTCCGTTGTCCGGCTGTGCACCAGGAAACCAACATGGATGATGTGATGGCCAATGGCGTTGGGAGCAGCCAGCGGCTTGAGGTGTTCAGGAAGCTCAACAAATTCAACTTTGTTGCCTTCCGGATCCTTGGTCGCAAACCAGCGGCTGCCGTCCGCGGCTTTCTCCACCTGCCCAGGAACCTTCCATGCCTTCGACCCCAGATAGCGGCGCATGGCTTCGGCATCGTCCGTGTTCCACGCGGTGTGATCCAGGCGATTGATGCCGGCATCCGCGGGCAGGGGCAGCACCTCGATGAATTGCGTATTGCTCAGTGCGTAGCGAACGCCGGTTGAATTTTCAGGATCGGACCGCTTCACCGCGCCAATAATGTCCACATAGAAGTGCTCCGTAGCTGCCGGATCTGAGGTGTAAACGGCCAGGTGCGAGATCCCGGTAATCTTCGGGCGCGCCGGAGGCTTGTCGGGTAACTGCGCGGTTGCGGTAAGGGTGAAAGCAACAAGCGAAGCGGCAACCACGAGTCTGACATGCATCTTGCACCTCAAGCGAATGAATCCATCGCCCATCCACGATAAATCGATTTGGGGGCGGGCTGCAAACTGTGCTCAACCGTTTTTGAGCTAGGGCCAACACATAGGGCGATACAATGCGCACATGCGCTTAAACCAGTTCTGCCGTAACGCTGCTCTCGTGACCCTGTTTGCGTGCCTTGCCGGGGCATGCCTTAAGGCCGCTGCTCAAAGTCCGCTGCCCGCAGCGTCTGCCGAAGACCGCGCTCTGGCCAAGGCCATTCTCAAAGAGCTCATCGAGATCAACACCACCGACACGCCTTTAGGCAATGTAACGGCAGGCACCACCGCCATGCAGAAGCGCTTTCTCGATGCCGGCTTTCATGCAGAAGACGTGCGCCTGCTCGGGCCCGACGCGCGCAAGATGAACCTTGTGGTGCGCATGCGTGGATCGGGAACTTCGACGGAGAAGCCGGTCTTGTTTCTCTGCCACATGGACGTAGTCGAGGCGCTGCGCGGCGACTGGTCGACCGATCCCTTTCAATTCGTCGAGAAGGATGGCTACTACTATGGCCGCGGCACGCAGGACATGAAGGACTCCGACGCCGCACTCGTTGCCACTTTCCTGCGCCTGCACCGCGAGGGTTACAAGCCCCGCCGCGACCTGATTCTGGCTCTCACCGCGGACGAGGAAGGCGGCAAGTTCAATGGCGCCAACTGGCTGGTCACGCAGCATCGCGATTTGGTCGACGCGGCCTTCGTCATCAATCCCGACTCCGGCGGCGTGGAACTGGATCACGGGCGCGCCCTGGTGGCCGATGTGGAGGCCACGGAAAAGGTCTACTCCGACTATCAGGTCACGGCCACCAATCGCGGCGGTCACAGCTCCATTCCGCGTCCCGACAACGCCATCTACGAGCTCACTGCCGCGCTCAACAAACTCGAGGCCTACGCGTTTCCCTTTGAGCTGAATGAGGTGACGCGAACCTACTTCAAGAATCTTGCCGGTCAGGAGACGGGCCAGACCGCCGCTGACATTCAGGCCATCCTCGCTTCGCCGCCCGATCTTTCCGCGGCCGCGCGCCTCAGCGCCTCCGAGCCCAGCTTCAACTCCAACTTCCGCACCACCTGCGTAGCCACACGTTTGATCGCCGGCCATGCCAACAACGCATTGCCGCAGACCGCGCAGGCCAACGTCAATTGCCGCATCTTTCCCGGCCACTCTCCAGAAGAGATTCGCCAGCAACTGATCGGCGTCTTCGGCGATCCCAAGCTCACTGTGAAATATGTGTCCGATGGGGGAGTGGTTTCTGAAACCGCGCCCGAGCGCAAGGCCATGGCTCCGCCCACGCCGATCAAGGAAGTCTTCGAACCGCTCACAAAGCTCACGCAAGCCATATGGCCCGGCACGCCGGTCACTCCAGTGATGGAAAACGGAGCCAGCGACTCGATCTACTTCGCGTGGGCAGGAATTCCATGCTACGGCTATTCGGCCATTGCCCTCGAGCGCGACGACGAGCGCGCCCACGGCCAGGACGAGCGCCTGCCGGAGGACTCGTACTGGAAGTCGCTCGACTTCTTCTACTCGTTCGCCAAGACATTAGGTGGCGAGTGAAGACTGCAGGGACTGGGGACTGGTCTGGTGCCCCAGGTCTCGCTTTTGAGACCTGGGAGCGCAATGGCTCACAGACCACTTTTGCCGGGCTCACCCAAAAGTTCTCCCCCAGGGTTGGACCAGCTACGCCGACTGCGCAATCGTAAACTCGCGCGTATATCCCGTTGGCTCGGCATGGATGTTCACCCGAACGCTGCCGGCCGAATCGCACGTGTACTCCTCGCGTATCGTCAGCCCATTCGGATTGCTGAGCATGCCCACCTGCACCGCGGCCAGATCCTGGTCCCTTTGCAACTTAGGATCGAAAGGAAACAGAATCTGGTCCCAGTTGGCAATCTCTCCCTTGGGCTGACCATGCTCGTCGAGTTGCGATGATTCCAGATAACGGAAGTGCCCGATGTTGTGTGCCGGCTGGTAAATCCTTTCAACCCGCATCGGCTCTTCGCCGGCCGCCGGCAACAGCACACCGCGGGGAAAGATCAGATCAAAGTAGATGGTTCCCCCATGGTCGGTCTCGCGCCAGATGCCGAAATTGCGATTGAACTGGTCTTGCAGCCGATCGTCCGCCTGGCCGGCCGACCCCTCCGTCAGCGCAGCCGCTCGAATCGCCAGCCCAATCGCGCTGGCCGACCGCATGTAAGCCGAGCGCCGCACCTTGCGTCCAAAGCTCTCACGCAAGATTCGCGCCACGGGCGGCAACTCCGCCGCCCCGCCGGTCACATAAAGCGTATCCAGCGTGCGCTCGGAGTGCGCCGCCAGCAGGTCGTCAACCACGGCGCGTGTCCGCTCGATCAGCGGCCGGCAGCGTTCGTAATAATCCTCAGCCGAGAGCGTAACCTGCTCCCAACCCGCCCGCACCCGTTCCAGGTCGATGTTGATCTTGCGCGTGTTGGGGTTAAGCGTTTCTTTCTTTTCGCGGCACTCTTCAAGCAGCCGGTAGCGCTCTGAAGGCTTGAGCTTGACGCCCTCTCCCAGCGATTCAAGAACCAGTGCGGCCAGAATCTCGTCGAAGTCATCCCCGCCCAGGCTTGGAATTCCATCCGATGCCTCGACCGTGTGTTCTGTCTCACCCAGCGTGACGAGCGATACATCAAACGTTCCGCCGCCCAGGTCATACACCACCAGCCCGCTGCCCGCGCGGTGCTTGCGCTCGGCGCTGTTGCGGTGAGCAAATTCAATCGCCGCAGCCGACGGCTCATTCAGCAGCCCCAGCACCGTAAAGCCAGCCGCCTGCGCAGCCTCTTCGGTCAGGAAACGCTGGTTGCTGTTTGCGTTCGCGGGAACGCCCAGCATCACATCGATGCGTTCCGTCGAGCCGCCGCCCTGATCCGTGCCCGCATTCGAGTGCTCAAGCAGTTGCGTCTTCAGCGCCATCATCATCTCGGCCATCAACTGGCGCAGCGGAATGTGCTGCCCCGCGACCGGAACCATGGTATGCGGATTGGCCGAGCGGAGATGCCGCTTCAGCGAGCGCAGCACAGTCCAGCTATCATCCTCCTGCTCGGCGATGGCGTCCCAGCCGTAGACGCGTTTGTCCCCGTTCACCGCCGCCACGGGAGGAAACCAGTCATGCACCTGCCCATCCGGCGCCTCAAAGGTCACCAGCGGGAAGTTGCCGCGGTCAACCTGCGCCACTACTACGCGAGTGGTTCCGAAATCGATTCCGAGTCGCATGCTCTCCAGTTTACTAAAGCCCGTGTAGCAAAACAGGGCACATTATGTCCCAGTTTTGCACCGGTCACCTCCGCAAAATTCCCGAACAAACGCTAAGGGAGGTGACCCCAGGACGCATTGAATTTGAGACAGACGAGGCTGCCACGCCATCGCTGATAAACTGAAGCCACATGATTCTCCCGTTCGTCCGCGAAATCTTCGCGGAGCTGGAGCACTCTTCCGGATTCGAGCGTATTCGAAGGCATCTGAGCCTCGGTGCGGGGCGGAGGCGTGTCTCCGGGCTGACGGCAACCGCCCGTTCGCTTGTCATCCCGCTCATGGCGCGAGCAGCCCGCCAGCCGGTGATCGTGCTCGTCGCCGACAACAAGGCCGCCGAAGCATTGGAGCCGATGTTGCGCGCCGGCTGCGAGCTGACCGGCGCCGTCGACCCCGCCGAGGTCGTTCGCCTGCCCGCTCACGATGTGCTTCCTTTCGAAAATCTCTCTCCCCACCCCGACGTTCAGGAGCAACGCGCCTCGGCCTTGTGGAAGCTGGCTACAGGGTCGGTCTCCATCCTGATTGCGCCCGTCGAGTCGGCTGCCCTCAAGCTGTTTGACCGCGACTACTACGCCGGTCTCGCCGTGACCCTCAAGCGCGGCGAAGAGGTCGACGTCGAAGTGCTCACCGGCCATCTGGCGAGCGTCGGCTACACGCAAATGGACCTCGTCGAGATGCCCGGCCAGTTCACCCGCCGCGGCGGCATTCTCGACGTTTATTCTCCGGAGGCCGACCGCCCCGTCCGCATCGAATTCTTCGGCGACGAAATCGAAACCATCCGCAAATTCGATCCCGAGACGCAGCGCTCGCAAAGCGGACTCGACGAAGCCCAACTGCTTCCGCTCACCGAAACGCCCGTCACCGAGCGCCTTCTCGCCGCCGTGCACGCCCGCCTCAATCGCCAGCGCGTCGAGGCATCCGCGTCGAACGATCTCGAAGACATGTCCGTCGAAATGGCCGCTGCCGGCGGCGTCAGCGTCTTTCCTGGCTGGGAGTTTTTCTCCGCCGTCGCCGGAGCGAAGAAGTCGCTGCTTTCGCTGTTGCCCAAGTGTGCGCTCTTCATCGAGGAACCGGCCATGGT
>JBEKVS010000333.1:0-6561 GCA_049513795.1 Occallatibacter sp. | reverse complement strand
TGCGGAATCAGGGTGAGCCCGACCGCGAGCAAGAGCCATGCGCACACATCGCTCACTGCCGCGCATATCAGCGCCGTCGTCCCCAGAGAGGTCGATTGCAGTCCGCGTTCTTCAAGAATTTTCGCCAAAACCGGCAATGCCGTTATGCTCATCGAAATCCCGAGAAAGAGCGCAAAGGGCAGCTTGCCGATTCCATCAGGCGCAAAGCGAATACGCAGCGAATGGGCCATCGTGATCGCCATCAAAAACGGCAATAGAATGCTCATCGCGCTTGCCAACAAGGCTATTGCTCGTTGCCTGCGGAGGTGCTCATAGTCAAGCTCGCTTCCAATGAGAAAGAGAAACAGGACCAGACCGATGGTGCTTAGCACCTCAAACGCACCGAGAGAATTCTGGGGAAATAATCGTGCCGAAGCACCAGGTGCAAACCTGCCGAAGACCGACGGCCCGACCAGGATGCCGCCGGCAATCTCTCCAATGACGCGAGCCTGTCCAAGCCGCCGCGCTACCCATCCGCAGAACAGCGCTGTGAGGAGCACGGTAGACATTTGAATGAGCAGAAGTGTCATGCTTCGATTATCTAACTATGGGAGGACGCAAGATTCAGAGGCCATCCCATTCCTTGACCCCGGCCCGCACTACTCTCCCGCCTTGGCTGCCAGCGTTTCCACGAGGGCGATGTTTTGCATCAACTCATTCGGAACCTCGTGCCTCTCTTGCAAATATGCCGGGCTGTTATAGGAAACCCAAACTTTCCCAGCCTTATCTTCCCAGACCAGGACTTTGAGTGGAAGATCGATGGCGATGCTGGGCGCGGCCAGCATGATTGGAGTGCCAGCCTTCGGACTCCCGAAGATCAACAGCTTGGTGGGAGGCATTTTCATGCCCACCTTTTCAGCTTCTCCGCTGTGGTCTACCAGCGCGAAGAGGGTAACTCCCTTTGCGTTAATCATGCCTTTCAATTTTTCGATCGTCTCGTCCACGGAGTGGTTGCTGGGTAAGTCGACGATTCCTTCGCCGATATTGAGCGTCATGATTTTCTCCTAACTCTCTTCAAGCTTAAATTGGTCCGGTCAACGCCAGAATCAAAGCAGTTTAAGGGCCCGGTTTTCAACAGCTACGTTGACAGAAGCTTGTATTCATGAGACTCTAATCGGATTAACTAGTAGATCGAACGCGCGGCCCTATCGAATCTCTAAGCGGGTTTACATTCTCCCCCTCGAATCAATCCGATTGATTGAGGCAAACGTATTTTCAAGTGGCTTCCTGCGCTTAAAGAGTTGATTCGACCCGTGGGGGAGAACTATGAAATATATTTGCGCAATTGCATCGATTCTGTCTGCGGTCACGGCACCTGCATTCGCAGGCATAAGCATGACGGTGACCAGTCCGGTGAATGGTTCTACGGTGACTTCACCGGTTCACTATGTTGCATCGTCCACCACATCCTGCGCCAAAGGCATCTCGGCGATGGGAATCTACGTGGACAACAAGCTTATCTACACCGTTAAAACTCATACTTTGAATACCACGATTACGCTGGGGGCCGGAGCCCAGCATACGGTTGTTGAGGCGTGGGACAAATGCGGGGCCGGTTTCCCCAAGACAGAGAATCTGACTGTCGAGTCAGCCAAGAAGGTTTCGGTCACGATTGCCGCCAGCCCCACCTCCATCGCCGCCGGCGGTTCTTCTACCTTGACGGTCACTGCAGCCAATGCCACCAAAGTAACCGTCACCAGCGCCAGTAGCACACCCGACACTCTGGGCGCTACGGGCGGAAAGGATGTCGTCAAGCCCACCGCAACCACCACCTACACTGCGACCGCGACTGGATCCGGGGGCACAACGGCAACAGCGACTGTCACCGTGACGGTGAATCCGCTCCCGACGGTGGCCATTTCCGCCAGCCCCGGTTCTGTTCTCCAGGGAAAGTCATCTACGTTAACCGTGACTGCGGCCAACGCCACGGCGGTTACTGTGACCAGCAGCAGCACCAAGCCCGACAGCCTGGGGTCGACAGGCGGAACGGATGTAGTTAGCCCCACCGCGACGACAACATACACTGCGACGGCAACTGGATTCGGCGGCGCAACCGCATCGGCGACCGCCACAGTGACCGTGAATCCGTCCCCGACTGTCAGCATCTCCGCCAATCCCGCCTCAATCGTTACCGGTGGCTCGTCCAAGGTGACGGTGACCGCGGCCAATGCTACCGGTGTGGTTGTCATTGATAGCAACAACGTCTCATACCCCGTGGGAGCAACCGGTGGTAGCTTTTCGGTAAGTCCGGCAGCGACCGATACGTTTACGGCTACGGCGACAGGATTTGGAGGCGCAACCGCCACCGCCAATACCACGGTGACCGTCGGTCCAAAGGCACTGACGTCCATCTCCGTTTCGCCGGCTGCCGCGAACTTCGCCATGGGAACGACGCAGCAGTTCACGGCCATGGGGACCTACAGCGATAGCTCGACGGCAGACGTGACCGGAACGGCGAATTGGAGTGTGGCAAACCAGGCAGTGGCAACCATTGCCAGCGGAGGTCTGGCCAGTTCCGTGGCTTCCGGTTCAACTACGGTGTCTGCTTCGCTCAATGGCGTGAGTGGGAGCGCCCCGTTCACGGTTTCAATTGCGCCGGGCACCGGTGTGACGATTCCGACCTGGCATGCCGATACCTACCGCAGCGGATTGAATGCCAATGAGCAATCGCTCTCCACAAACAATGTGAGCGCTCAGACATTTGGAAAACTATTCACTTACATCGTGAATGGGTATGCCTATGCCCAGCCGTTGCTCGTATCAGGGGTGACGATAAACGGAAATGTGCACAATGTTCTTTATGTGGCCACCGAGACCAACGACGTGTATGCATTCGACGCTGACAATTACGGAACCGGCGCTCCTTTGTGGCACGTCAATGTCATGATGCCGGGTGAATCTCCAGACAGCGTCGGCTCCGGTTCGGCCATATATCCGGTTATAGGCATCACATCGACTCCCGTCATCGATACGACCACCGGCACAATGTACGTGGTGTCGAAGCAGACCGCGGGCCACGGAAGTTTCTTCCGGCTCAACGCGTTGGATATCACAACCGGGAACCAGATTCTCAACGGTCCGGTGGTCATCAGCGCATCAATTCCGACAGACGAAACATCGGAATTCCCCAGCGGCTATCAAACCTTGACAGCCTCATGCATACAGCGATCAGCCTTGCTTGAAGCGTATGGCAATGTGTACTTCGGATTCGGCAGTTGTCATTCCGGATGGATGCTGGCCTTCGACACGCAGACCTTGTTGCCGACAGGCATATTCAACAGCAGTCCCAACTTGGATGGCGAGGGCCAGTATGCCAGCGCGGGTGGCGTCTGGATGGGCGGAGGCGGTCCGGCCTCAAACGGCGACGGCTTCGTCTATATCACCACAGGGAACGGGCCGTTTGACGGGCTAACTGCCTTCGCCGATTCGGTGTTGCAGTTCAACCCACCCACCCTTTCTTCTTCGTCGCCAGTCTACATGGAGCCGGCGAGTTTCTTCACACCTCAGCCTGTATATAGCCAGTACATGGATTGTTCGGATGGCGACATGGCTTCAGGCGGTTTGCTGCTGATCCCGGGGACCACGCAGGCCCTGGCTGGAGCGAAGACCGCCTGGATGTACCTGGTCAACACGGCCAACCTTGGGGGACAGCAGGCCAACGATGCCGGAGCACTCGATACCTTGATCTTCGAGAACGATTTGGGCACATCGAACAACAACGCCACAGCTTTCTCGAAGTCGTGCACCGACACCACCCTGATCAACGGCTCGTACACGCACACGATCCAGGCCAGCCACTATGAGGTTTACGGCACATCGGCGTACTTCAACGGATCGGTATACCTCGGAATCACCGCCGATGCGTCGGAGATTCCTGCCGGACTCAGGCAGTTCACGCTTTCCGGCAACACATTGACGCCAGGCACCTACACGGCTGACGCTACACAAGAAGAGATCCGTGGCACCACTCCCTTCATCTCCGCCAATGGAACATCGGATGGCGTGGTATGGATGATTGACCAGGGAGAGCCTCTGGCGGGCTCTGCCCCACCGGCGACAGCGACTCTTCGCGCCTTCGATCCCAACAATCTCGCCAACGAGTTATACGACAGCAATATGAATCCGGGAGACCAGCCTGGATACGGAATCAAATTCACCTCGCCCATTGTGGCCAACGGAAAGGTGTATATCTCCACAGGGAATAACCTGACGACTGCCTCGCAGACCCAGGGCAGGATCGACGTATATGGCTTGAATTAGAATTCATTCCACGCCGCGGCGAGGACTCGCCCAAAATTCTCGCCGCACCAGCTTCTACTCCATGCGCAGAGCGGTCACTGGGTCAAGGCGGGAGGCTCGCCACGCGGGCGCGGCACAAGCCAGAATCGCGGTCAACAGGAGCGTCGCGCTGACCAGGATGTAAACCGCCGGATCGAGGGCCTGCGTCCCATAGAGCATGGATTGGATCAGCTGCGCCGCGCCGTAGCTGGCGACGAGCCCGAGCGCCAGGCCCGCGATCGCCGGACGCAGTCCGTTGCCAAGCATGAGCCGCATCACTTGATCGCGCTGCGCGCCGAGTGCGATGCGAATACCAATCTCAGCGGTGCGCTGGGCGACGATGAACGAGAGAACGCCGAACAATCCCACTGCCGCGAGCAGCAGCGATATCACCGCGAAAGCGAAGAGCAGCGTGGCATCGAAGCTGGCGTCGACGGTCGACTCGCCCAGGATCTGGTCCATGGTGAGAACATTGGCCACGGCAAGCTGTGGATCGATCCCGGCGATGGCTTGCTGCACGGGCAGCGCCATGCTGGCTGGGGCCTGCTTCGAGCGAACGACCAGGGTTCCGGAACGTTCCGAGCCGGAATAGAAGGGATAATAGATCGCGGGGACAAGACTGGTAGCGGCGCTTTCCAATGTGTCGGCCACCACGCCCACGATCTCAAGGCCAGCAGTGTCTCCTGGAACCTCTCCGCCCATTTCGATTTTTATATGCTTGCCGAGGACACTCTCGCCCTTGAGAAACTGGCGGACAAAGTCCTGGTTGACGATGACTTCGCCGCTGCGGTCCAGCCGCTCATCGGGCTGAAAGACGCGCCCCTGTAATAACGGTATCTGCATGGCGCTGAAAAAGCCTGGATCGACAAAAATCGTATCCGCGTCGAGGACCTGGCCTTTGGGTAATGGAGGGTGTTCACGGATAGTGAACACGTCGTCGCGCTGGTGGCCTTCACCGGGCAGAGTTGTGCCGACGGCGACTGCCTGAACACCCGGCATCTGCCGGATTTTGTCCGCCAGTTGCTCGTAAAAGACGACAATCTTCGCCGCCGAGTTGTAACTGCCCCTGGGGAGATTAATCTCCATGGTAAGCACGTCATGAGTCGCGCAGCCAATATCTACCGAGCGAAGGCGCGTATAAGTCTTGAGGAGCAGCCCGGCGGAGGTCAACAAGACAACCGTTAAACCAACCTGAAGCCCGAGCAGCACGCGCCTCAGCCGCACGCCGCCCTGGCCGCCGCTGTAACTCCGGGATGACTCGTGCAGGGTTCGGAGGATCTGTTTGTCGTTGGACGAAAGCGCGGGAACAAGACCGGCGACAAGACCGCAGACAAACATTACGCCTATTGTGAAAAGAACCACCGTGCCGTCAATGTGAATGGAATCCGCGCGGGGAATGTCCTGCCGCGCATGAATGAGCCAGAGGAGAGCGGTTTCAGCAAACGCCAGGCCAAGCACCGCTCCTGCAACGGAGAGCACGGTGCTTTCGATGACCTGTCCGCGGATGAGGCGGGCCCGGCTTCCGCCGAGAGCGGTGCGAATGGCGGTCTCTCTGCGCCGCGTGGCCGCGCGCGCTACAAGCAGGTTGGCAATATTGAGACAGGCAATCAGCAGCAGGCATCCAGTGGCTGCAAACAAGGCATAGAGACCGGTCTTGAGCTGGTAGACCTCGCCATCGAGAATCGGCCGAATGTTGGCTGCGTTGCTAACCGGTCCATCGGGAAACTGCTGCCGTATCTGCCGCTGGATGGTGTCGAGTTCCGCGGTTGCCTGATCGATGGTGACGCCGGGCTTGAGCCGGGCGACACAGTCGAGATTATGAGCGGTGTGCAAACGCATCACTTCCGGAGATCGTTCGTGATAGATGGGCGTCCACAGCTGAATCTTTGGATCGGGGTAATTGAACCACGAGGGTAGAACTCCAATCACCGTGAAAGGGCGAGCGTCCAGAAGGATGGTTTTACCGATGAGGCTTGGGTCACCTCCGTAGCGGCGCTTCCAAAGGCCCCAGGTAAGCACGACCGTTGCATTGGTTTCGCGACGATCGTCGCTGGGAAGAAAGACTCTTCCCATCGCGGCATCCACTCCAAGCAGCGGAAAGATGTTCCACGATGCCTGTTGCGCGTCCGCCACTTCCGGCAACTGTCCGGCTGATCCTGCCAGGTTGTAGGCAACCTGCTTCTTGATGGCCATGCCTTCGAAGCTTTGCGCCTGCGCTTGCCAGGATGAAAATGTGCCGCCGGC
>JBEKVS010000332.1:0-10194 GCA_049513795.1 Occallatibacter sp. | reverse complement strand
CATGGACTTCGACCAGGAGCAGGCAGCGCCGCGCTCCTACGTGGGTGGCCCGGCAAAGATTCGTGTGGTTGAAAACGGTCCAGCGCGCGTGGCCGTGGAAGTTTCGCGCGAAGGTGAAGGCTCGAAATTTGTACAGACGGTCAGGTTGTCTTCCGGAGACGCAGGGAATCGGGTTGAGTTCACCGAATCCATCGACTGGAAGACGCTGTCTGCGAATCTCAAAGCAGCGTTCCCACTTGCGGCCGCTAACAAAGTGGCAACCTATAACTGGGAGATTGGAACGATCCAACGCCCCGTGGCCTTCGACCGTCAATTTGAAGTGGCCTCACATCACTGGATCGACCAGACCGATGAGAGCGGCTCCTTTGGCGCCACCATCCTCACCGACGTCAAGAACGGTTCAGACAAACGCGATGAACACACCCTGCGACTCACGCTGCTGCGCTCACCGGGCGAGGCTTCGGGGATGAAGGGCGCTTACACCGATCAGCTGAACCAGGATTGGGGCCATCACGAGATTCTGTTCGGCATCGCCGGGCATGCAGGCGACTGGCGCGGGGGCAAGACCGATTGGCAAGCCTATCGCCTGAGCACGCCGCTCATCGCGTTTGAGACGGAGAAACACGCCGGAGCACTCGGCCGCAACTTCAGCCTGTTGAGTGTCGATAACCCGGATGTTCGAATCCTGGCGCTCAAGAAATCCGAACTCAGCGACGAAGTGATCGTGCGCCTGGTGGAGATGGAAGGAAAGCCTGCGCCGCAGGTCCGTTTGAAGTTTGCCGGGCCGATTGTTGCCGCACGCGAAGTGAATGGGCAGGAACTTCCGGTTGGTTCTGCCACAATAAACGACGGAGTGCTCGAGACTTCTTTTACCGCATATCAGCCGCGAACCTTTGCGCTACGGCTCGGCTCGCCTCCTGCTCAACTCAGCGGTGTGACCTCACAGCCGGTTGTATTGAATTACGACCTTGCCGCGGCCAGCAATGACGACACAAAATCGATGGGCGGTTTTGACCAACAGGGCAATGCCCTTCCTGCCGAGATGCTCCCTCTCCAACTGAGCCTGAGTGGAGTCGATTTCCAACTGGCTCCGTCAGGCACTGGCAAGCCCGATGCCGTTGTTGCAAAGGGACAAGCCATTCGACTTCCGGATGGGGATTTCAACAAGGTTTATGTTCTGGCCGCATCTGCGCAAGGCGACCAGCAAGCAGTCTTTCATGTGGGCGAGAAACCTGTGACGTTGACGATTGAAGATTGGGGCGGATTCATCGGGCAATGGGACACACGCCTGTGGAAGCCCAGGCCTGACTCGGTAATGGAAGGTGGTCGCGATACTCCGGAGCACGAGGTTCCGCTTCGGAAAGACTGGGCTGTATCGGCCAATCACGCCACATGGGATTTGACATACGAGGGCTCTCCCGACTGGTCGCCGAGTTATCCGAAAGACTATCTTGGCTTACGCCCTGGTTACATCAAGCCGGCAACTCTGGCGTGGTACGCATCGCATCATCACACACCCGACGGACTCAATCAGCCCTATCAATACAGCTATCTCTTCGCCTATGCGCTGGCGTTGCCCGCTCACTCAAGAACCGTGACTCTCCCGGCGAATAGCAAGATTCGAGTTTTGGCAATCTCGGTGGCGAAAGAGGAGCCGAGGGTGCAGGCCGCGCAACCGCTGTACGATACTCTGGGTAGAACCGGAGTTAGCGAGCGCGATAACACGGGCACCATGCATTAAACGAACGGCGGCTTAGGCAAGGACGGCCACAGGCGGCCTGATATCTCGCAAAATGGAACGCGACTGTCAGGCTGTCATCTATGACAAAGAGGTAAATGGCATTGCTCATTCCAAGCAATTGCCCCCGCATTCTTGCGGGCACTCTTTTCGCAGGAACTCTGATGATCCTGAGCTTCTCGTTGTCTCCGGATCGGGTCGGGTTCACGCTTCATACCGATGCGGCAGTGGTGCAAGCGGCGGCTTTCGCATCATCGTGGCGAGTTCCTGCCGCGCATTTGGCTCTGCAAGTCACGACAAACGCGACTCTCGTTATCGACTACCCGGAAGACGGTTCCATTTTTCCGCCCGAGATAACTTCCCCCACATTCATCTGGCGCGACACGCAGGTTTCCGCGAAATCATGGAACATCGACATTGCTTTTTCTGATGGCTCCAAGCCACTTCACGCACTTTCCCAAGGTGAACCTATCTCACTTGGTGAGATAGACCCGCGCTGCGTCTCGAGTGCCAATCAACTTCCTTCACTCACCGCGGAACAGGCCGCTGCCCACACATGGAAACCGAGCGCCGAAGCCTGGACCGAGATCAAACACCGCTCCTTGGGCCGTCGGGCGATCGTCACCATAACCGGTCTCGACGCGGGAAGCCACTCCGTAGCCAGTTCCCGCATATCCATTTCCACTTCATCCGATCCGGTAGACGGGCAAATCTTTTATCGCGATGTTCCGCTCATGCCCGCGGAAGGAAAGAAGGGTATTGTTCAACCGTTATCGCCGTCCCTGGTCTATCTCATCAACTGGCGCCTTCGCGATATAGCTCAAACCGAAAGCCGCGTCGTGATGCACGATCTGCATACCTGTGGCAACTGTCATTCATTCTCCACCGATGGCAAAACCATGGGCATGGATGTCGATGGACCTGGCAATGACAAAGGTCTTTACGCAATCGTCCCGGTGCAGAAACACATGTCCATTCGCAACCAGGATACGATTGCCTGGAACACCGACCTGCGCGTGGGGCAGTCGCGCGTGGGGTTCATGTCGCAGGTCTCGCCCGATGGCAAGTATGTTCTTTCTACCTTTGCCGGGCCGGAGCAGAGCATTCCCAGCTCCTACTTCGTTAATAACTTTAAAGACTATCGTTTTCTTCAGGTTTTTTATCCCACGCGCGGCATTCTCGCGTGGTACAGCCGGGCCACTGGTCGCAGGCAGCCCCTGCCCGGTGCGGACGATCCCCGCTACGTGCAAACCGATGGGGTTTGGAGCCCGGACGGAAAATACATTGTGTTTGCGCGCGCTGAGGCGAAAGATCCTTCAACTCATGGCCAACCGCTTCCGCTCCGCGCTAATGACCCAAACGAAACTCAGATCCAGTACAGCCTTTACCGCATTCCATTTAATGGCGGATTGGGCGGCAAGGCTGAGCCGATCCTCGGCGCGTCCAACAATGGAATGAGCAATAACTTCCCCAAAGTCTCTCCAGACGGACGCTGGATTGTCTTCGTCAAGAATCGCAATGGACAACTGATGCGTCCCGACAGCGAGTTATATATCGTTCCCTCGGAAGGCGGGACCGCGCGCCGCATGAGGTGCAACACCTCGCGCATGAACTCCTGGCATAGCTTCTCACCCAATGGACGCTGGATGGTGTTTTCTTCCAAGAGCCGCTCGCCTTACACGCAAATGTTCATTACCCATATTGACGCGCAGGGGAACGACAGCCCGCCTATCTACATCGATAACTCAACGGCGGCAAATCGAGCCGTCAATATACCCGAGTTTGTGAAGATTCCGCCGGACGGAATTGAGAACATCGATGTGCCGGCGTCCGACTTATACCGAGTAATCGATGAGGCAATGGATTCGCAAGGCAGAATGCGCTTGAATTGGATCCATCCGACGCAAGGGCGAACAACGGGATGGGAATCGCCCTGGGCATGTCGGGAAAAACCAACGAAGCAATTCCATACTTTCGCAAGGCTGTGCAAACCCAATCGGATTTCTTTGAGGCTTACTACAATTTAGGAGTCATATATACAAAAGAAAAGCGCGCCAATGATGCCATCAATGCGTGGCACAACGTGGTCCGCATCCGGCCCGCCTTTGCCCAGGGGCACGAGAGCCTTGGCTACCTTCTTTACGCGCAGTCTAAGTATTCCGACGCGATAACAGAGTTGCGTTTAGCGGTGGGAGAAGAACCGAATCGGGTCTTTGCCCTCAACCTGACCGCGAGCCTGCTCGCCACTTGTCCTGATTCTTCAGTCCGCAACGGACCTGAGGCTCTTTCGCTGGCTGAGCGAGCAGAGCAACTGACCGATGGGAAGGACCCCGGCATACTCGACACACTAGCAGCAGCCTACGCGGAAAACGGCAGTTTTGCGCGGGCGATCGAAGTTGAGCAGCAGGCGCTTGAGCTTGCTGCAAAACAGGGAGACGCAGGATTGGAAACCAGAATAAAGGTTCACCTGTCGCGGTACGCTTCGAATGAACCGCTGCGCGTGGCACCAAGCCAGGCCGCTCTTTAACCCTTTGCACATCTGCATCGAAACCTGCGATACCGAAAGTTCATGGGCGCTACATCGTCATCATGTCGCGGAATTACTCGGCGATGGCTGACATGGTGAAGATCAGCTCGGAGCCCGTGCCCAGCGTCACGCTGCGACTCGTGCTGGTGATCTTGGCACTGCATTCCGGTCCGCCTTCGGGATCCAGCTTCACGGCCGGCATGTTGACCACAATTCCAGGATGCACGGTATGCGGAGGGCCCCCGGGGTTGAGGTTTTCATCCATGCCGTTTAGGGCCGTCACAGCATCGGTCCCATTTTTCGATCCTCCTATCTGCTGGCCTCGTCCGGCGAGCTCTACGGGAATCTCGCCGTGCATTCGCCGCGACTCGTCCGGCGGCGCCACCAAGCCGATCAGCCGCAGCGGAAGTTCCTTGTTCTGGTTTCCTGTGCAGTCGCCGTGATCGAAGACCAGCGATAGCTCCGGTGCGCCAGAATCCTTGGCGGAAGCGGTCACGTGGCCATAGAGAACAGCATCCTGATCGAGCGAGCAGCCGGGGTAATCAAGTCCAGCTAGAACTCTCGCCCACACTTTCTGGCCCGGCTTGAGATGCGCGGAATCCAGACCGCCAGTCAACTTTGCCTGCAGTGTCTGGTTCAGCGGGCGGTCGATGGTGTCACGGGGCCGGCACCGGGGCTGGTCAGGCGAGTTAGCAGGCGACGAAGCGTCTGAAGCAACCATGGTTCCTCGACCAAACAGCGGCTTTATGCCAGCGTCGGTGGATTCGAATTTCACCAATCCGTCACGATAGTCGAGATGCAGCGTCAGCGGCTGCAGCACGTCGAGGCCCAGCATTCCCGCGATTTCGAATCCGGCATTGCGATTCATGACGGAAGGATCAAGCTCGAGGATGTGGCCCTGGTGAATCTGCGCCAGGCTGCCGAATTGCATATCGAAGATCTCACGATAGAACTGCACCTTCGTGCCCTGAGCGGTTTGCTCGGTGTTGGTGAAGTTTACCGTCATCTTCGACAGCGCATGAGCCGTCTCTGAGGTCATGGCGCTAAAGCGCATGCCCGTGGCGAGCGTAAATAACTTGCGCGACTTGTTGCCAAATGTGAGCGGAACCAGAAGATACTGCCGCCGGTGATAGACGGGTGTATAGCCGGCAAGCTCAGGCGAGGCAAGGCGATCTCCCGGGATTATCCCGGGCTTCTCCGGCAATGGCTCGAGAATCAGTTTTGCCGAACGAAAGTCAAGCGTCACAAGCCAGGGAGCAAACATATCGGTTCCGATGAAACCATCGGCTTTGCCCGCGAAGGCCATGTCGCTGACCCCTACGATGCAGTCGTGAAACTCCAGTGGCCCGATGTGCACGCTGTCCACACGGACCGTCCCTGGCGGGTCCTCAGCGCCGTGTTGGAATCCGTTTTGCTCGGAGAGCGTTTTGCTGATGTAGAGCCCGGAAGCCGCCGAATCCACAATCAATTTCGCCTTGTTCTTGGGTAGGTCGGCTTCCAGCCGGTAACCGTCTATGTGCTTCACGTCAGCAAATGAGGGTTGTAGCGGAATCGTCGCCGACGCCATGGACGGCAGAACCTTGCAGGTCTGCGAGTTCTCAGAGAGCAGCGGCAATAACGAATGCATGGTTGCCTCCGCCTTTTGCCTCGTCTCCGCATCGACGTCCTTCGTCGTCGCCAGTGCGTTGGCGGTGCCTTCGATGTCGTTGGCGGGCGATAAGATTCGCAGCGAATCATGCTGAATGTCGGGATCTGAGGGGTTAATCTCATTGGCGAGCTTGATCTCCGCGCGCTCCGACGCGTACATCGAGTCGATGCGGAACACGCGGCCGCGAATCAGGTGTGCGCGCGCATAACATGCGTCGGCGGCAACGGCTGAATCGAGCGTCTCCATGGCCAGCCAGGGCTGCCCTTGTCGCAGTTGAACCTCAGCCAGCGCGGTGAGCGCCGCCGCCGCATGTGGGTTCGCGCCGAGAGCGGCGTTCGCTTGCGTGAATGCCTCTGCAACCTTGTCTTCATGGAGCAGCACGCGTACAAGAGCCGCGGATAACTCAGCATCCTGCGGCTTCTGCTGCAATGTCTGCCGGTACAGGCCTTCTGCATCCGCATAGCGGCCATCACCGAACGCCGTGTCCGCAGGAGTGGCGGCCCTATCCGCAACGGTCGGACATGTTGGCGGCTGACAATAAACTGCAGTCCAAGGGAACAGGAGAAGAATAGCAATCCAGTTCCATGATGGAAGTCGATAGGATCGGAGGCTATAGGACTGGAGACGACAAAAGGATCGGAGTGAGAAAAACATAAGATTCCCTTGGTTGACCAATTCAAAACACCATAAGTATAGGCCCAGCGCGGAACCAGTCGAGACACAGGAGACGGTTCGGCACCAGGAACTGGCTTCACCAAGCAGGTGCCCGAGGGTCTCTGCCTTGCGTTAGACTCAATCGTTGGAGGCGCCTTGTTGCCGCAGTTTCCCCGTCCCTATGCCTGCGCGCTGATTGCAGCATTGCTTACCCGACCGGTGTCCGTCATTTCCCTCACGGCGCCGCAGGCACCCCAGGCGCAAACTGGCATGGGCAGCAACCCAGGCGGGTCGAAGCCGGTTTACGATGCAATGAAACGCCCCATCACGGCCGGAGGCTTTGTCAATTCCGGCCCGGTAGTCTTCGAGGACGGGACGAAAGCTGCGGGACTCTCCGGTTGGAATCACGTAATGGGCGCTGCGGACAAGAAGCTGATCATCGACACAAATGGTTCCGGCGTCGGGCTGATCGACTACGACAACGACGGCTGGCTCGATATTTATATGCTCAACGGTTCCACGTTCAATGCGCTGGATGGAAAGGAAACGCCGCCCCACTCGGCACTGTTTCACAACAACCACGACGGCACTTTTACCGACGTGGCGGCCAAGGCCGGAGTGACCAACGACCGCTGGGGCTTTGGCGTGGCCATCGCCGACTACGACAACGACGGCTGGCCCGACATCTTCGTAACCAATTACGGCAAGAACCGGCTCTATCACAACAATCGCGATGGAACCTTCACCGATGTTGCGGAAAAGGCCGGCCTGACGCTGGGCAATTGGAGCGCCGGCGCCACCTGGGGCGACTACGACGGGGACGGACGCTTGGATCTGTTCGTCACCGGCTATGTGCACTTCGATCGCAATGACCTGCCCTATGCCAGGACCAAGGCGGCGAGTAATAACCTCTGCGAGTTTCGCGGCGTGCCTGTGATGTGCGGGCCGCGCGGATTGCAAAGTGAACCCGACCATCTGTTCCACAATAATGGTGACGGAACGTTCAGCGATACCACGGTGAAGGCCGGCGTTGCGGATCCGGCGAATCACTACTACGGCTTGACCCCGGTTTTTGTCGATGCCAACAACGATGGCAAAGTTGACCTGGCGGTCGCGAATGACTCCACGCTGAGTTATCTGTTTCTCAATCGCGGCGACGGAACCTTTCAGGACGCAAGCCTTGATTCAGGTTTTGCCCTCAATGAGGACGGCCGTGAAGTGGCCGCGATGGGCATCGCGGTCGGTGACTATCTGAACAACGGTCTTTTGGATTTCGCCATCAGCGACTTTTCCGATGAGGCCAAATTGCTCTTCCACAATGAAGGCGGCGCCAGCTTCAGCGAAGTTTCAATTCGTTCAGGGCTGGGCAAGAAGTCGATTCCATTTTTGAGCTGGGGTACAGGTTTCCTGGACTACGACAACGACGGCTGGCTGGATTTGATGTTCGTCGACGGACACATCTACCCCGCGGCCGACAAAGAGGATTGGGGAACCTCTTACGCGCAGCGGACACTTCTGTTTCGCAACATGCACGACGGCAAATTCGAAGAAGTGCCACCAGTAAAAGGATCAGCACTGTCTACTCTCATTTCCGGACGTGGAGCGGCCTTTGGCGACCTGTTTAATAACGGCAAGATCGACGTAGTGATTAGTCCCATCGACGGCCCTCCCCTGCTCCTGAAAAACGTCAATCCTGACCACCACCACTGGGTGGAATTGAAGCTGGTGGGCGGACCCAAAAGCCCGCGCGACGCAGTGGGAGCAACGGTCTACCTCACGGCCAACGGCATGCGCCAGCGCCAGGATGTGATCAGCGGCGGAAGCTATGTTTCGACCAATGATCCACGCCCTCACTTCGGCCTGGGTGACGCTACCGACGCCGGCTCGGCCGAGATTCACTGGCCCTCCGGCGCGAAGGAAACGATCAAGCTGCCTGCCGTGGACCGCATCTTCACCATCAGCGAGGGGAGTGGAATTACGAGCTCTCTGTGCAATGGTCAGCCCTGCCCGGCAGCAAGTGCAGCTGCCAGTGCGCCCTCAAGCCATAAGGCCAGACCATGAAGGGTGGGCGAACCATGAAGCCGACTCGTCGATGCACTCTATGTCTTCCGGTGCTCTGTCTTTGCTTCGCCCCCGTTAACTTTGCGCGGTCTCAATCGTCGTCTGCACCAGGCACACCAGCGGCCCCGACTCAAGTCTCACCCCAATCCGCGGTTCCCGCAAAACTTGTCGACATTACCGACCAGGCCGGTGTGCATTTTCTGCACCAGGCCCCGCACACTTCGCGCAAATACCTTCTTGAAACCATGGGCTCCGGGGTCGCGCTCTTCGATTGCGATAATGATGGCCGGCTCGATCTTTACCTCGTCAACGGCGCACCCTACACCGATCCCACTCCCAAGGGTTTCGTTCCCCAAAAGACGGGACCGGAATATTGGAATCGTATGTACCATCAAAAGGCCGATGGGACGTTTGAGGACATCACCGAGAAGTCGGGCCTCAAAGGAGTCGGTTATGGCATGGGTGTCGCGGTAGCCGACTACGACAACGATGGATACGAAGATGTTTTCGTCACAGCCTACGGAGGAAACCGGCTCTACCACAACAACGGCAACTGTACTTTCACCGACGTTACCGAGAAAGCCGGCGTCGGTGGAAGCGGCTGGTCCACTTCGGCAGCATGGGTCGATCTGGACAACGATGGCCTCCTCGATCTCGTCGTGGCTCGCTATGTCACATGGGACTGGGAGGATGTCTATTGCGGCGAGCACCGCGAGGGATATCGCGGCATCTGCCATCCCGACGTCTTCCTTCCCATCACCATGCTCGTTTATCACAATGACGGCAACGGCCATTTCACCGAAGTCTCGCACAAGCTGGGGCTCGACAAACCGGCCAAAGCCCTGGGCATTGCGATGGCGGACTACGACCGCGATGGGCGTATGGATCTGTTCATTGCCAACGATTCAATGCCGGAGTTCCTCTTTCATCAGAAGCCGGATGGAACCTTCGAGGAAGTCGGTCTGGAAGCGGCGGTTGCCGTGAACTCCGAAGGGCAGACCTATGCCGGCATGGGCGTCGACTTCGCCGACTACGACAATGATGGGTGGCCGGATATCGTGATCACCGACCTTGCCAATCAAAGATATGCTCTTTACCAGAACAACCGGGATGGAACCTTCAACTACGCCTCGCTCTCCAGCGGGATTGGTTCCATTTCGCAGATGCACTCGGGCTGGAGCCTGCGCTTCATGGACTACGACAACGACGGCTGGAAGGACCTGCTGATCGCTCAAGGGCACGACATGGACAACATCGAGCGGGTATCGCCCATGCTTCATTACCGCGAACCCATGATGTTGTTGCGCAACACGGGCAAGAAGTTTGTGGACGTTTCCTCGATCTCGGGCGGCATATTTCAGGAGGCGTGGGTCGGCCGCGGCATGGCCATTGGAGACATCGACAACGACGGCCGCATCGACGCCGTGGTCAGCACCAACGGCGGCGCGGCGCACATTCTGCTCAACAAGACGGTCACCGCAAACCATTGGATTACGCTGCATCTCACCGGGCACAAGAGCAACCGCGACGGCATTGGCGCAGTGGTCAAGCTGACTACCGCGCAAG
>JBEKVS010000331.1:0-7999 GCA_049513795.1 Occallatibacter sp. | reverse complement strand
ATGTTGATGATATCGACTTCCCGATGAATCGTCAACAAAGTCGTGAAAGTAAGCTAGTTTCTACAGATTGAACAACTCCCGCAGCCGCCGCGTCTGCGCCCGGCTCACCGGAATCTCCGTCTGTTTCTTGTCGTTCATGCGCAGCTGGTAGCTCGACTTGAACCACGGCACCACCTCGCGAATGTGGTTGATGTTCACCACAAAGCCGCGATGCGCCCGCCAGAAGACCGCCGGATCCAGCAACTCCAGCAACTCCTCCAGCGTGCGGCACTTCGAGTGCCCCTCGAAGTGCGGCGTCACCACGCGAATCACGCCTTCATCGATCGCCGCGTAGCAAATCTCCGCCTGGTCCACCAGCAGCAAGCGGCTTTGCGCCTGCACAATCAGCCTCGCCGGCAGCTTGGCCGGCTCGTGAAGCCGCGGCCCGCCATGGGGACGGTTCAGCAGCCGCAGCAGAGCGTCAAGTTGCGATTCAATGGGTGATTCGGCGCTCGCGCCTGCCGTCGACCTATCCGAGGATTCAGCAGCCATCCGCCCGCGCACCCGGTCCACCGTCTGCTGCACGCGCGTACGGTCAAATGGCTTCAGCAGGTAGTCGACGGCATTCACGTCAAAAGCCCGAACCGCATACTGGTCATACGCCGTCGCAAACACAATTTGCGGCATTGGCTCAGCATCCCGGCCGCCATTCGCCATCTTCTTTTGCCGCTCAATCAGCTGCTCAATCACCGCAAAACCATCCAGGCCCGGCATCTGCACATCCAGGAAGACAAGGTCAGGATGATGCTCTTCGATCAGATCAACGGCTTCGATCCCGTTCGTTCCCTGGGCCAGCACATCCACCCCGCCAACAGACTCAAGCAGGTACCTGAGCTCGTCGCGGGCAAGTTGTTCGTCATCGATAATGAGCGCGGAGATCGGCATCCAGGATGGAATCTAGATTGTAAGAAGGGAAGCAAGCGCGGTCAATTCAAGCAGGCCCATAAGCCATCACAAACTCTTGTCATCCTGAGCGACCGAAGCGCAGCGAAGGGAGTCGAAGGACCTGCTGTTGCAGCGTTCATGGCGCCAAGCCCAGCTTCAGCAAAGCTCCGGCCTCTACTCGCCCAGCACCCGCAACCGCGCCGGCATATGATCCGTCGCCAGTTCATGTCCGCATCGCGTACAAAACTGGTCCGTCCCGCGCACTGTGCGAAAGCAGTTCCCGCAGCTCGCGGTCAGCCGGTAATCGCATTGCGGGCAGAAGTGAAAATCGTTCTGCACATGCGTCGAGCAGGCCGGGCACCGCGAGACCACCGGCGCCCTGAGCAGGAAGTAAAGCACCGCCCCGATGCCGCCCGGCATCACAAAGCAGATCACAATCCAGAAGCGCGAGCTCATCGCCCGCCGCGGCGCGTCCTTGCTCACATACCCCACCATCAGGAAATAGAGCGCGGCCAGCAATCCCCAGGAAAGATTGAAGTAGATGCGCAACGCCAGCGGCATGTGGTGCTTACCGTCGGGCAGCACAAACCAGAAGTAGTACTCCACCAGCCCGAACGCCGCAATGCCGCACACAATCGACCAGACGGGAAGAAGCTGCTCGGCTTCGTTGATGGTCACGGATTGTGGCTTGTAGGTATGCAATCCCAGTCCCAATTTCCCCCATCCAAACGAACGATCAAAAGCCAGAAGAATGGACAATCAAAAGCTAGAAGAATCGACAATCGCAGGTTAGAAGAAGCTTAACCCACATTCCATTGACGTGAAAAGTAAATGCTAAGTTGCGCGCACCAGGGAAGGGAACACGCTTTTGTCGCCGGCTCTTTCCCGATCAGAGCGTTGGGCTCTTCTCCGAATCAGGAGCGATTCCGCACCCACCCGGCCAGCAGCGCCGAAGCCACCAGCGCCGGGCACAGAATGCAGATCCACAGGGCAATCTGGCTGGTAATATCGCACAGCCGTTCCCCCGCGATCAGCGTGTCCACCGCCCACCAGACCAGCGGGCCCAGGCAAAGCACCATCAGCAAAGTCGCGGCCAGAGCCACGGCGCGAATCCGCCGCCGCCCCGCCTTCTGCTCCTGCATCACGCCATGGGAGGCGTTCACAACCCGGCAAGTCCGGTAGGCCAGCGCACAATCCCGCCCTGCCTGATGGCCGGTGAGGGAAGACAGCAAATCGCTCTCGGCAACCATCCGGGTCACCGCATCGCTGCCCTGGATCCCGGCCTCGTCCATGGAGCTCAAACCGCCTCCAGGGCCCGTGGGTAGGCGCGTTCCAACTTCGGCTTGATCGCCGCCAATCCACGATAAAGTCTTGATTTAACAGTTGATAAAGGAGCCCGCGTAACCTTCGCTATCTCTTCCAACGATAATTCTTCGTGGAAGCGCAGCACCAGCACCTCGCGATGCAGCGTGTCCAGTTGCATCAGCGCCGAGGCAATCTGATGCCGGTCTTCCAGATTCGAAAAGCGGTCGAAAGGCGTGGGCTCGCCGTCGGCTATCTCGTAGACCATGGGGCGGTCTTCATCGCTGTGGCCCTCAAATAGCTCGTCCAGGCTGCTCATGGTCCGCTTGCGGCGCTGGTCGATCACCAGGTTGCGCGCGATGGTAAAAAGCCAGGTATCGAAGCGCGCCTGCCCATTGAACTGTGCGCCGCGCACCAGCACCCGCATCCAGACCTCCTGGAACAGGTCCTCGGCCATCTCCCGATTGCTGGTCAAGTACAGCAGATAGCGGAAAAGCCGGTGCTGATAGCGGACAATCAGCTCATCCAGCAAGCCAACATCCTGGCGTTTGAGCCCCTGCGCAACGGCGAGGCTCTCCTGCCTCACCTGCTCGTCAACAGCTGTAGTGGATCCCAGGGCGAGAAAAGGGCGGGTAGACACGGCTGTGCTCATCTTGTTCCATTAGACGACATGCTGGCCGTCCAAGTCGCTGAAATATGCGCCTCTGTTGAAATTTGTATTGAAATCTGTTCCCAACCGAACCTTTCTGCGCCTGTCGAATAATCCGAAAAGCGTCCGTGGCCCGAAAAGTGCCCTATTCACCCCACCCCGCTTCTTCCCACCCCGTCTCTCCTCGCGCCGTCTCTTTGGATTCAGCTCGTGTCCGCTTCGGTTCTTTCCGGCTCACCCGGATCGCATCCTCCATCGCCGTCTCCACCCTCCGCTCCCGGGCTTCGACCCCCTGCAGATGGAAGATCCCCAGCAAATGGCGGCGCCGCTGCGCCTGTGTCATCGCCTCCCATCCCGCCCGCGCCAGCGGATGCCGCAAAAACGCGGCCTTCAGAATCGGCGGAGTCTCCATCTCGCCTTCCATCACCAGCATCAGCCACTCGGCAGTGCGTTCCGCGCGATTCCGGCGCGCCTCAATGCTCTTCGGCTGGGTCACCCAGTCGCCGATCCACTTGCGCATCCCCAATCCGAGTTTCTCGAACCAGCGCCGCAACAGCCGGTCGCCCTTCATCACCCGCTCCAACTCCGGCGGCATCTCGGCCGGCCGCTCTTCCAGGTCCGGTTCCAGCGTGATCCGCACCTTCGCGCCGGCCCGCAACTTCGTCGCCGCCTGCATCTTCTTATTGACCAGCAGGAAGGTCCGGCCGGTGCCCTTTTCGGGAAGGAGCGACGTCCGAATGGCGAATCCGTCAATCTCTCCACGCACCCGCAGCCCCTTGCGCACCGGCCATGCCTTGTGCACATCGAAAGGAACACGCGCAATTACCCACCCGAGTCCGCTCTGAAGCGGCTCCAGGACGGCAGTGAAAGATCGAATCGGGGAAGGGCTCATGGACTTGCCGGCAGCCCCAGTATGCAGCCGCATCCTCACTTCAGCAAGCCAAGCAGTCTAAGAAAAGTCAATTTCGGAGGCAGGTGCGCGCGTTCTTAACAAATTAAGTGGCTTCGCAGGCTAAGGAAAATCCCGTCGGGCGGCAGGCCAGGGATTTCAGCCCTGGCATAAAGTCAGCACAATTAGCGAGGCTTTAGCCGCTGAGGCGTGTTTTTCTGAGCCATTCACCCGCGAATCCCTCCCTTTTCCGCTGCCTGTTTCAGCGCCAAAGGAATGCCCGAATTCGCCAGCCAGTCCGAGTTTTCACCACCGGTAAATCGTAAGGTCATCCATAAACACAGTGTTACTACCGCTCGAGCCAAGTCCATCAATCTGGAAGTTAGTCAGAAGCGTAGGTTCCCACCCAAGCGCAAATGCCGACAGCGCTGTGGCATTGATATTCTGCCGCGTGCCGTCAAGCACAACATATTGATAAGTCACTACGCCCGAATCATTGCGTGAGTAACTAACTTGAACGTGATGCCAGGTATTAATCGACCAGCTGCGCGGGTTACAGGAAGCACCGGAATGCAGCCACGAATCTTTTGGATGATCGGGGGACCCGAGATTGGCGGTGTAATCCCACGTGCCATTCCATCCATCGCATTGAAAGCCGAATATCACCGTCTGCCCGTTCGACATCACCTGGTTGAAATCCATCTCTACATTGCCAATGCTCTGCGACGAGCTTGTGAGATAAATCCACGTATCGTAGAAAAAGTTGGTGGCCGATTCATCGTCTCCAAACGAGATTGAATAGCGCTCGTCGCCATTGTTCTTGTAGTGGGTTACAAATTCGCGCGCCGTCCCATCCATTGAAGGCGAATTCACCAGGCTCGTCGAACCGCTTGAACTTCCCTCCCCGCCTGAATCATTGGCAGCGTCCCAATTACCCAGTGCCTGAATGTTGCTCACGCTGACTGCATTCGACGGGATAGCCTTGTCGTCCGGCGAACTGACAACCGTTATGCCAACGTCGGCGACGCATACGGCTCCGCTCGCGTTCCATGCTTTTACGTGCAGCGTATGTGCGCCTGCGCTCGCGCTCACCGAGGCCTCGACGGATTCTCCGCTCACCATCGTTGTGTCCGGGCTGTTGTCGAGCGAATAGCCCATCGTGGAGACACTTTGCGACGAACAGGTGGCTGCGTCGGCAGAAACCTTGAACGGAGAATCGACCTGGGAGCCGTTGATGGGAGTGTTGATGTCTACGCTGGCCAGCGCCGGGATGGCTAACGTCATAAACAGGAAGGAAGCGAAGAATGACTGGATGAAGATTTTCACGGAATTCCCTTTTGAGTGTTTGCTTTCTATTCGGCGCGAGGCTTCTCGTCCGCTCCATCAACCTATAAGCGGGGTCAAGTCTCAGTTGTCAATGGGTCGTTCTGAGCGGCGCAAGACCGGGATCGTAATGCAAGACCCGGATCGCTTGCTTCAACCTACCCAGCAACCTCTCATCATCACACTGTCAGCGGTCACAGGAATCACGCTTCTGTGCAACGCGGCAATCCGGTCAAACATCGAGGGATCAAGCCACTATCAATGGTTGCGGAGAATCTAACTCTCTATCCTCGCCATCTAGCTACTTCTCTTCGCCATGAAACCGGCAGGCAACTTCGGAATTGTTCAAGGCCATCGTTTCACACTTAGTGGGATCGGGCAACGGTATTGCGCGAGAAAAATGAAAATAAACTCCCAAACCAGGCAACCCCGGAGTTATTACCCCAATGCGACAAATCCCTTCCGGTTATCGTGTAAGAATTACTCGTCCCAAGTTCGACCAAAGTTACCTGCCAATTCGTCGCCTCGCGGTAAGTCGATCCTTACAGATCTCAAGTGCGCATTGCAGCGCTGCACATGTCATCCCAATCGGACCCATGCTCGACACCTCTCTTGCCCGGCTTGCAAGATTTCACTTCCCAGCCAATCCCACGCAGCCGGCTTTGCACCAGCGACGATCTTCTACACTATCCCTCATGGATGTTTTGTATGGCGTGCATCCGGTCGAGGAAGCGCTCAAGGCCGGCAAGCGTCGATTCGACCAGGTGCTCATCGCCCGCGAACGCGACGACGTGCGCCTTGAAAAACTGGTCGCCCTGTGCCGTCAAAGCGGCGTGCGCGTCCGCCAGGAATCGCGCGATCAACTCACCGTTCTCGCCAAATCCCCTGCGCATCAAGGCATCGTCGCCATGGTCCGCCCGCAGGAATTTCTCACCATCGAGGACCTCTTCACCGCCGGCCACGCCGCCCCCGCAAACTCCAGCCGCCTCGTTCTTGCTCGCCTTGTTTTAGCGCTTGACGGCGTTGAAGACCCGCAAAACCTCGGCGCGCTCCTCCGCGTAGCCGATGGTGCCGGCGTCGACGGCGTCGTGCTCACCGAGCGCCGGGCCGCTCCTCTGAGCGCGGTAGCCGTCAAAGCCAGCGCCGGCGCCGCTGAGCACCTGCGCATCGCCCGTGTCGTCAACCTGGTCCGCGCCCTCGAAGACCTCAAGCGCCAAAACCTCTGGATCATCGGACTCGACGAACGAGGCGCCACCGACTATGACCAGTTCGACTTCACCGGCGACTGCGTTCTCGTCCTCGGCCGCGAAGGCGCCGGCCTCCACGATCTCGTCCGCCGCACCTGCGACCACCTGTTGCGCATCCCCATGGCCGGCGGCGTCAGCTCCCTCAACGTCTCCGCCGCCGGCGCCGTCGTGCTTTATGAAGCCTTCCGCCAGCGCGTCTCCGCCGCCGGCGCCGTCGTGCTTTATGAAGCCTTCCGCCAGCGCCGCAACGCTTTCAACGCTCAGGCCCAACCGTCCAAAGCTCAGCCCCAAACACCTGCGCGCAAGCAGAAAGGCCTCGGCTCATGATCTTTCGACTTGCCGGCGCAGTCCTGTCGCTGGCACTCGCAGTGGCTGGCGTTTCGTCTCTTGCGCAAACAACTCCCGCCGCCCCCGGCACGCCGCCCACGGAGGCAAAGCCCGCCGGCAAAGTCATCTTCTCCCGTTCCATCGACGAAAATGGCCAAACCACCACCCAATCAGCCCAGCCAGCCCCACCGCAGCGGTCCGCCGTTCCCACCGCCGAAGACGCCGAACGCCAGGCCATCACCTTCACCGCCTTCGACATGGACGTGCATCTCCGTCCCGCCGAGAAGCACATCGCCGTCCGCGCCCTCCTCACCATCCGCAACGACGGCAAATCCCCGCTCGCCCGCATCCCCCTGCAGATCTCCTCCCAGCTCACCTGGGAGCGCATCCGCATCAACCTTAAAGACGCCCTCTTCCAGGTCGCCACCCTCAACTCCGACGCCGACCACACCGGCCAGCTCCACGAAGCCGCCATATCACTCGCCCAGCCCCTGGCACCCGGCGCGAGCCTCCAGCTCGACGTCACCTACTCCGGCCTCATCCCCGCCAACGCCCAGCGCCTGCTCACCATCGGCACCCCCGACGACGTCGCCTTCCACTCCGATTGGGACCAGATCGCCCCCGACTTCACCGGCCTGCGCGGCTTCGGCAACGTCGTCTGGTATCCCGTCGCGAGCGTCCCCGTCATCCTCGGCGACGGCGCCCGCCTCTTCGACGAAATCGGCCAGCACAAACTCCGCCTCGCCGGCGCCCACTTCCGCCTCCGCCTCACCGTCGAATTCCCCCACGGCCGCGTCCCTTCCGTCGCCCTCATCAACGGCCACGCCTTCCCGCTCACCGTCACCCAACCGGGCTCACTCGATTCCGAAGTAGCCGGCGTAGCCACAGCCGACAATCTCGGCGAAACTCTAGGCTTCGACGCCCCCAGCCTCTTCCTAGCCATCCGCACCGCCCGCTCCGCCCCCAACACCGCCCTCTGGGTCCTTCCCGAGCACGAAGCCGCCGTCCAGTCCTGGACCGCCGCCGCCACCGCCGTCACCCCTTTCCTCGAAGGCTGGCTCGGCAAGCGTCCCCGCTCCCAGCTCACCCTCCTCGACCTGCCCGACCCCCAGGACGCTCCCTACGAAACCGGCGCACTCCTCGCCACATCCATCCGCTCCACCAGCAACCAGGCCGACCCCGACCAGCTCGAAGGCATCCTCGCCCACGCCCTCACCCACGCCTGGATGCAGTCACCCCGCGCCTGGCTCTCCGAAGGCGTAGCCCACTTCATGGGGACGCTTTGGATCGAAAAGCAGCGCGGCCGCGACCAGGCCCTCGAAACCCTCGAAGCCGCCC
>JBEKVS010000330.1:0-6611 GCA_049513795.1 Occallatibacter sp. | reverse complement strand
GCTACATCGATCTATCCGCCCAATTGATCGGCGACGTAACCCTCGGCGAGCATTCCTCAGTCTGGATGAACGCCGTGCTCCGCGGCGACGTCAACTCCATCCGCGTCGGCTCCAACTCCAATGTGCAGGATTGCTCCGTGCTCCACGGCCAGCGCAATCTCTACCCGGTGATCGTCGGCGACTGGGTCACCATCGGCCACAACGCCACCGTTCACGGCTGCGTAGTCGAGGATGAATGCCTGATCGGCATCGGCGCCCGCGTTCTTAACAACAGCCGCATCGGTGCCGGCTCCATCATCGCCGCCGGTTCCGTCGTTCCCGAGCACACCGTCGTTCCACCGCGCACATTGTGGGCCGGAGTTCCCGCCAAACTGCGCCGCGAGCTCACCGACAAAGACCGCGCTTTGATCCTCGAATACGCCCAGAACTATCTCGACTACACCGAGTTTTACCTGGCAGAGTCCGCCGGCTGAACCCGCTCGCAGGATCAGTGCAAATCGATCCCGAGTGTCGCCCCTCACGGGGATTCGCCGGGCGCAGCGTCTAACATCAAATCAAGCCTCTGAGGAATCCTGAAAACTTGCTCTTCCGCGCCCACGTCGTCGTCTCCCTGGCCTTGCTCGCAGCAGCCTGCGGCCGTTCCGCGAGCGCGCAGGATCCAACAACCTCATCGCCCGCAGCTTTGCCGGATTCGCCTGCCCCCAAGCCCACCCCACCTCCGGTACAACCCACCGACAAAAACGCCGTCACCCTCCGCAACACCCCGGTCAACTTTCTCAAGGATCAAGAAGCCATCTGGACCAGCCCCGCGCACATCCGCGAGCACGACCTCGGCCTGCTCATTCCACTCGGCCTTGCCACCACGGTGCTGGTAACCACCGATCACCAGGTCATGTCCTCGTCCAAACTCGATGACGCCTCGCTCAACAGCCACGCCGATACCGCCTCCAACGGCTTGATGGGCGGATTCGTTCTCGCCCCCGCGCTCATTTATGGCCTGGGTCACATCCACCACGACGACCACGCCACCGAAACCGGCATTCTCGCCGGCGAAGCCATGGTCGACAGCCTGGTGGTCGATGAAGTGCTGAAGGCAGCCTCCATGCGCGAACGCCCGACCCTCGATGGCGCCAAAGGAAAGTTCTTCCAGACCAGCGTAGGTCTCGATTCGTCCTTCCCGTCCACGCACAGCTTCATCGCCTGGTCCTCAGCCGCTGTAATCGCTTCGGAGTACAACGGCCCGCTCACCCAGATCACCGCCTATGGACTCGCCACCGGCGTCAGTCTCACCCGCGTCCTCGCCCGCCAGCACTTTCCCTCCGATGTCCTCGTCGGCAGCGCCGTCGGCTGGCTAGTCGGCCGCTACGTCTATCGCAAACATCGCAAAGAAGGCAACGGATATTAACGCGCCCGGTTTCTGATCTCTAATCGTGTCCGTCGGGGCTTGGCCCGCGCCTCGTCGATCTCAGCCGTACTCGATAAAATTCAACACCGCCTGCGCGAACATCTCCGGAGCCGTTACCGTGGCCAGGTGCTCCTGGCCGGGAAGAACTTCGAGCCGGGCATTGGGGAGCGCGGCCGCAACAGTCGTGGCGCCGGCTTGCAGCCAGGCAGGGCTTTCTGAGCCCATCAGCACAAGCGCCCGGGTTTCTACCGCGCGCGCACGCCCCTCAACCAGCGGCTGATCCCAGAGCTTCCAGTCGTACGGAATGGTGTGCGCTACGGCGATGAGGTGTTCCCAGCCAGGGCCAGCCCCCATGGCCGCAATCTCTGATTCCGGAAGTCCCAGCGTCTCGCGCATCGCAATGCGAATCACTTCGTCGCGGTTGCCCTCGGCCAGCAAGGCTTGCACCTTCTCAAGAGCTTTTGCCCCCGGCCGCTCCCGCGCGCCGTTCACCACGTAGGCCGGTTCGTAAAGAATCAAACTCAACAGGCTGCTGGTGCGCTGCGCCGCTTCCAGCGCCAGGATGCCTCCTGCGGAATGGCCCAGCAGATGCGCAGGCGCGCCAATGGTAGCGAGCATGGCGGCAACGTCCTCGATTTCGCGTTCTACCGAGTAGGGATCTGTATCTCCGCTCTCACCCCGCCCCCGGCGGTCGTAGCTATACACCGTGAATTTCTCTGCCAGAAGCGGAACCACGAAGTGCCAGGCGAGGTGATCGCAGGCTCCACCGTGAACCAGCAGCAGCGGAGGGCCAGAGCCTTCGCGCCAGTATGCGATGGGGGTACCATCCGCCGAGTGTGTCGTCTGCATCGAAAGCCGGCTCCCGCCTTAAGCGCCACCGGCAGGTTGAGCCTGGGTGGTCCGCGGCCGCTTGGAAATCTCGAACGGCTGATTCGGTTGCGCAGTGCGGTAAGCGCGCCAGAACGACTCCGCCGCAACCTGTCCAAGATCGCGACACGCTGGTTGCATGCCGCGATAAAAGATATGCCCATAGAGCAGCGGCCCCAGCAGCAGCGCCATGGCCGCATCCATATCCAGCGTCGCCGGCAACAGTCCTCTCTTCATGCCCCGCCGCAAGACGCGTTTCAGGCACACCCGCGAGGGCTCCATCACCCGGTGCCGCCATGCCTCGCCAAACTCCTGATGGACCGCCGAATACGCAATCATCGTTGGCATCATCCTCTGCCGCGCCGCATCGAACTCATCCGGCGGCCGCCGGCTCAGCACCGTGGCTAGGTCCTTGCAAAGATCGCCCGAATCCACGTCTTCCGGATCGCGATCAAGCCCATTTACCATCAGCATTACGTCAATTAAGAGCGCCTCTTTATTCGGCCAGTGATTGTAGATCGTCGCCTTGCTCACGCCCGAGGTCTGCGCAATCGCATCCATGCTGGTCGCATCGATACCGCGCTCGCCAAAAAGCTCGAGCGCCGCTCGCAATACCCGGTCGTGCGCTTCCTCACTCCTTTGCCGCGCCATCTCTAGATCTCGATCTTCGAAAAACGCCACGCGCCGAAGATCATCAGGATGGTCGCGAGCGAAGCGAGCACGGCGAAATCCACAAACCGGCCATAGAACGAAATGCCCAGCAGCGCCGAACGCAGGCCATCCACGCCATACGAGAGGGGATCGATTCCGGTTGCGATCCGCAAAGGCAGCTTTTGATCCGCTAGCGGAAACATGGCCCCGGAAAGAAAGTAAATAGGCAGGACGAGAAAATTCATGATGAGCTGGAAGCCCTGCATGTCCTGAAGGCCCGAACCAATGGCCACGCCGACCGCCGCGAACAGCAGCGCGATCAGCAGCATGAAGCCCAGCGCGATGGGAATGTCCAGATAGTTCGTCGGCCGGAAGCCGGCGATGACGCTGATCGTCGTCACCAGCAGGCCCTGAATCACCGCCACCGTGCATCCGCCCAGCGTGCGCCCGATCATGATTTGAATGCGCGGCACCGGCGCCACCAGCGTCTCCTTCAGAAATCCGAACTGGCGGTCCCAGAGCAATCCCAGCCCGGAAAAAATAGAAGAGAACAACACCGACATGCTGATCACGCCCGGCGCGACAAATTGAAAGTAGTTGCCGTTGCCGGCCCGCTTGAACACCGGGCCAAGCCCAAAACCAAGCACGAGCAGATAGAGCAAGGGCTGGCCGAGCGAGGCCACGATCTGCGCCCGCGAGCGCGTGTAGCGCTTCAGCTCCCTCAGCCAAAGTATGTAAATCGCATTCATCGCTTGCCTCCTTGCTGCCACATTTTCGCGAACTGCCGCATCTGGTCCGCCGATCCCGCGCTCTCGTCGCGAATCGTCGACCCCGTTAATTTCAGGAACGCCTCTTCCAGCGTCTCCGTCCCCGTCCGCTGCTTGATCTCTTGCGGAGTCCCCTGCGCCACCAGCTTCCCATGGTCGATCACGCCCACCCGATGCGCCACGCGGTCCGCCTCGTCCATGTAATGCGTGGTCAGCATCACCGTCACCTTCTCCGCTTCATTCACCTTCTTCACGTGCGTCCACAGCTGATTCCGGCTCTGCGGATCGAGCCCCAGCGTCGGCTCATCCAGAAACAGAATCTTCGGCGTATGCAGAAACCCGCGCGCAATCTCCAACCGCCGCTTCATGCCGCCGGAAAACTTCTTCACCTGGTCCTTGCGCCGCTCCCACAGCTCAAATTGCTTCATCAGCGCTTCCGTCCGCTGCCTGCGCACCTTGTGCGGCACGTGATAGAGCACGCCATGGATCTCCATGTTTTCCTCGGCCGTCAGATCGCCGTCCAGGCTCGGATCCTGAAACACAATCCCAAACCGCCGCCGCACCTCATTCTGTTTGGTCTCCGGATTCAGTCCATCCAGCTCAATCGACCCGCTGGTCGGCTTCAGCAGCGTAGTCAGCATCTTGATGGTGGTCGTCTTGCCCGCCCCGTTCGGCCCCAGGAAGGCAAAGATCTCCCCCTCCGCCACCTCGAACGAAACATCGTTCACGGCGGTAAATGTCCCAAACGTCTTCACGAGGTTTTGCACCCGAATCATAATCAATTCTCCAGAAAATAAATACTGAACGGTTTAGTTCAGTTTGTCAAGATCGGGCTCTCACTTCGGGCCTTTCAACCCGCACAAATGCTTCGTGCCCCATCCATGCGCCTCCTTTCGGCGCATGGATGGGAAACCACAAATTCCGATCCTTGACTTGGTTCTGCTTACTCGCGACGTATATCGTAGCTACAATTAAATTTTCCTTTGGGACGGCTAAGCGCGAGGATGTCCACGTGATTCTCGCTTCGGTCCGCTTGTTGACGAGAGGAGCGCGAACGAAATGAGCGAGACAAACACTGAAACAGACTGTGACCGCGTTCTCGCATTCAATGAGGGCGATCACATCCCTCACGAGCCCGAAGACGGCCCCTATGACCCCAACGACGCCGAAGCTGCCCGCGCCTGGCTAGCCCAGGCTGACCTTATTCGCAATGGCAAGATCGTCCGACGCGGCAAGCGTGGCCCGCAAAAGGCGCCGACCAAGAAACTGGTTTCGCTGCGCCTATCTCCGGAAGTGATTGACCACTTCAAGTCCACCGGCCCCGACTGGCAAACCCGCATCGACAGTGCACTGAGGGACGCGATCAGGAAGAGTGCGTAGGCTTATCCTTGGCCTTTTGCTTCTCGGCTCAGCGCCAAGCGGCGATAGCCTCTTCAAGATTGGCGCGTGCTTCTGCTTCGGTGCGGCCCTGGGTGATGCAACCGGGAAGTTCAGAAACCTCAGCTATGATCCAGTTTTCTTCCCTGTGAAGTTGAATAGCTTCTTTCATCGCATCGTTGCTCCGTGTTCACTACCTTCTGATGTTTTAACAAGATCAAGTTCGGCTTCATTCTGGAGCCAAACCAGCAAATTGTGTGATTGCGCGGCAAGGGTAGAAAGTTCGACTGAAACGACCTCAACGCAACGAAGGAGGGATTTGTTGTCTTCGTCGGTGCGAGAGCCTGCCTTCTCGGCCTGATCTTCAATGCTGTCAAACAATCCAAGATTTCCTCTGACCTTTTGTGATTGTATTTCGGCGAATCGAAGAAACTCCCTAATCTTCTCCCCGCCTTCGCTGTTCAGGCGAAACTTGTCAAGAAAAACGCAATTTGCCCGTGCAATTGAAACTTCTTTGAGGGCCGGTTCTAATTCCGAAACTATCCTGTCGGCGATCTTTCGGTTCCAGCCGATTACGAGATCGGTGATTTGATAAACGCTTGCGACGCTACGCAACAAAAGGCTCCATTCGCCCTTCTTTTGATCCCGAATCCATTGTTCACGCGTGGTTTTCTGATTTCGGAGCCACTGCTCGTTTTCCGATTTACGGTTCTGAACAAATGACCAAATTGCAATTAAAGAGCCACCCGCGACAGGAATGACGCTCTGCACCCACCACTTCCACCAAGGCTCAGGCGCAGTCTGCGCGCACTGAACTCCAGCTGGCGCCTGCTGCACCTGGTCGACGAATAGCGCGGCTATTGAGGCAACATGAGGCAGCATCGCTCCCACCTAGTATCCTAAGAAGTTGCCCCAAAGGTTAACACCATGAGCCAGACCCTCAAAGCCGTCCGCGGCACGCGCGACCTGCTGCCGCCGGAGACGGCTCTCTGGAACCGCATCGAAGCGACCGCGCGCACCGTCTTCGCCCGCTACAACTTCGGCGAAATCCGCACCCCCATCTTTGAAGACACCGGCCTCTTCGCGCGAAGCGTGGGCGAAGAAACCGACATCGTTTCGAAAGAAATGTACACCTGGGAAGACCGCGCCCGCGCGCAGTCGGAGAAGACGCAGTCCCTCACCCTTCGTCCAGAAAACACCGCCGGCGTGGTTCGCGCCTACATCGAACACCAGCTCGGCGAAACCGGTCAACTGCAAAAGCTCTACTACATCGGCCCGCAGTTCCGCCGCGAGCGTCCGCAAAAAGGCCGCTACCGCCAGTTCTCGCAGATCGGCGCCGAAGTCATCGGTCCGCCATCCGCCGGCAGCGAAAGTCCCTCGCGCGACGCCGAAGTCCTCGAAATGCTGGCCACGCTGCTCGACGAGCTAGGCATCACCGGCTGGACCCTGCAACTCAACTCCGTGGGCTCATCCGCCGACCGCGCCCGCTACAACGAAACCCTCCGCGCCGCCCTCGTTCCCGTCGTTGGCCAGATGTGCGAAGA
>JBEKVS010000329.1:0-8005 GCA_049513795.1 Occallatibacter sp. | reverse complement strand
GAAGTATCGCGCTGTCCGTTGGCCCAGATGGGCTCGTTGCCCAGGCCGGAGTTGGCGCCGGTTCCGCTGCCCAGTTCGGCGCTCACGCCAGCCGATTGCGTGGCCAGGCCGGTGAAGCTGCCTGTGGCCAGCGGCACGGATTCAATCTGCTGCGTGTCCATGACGTAGCCGTTGGTGGTGTCGACGGCATTCATCAACGGCGAGGCCGCGACCTCGACGGTGGTGGTGGTCTGGCCCACTTTGAGCGAGGCGCTCACGGTTGCCGTCCGATCGGCCTGCACGGTGATGTGCTGCGTCTTCTGCACATCGAAGCCATCGGCTGTATAGGTCAGCGTATACGTCCCGATGGGCAGGTTCACAAACGAATACGAGCCGGATGCGTTGCTCTTGACGGTACGCGTCAACGATGTGTTTTCATCGACCACGGTAACGGTTGCGTTGGGAATCACGCCGCCCGCCGAGTCGGTGACTTCGCCGGTGATGCCGCCAAGAGTCTGCTGTGAAAAAAGCGCACTCGAACACAGCGCAACGACCGCCACAAGCGCCAGCAGCCGGGAAGTTGAGGGGGAAACGATCTGCATGGAATACCTCACGTTTGCACAGCCTCGAAATAAGGATTTCCCCAGCCGTCTCGTTGGTGAACGTCGAGACTCTCAGGGGTGATTGATGATCGTGGTGCTAGAGCAGTTCTCCAATCCATGTGGAGTGACCAATGTTGTGCAGGGCGGCCTTTTCTTGGGGAAAAAGCGACTTGAGGTCGGCGGATTCCCCCTGCTCCAATTGAAGAACCGCTATATCGGGGTAAAGCCCAAAAAGAGAAAGTGTAAGTACGGTTACGAGCGGATCTCGCTTGTTGGACTGGCGCGGATGATTCTGCGGATTGGCAATAGCATACCGGCTCGGAAGCCGATCTCAAGCAGAAATTTCTGCGATTCTTATAGCGTCTTTATGGGTTTTCAGTAACCAACTGTCGGTTTCTGTGATGAAAAGCAATAGGAGCGTCGGGTGTAGGCCGAGTCAGCGGGTTGTTTCTCACCGACAAGCCGCAGTTGATGCAACGGTTTGAGAGGGCATATGCGCTTGTCCGGGTGAGTCAATCCGTGCGCCCAGCGGCCTTCTTTCGACGCAGCGCGTACCAGCACAGACCGAGGGCGATATAAGCCAGGTAGATCCAGGGAATGCGGGCGTGGGTAGGGTCGGTTGCGGAGCGCAAATCAAAAACCACAATCAGGACCATGATGGCCACCGTGAGGGCGCTAACTCCGGCGACCCAATGGGAATGTTGGCCCAGCGTGCGGCGCGCAAACGGAAGGGCAAGGGCGACCAGCGCGTACACGGTGAGAAAGCCGAAGACGGACAGCGAGCCCAGCCAGTCGTACATGTCGGCATGCTGACGAATGCGCCTACGTCTATCGCCACGCCGAGCGGAGAGATGCCGGCCTTGGTGGCCAGTAAGTGCAGCGGGCTGGTGGAATCGCTGAGTTGTGACGGTTCGCCGCGGAAGCCCAGCACTTCACTATACGAGCAAAGCATGAAGAAAACGCCGGCCAGAATCGCGCATTGGATCACGGCGCGGGGGATGGTTTTGAGCGGCTCGCGCGCCTCGCCGCCCAGCGTGGTTGCACTCTCAAACCCCACAAAACTGAACATGGAGAGCACCAGCGCCGGGCCGAGGGCAGAGACGGTTACGCCTTTGAGCCTGAACTGGTCGAGATCGAATTGGAAGCCGAAGCGAAACACGAGCACTGCCAGAACAATCAGGATCAGGCTTACGGAGACCACTTCGATCCACAGCATCAATTCTGCCGAAAGCTTTACATCGCGATACGCGATGAGACCAGCCGCACCGCAAACAACCGCGAGGATGAGCGACGCGGGTGGCGCAAAATGCAAAAGTTGCTGCGATAACAGCAGGCCGTAGTAGAGCGCGCCGCCCGCGACGGACGCGCCCGTGGCGATGTAGGCCAGCAGCAATCCCCATGCGGCAACTACGCCGAATGCAGGCGGCAGCGTGTCAGCGGCGTAGGTGTAAAGCGAGCCCGGCGAGGCCGAAAGCCGAGCGAAACGGCTCACGCAAAAGCCCACCAGCAATGTGGCTCCTGTAGCCAGCAGGTAGACAAACCAGGTGCCGTTGCCGGCCAGTGCAAACACCAGCGGAATGGTCAACGACGGCGACGTGGAGGGGGCCATCGCCGAGACCGATTGCGCCAACGTCTCGAGCGGGCCGAGCACGCCCGCATGCAATCCGTAACTCTCCGCGCGGTCCGCCACTGCGTACACTTCGCCTGTCGAGCTCGCTTGATTGGTCAGGGTGTGCCTTTCGAGCTGTATTGGTGGCGCGCGGCCGTTGCGCCTGATGTCTTCTGGTTGCTCTAGTCTTAGCCAGGAGCGGCGTTCGGGTCAAGGCCGACGAACGCCGCATCCGTTTTCTTAATTGCCTGCCATTTATTTGCTGGCGAGGCGCGGCTTGATCAATTCGTCGAGATAATCCGGCTCCTGATCTTCGCGCACCAGGTGGGGATAACGCGGCCCTCCGTGATAGTTGATGGTCGATGTGTTGATGAAATCGTCATTCACTACCAGCAGCGTGACCGGTTGCGATGAATCTTTCGCGGCCTTGATGGCATCTTCAAGCAGCTCATGCGTGTAGATGCGCCCATTGACGCCGATCACTTTCATGCCCGAGGAGATGCCGGCCTCAAAGGCAGGACTGCCGACGATGGCGTCGGTCACCGCGCCGTCCGCCCCCAGCTGCAGCCCGATCGAATACGCATCAGTCGCTTCGCCGCGGCGGCCACTCAACTTCATCGGGTCGGCACTGAAAGTCACCTTCCAACCGCCATTCTCAATGCCCACCGTGGGCGCTTCGGGCGCTGTGGAATCGAGACGCGTGTGGAAGAAAGTTGCCCAGTCGAAAGGCGCAATGGCGTTGAGCCCGGCGACCAGTTCGTCGAAGGTGTAGGTCTTCACCTCCGGCCCGTTATTGGCGCCGCCGTGAAAAGCCTGGCAGAAATCGTCGATCGACTTCTGACCCTTCGACTCGCGATGGATGATAGTTGCGACTTCAAGCCAGAGCAGATCGCCTTCATCGTAGTAGTCGCTGCCGCGGCGCCAGTTGAGCCAACCCCTGCCACCACCGCCGGGCCCTCCGCCAACATTCAGACCCGCGGCGGTATCGAGCAACGGCCGCCAGGTGCGGCCCGGCCTTCCCGGGCCCAGAGAAGCTGCCACGCTGGCCAGGTATTCGTGATACTCGTCGGGCGTCCAGAGGCCGCTGCGCGCGGCCAGCATGGGGCCGAGATAGTCGGTGAGCCCCTCGTAACCCCAGAGCAGGTCGTCTTCCATGGGCGCCTGATAATACGGCACGGTGAGGTCGGCAGGGCGGCGGAATTTGCCGTTCCACGAGTGCACGAATTCATGCGAGAGCAGACCTCCCAGAGCCATGCCGGAACCCGGTGAGATGAGAACGCGCTCAGGCAGGCGGCTGTCGTTCGACTCGTGATGCTCCAGGCCAAAGTGGGCCACGTGGTCGCTCAGCGTGAGTAGAAAATGGTAGTCGCGATAATGGCGCGCGCCGAACAGCTTGCCCGATTCGGCTACCAGATTCGTCATCTGCTTCTGGTTTTCCGGGCTCATGTTGAGCGCGGCCTCGCTATCGGCCACCATGTCGATCTGATGATGAATCGGCTCACCCGGCGGCGTGAGATCGATGGAGCGATAGAACTGGCCGGCGATCACCGGCGAATCAACCAGCAGATCGAGAGAGATGGGCTTGAATGAAACCTCGTTGCCGGATTCTTTGTCGATGGGTAAAGATGTGCCGAGCTTCCAGCCCTCGGGCAAAGTGATCTTAGCCACATAACTCAAATCCTGGGCCAAAATTCCGGCAGGATAGAGAACCACTTCGTTCCACTCGAGCACCGTGAGTTTGTCGGTAGCCGAGTAGCCTTCGGGCTCAATGAAGTCGAAGTTCGCTTCAAGCTGCGATACGCCTTCGGGCACATCGACATGGAAGGTAAACATGTCGAGCTGGTCGCGCTTCCATGGAAGCGTCTTTCCGCCGGCCTCGAACTTCAGGCCGGTGACGCTGCTGATGGGGCCATCGGGGCCGTGCTCTCCGGGAATCCACTTGGGATAGTAGATGGTCACGGGGCCGGGCTTGACCGGGATCACTTCGTGAGTGTGCAGAAGCTTCTGGCTCGTCTTGGTTGCGTCGACAGTGAGGAAGATCGTTTCGGCGGCGAAGGCGAACGGCTTGGCGAGAATTAGAACCAGGGGGAGGACAAGCAAAAAACGAGAGCAAAGGCGCAGCATGCGAAGACTCCTTGTAGGGGAAAGAAAACCTTAATTTGCATCATACTGCCCGCGCGCGCTGGCTAAGGCCCACGCGCGACTGTCCAATCGTTCCGCGCTGCGTCGGATAGTGCGGCCAGGCTAGTTATTTAGGTACCCGCGTTGCGCCGACTTGCGCGCGCGAATTCTGTACAAGCTCCCCAGCATCGTGGCCCAACCTCTTTGAACACGGGCCGAATTATTAGAAACGGGTAACCCTCTGACGTTTTGCGCACCATCCAGCCCGAACTATAAGAGCCTTCTTGTAATGACGTTCGAGTCTATAGGCCCCCTCTCATGTGCCGATACACAAACTAAGCAGTTGCAAATGTGCCAGTGCTAAGAATGAGCAAACGCTCAAAGAGGTTTCAATCATGTCAGTAGTCAAGTTCATCTCCGCCCTTTCGATGTCGACACGCATTCGCCAATCAATTTCATGCGTTTTCGCTTCACTGATGCTTTCCACCGCGATGAGCGCGCAGGTGAGCTTCACGGGAACCGCCGCGATCAGGAATTTCGGTTCGCAAGACATTGGTTCTTCCAGTGCCGCGAAGGGATTGAGTTTCTCCGTTGCCGCCGGCACCAAGGTGGGCAGCATCGGAGTGCTGACAACTGGAGTCGCTAACCTCGACTTCTCCAGCGCAGCCGGCAGCACGTGCACAGCTTCTACGTACTCTTCAACGACAAGCTGCACTGTCGACGTATCGTTCATGCCCCAGGCCGCTGGAGCGCGCATGGGTGCGGTCGTTTTCTTTTCCAAGGCCAACAACGCAGGGACGGTGCTGGGCAGCGCACTGGTGTATGGCATTGGGTCAGGAGCCCAGATTGCCTATGGGCCCGGCACGGTGAGCGAGATCGACCGCACCATGAATGGGAAGGTAGGGCTTGCGAATCCCGGCGCCATGGCAGCAGATGCAGCGGGAAACCTTTTTGTTGTGGACTCGGATGGCGATCGTGCCAGCTATCGGGTGGTCAAGGTTCCCTCCAACGGCGCGGCCACCACGACGATTCAGCCGGTAGTGAATGGCGAGGGCCTCTACCTCCCATCCTCGGTTGCCGTGGACGGTGCGGGGAATCTTTACATCGGAGATTTTCTCGATCGCGTGTTGGTGGTGCCCGTGGGCAGCGGTGCGGCGACGGCCATCGCGCCGACGGTGAATGGCATCGCGCTCGGTTATCCATCGGGCTTGGCTCTCGATGGTGCGGGCGATCTGTTTATTGGGGATTTCATGAACGACCGCGTGGTGAAGGTTCCGGCAGGCGGAGGCGCGGCCATCGCCATCAAGCCCACGGTGAACGGCATTGCATTGAACGATCCGCACGGAGTGGCCGTTGATGCGGCAGGGGATCTGTTTATCGCCGACCTTGGAAACGCTCGCGTGGTCAAGGTTCCCGCGGGTGGTGGTACGGCCAGCTCGATCGATCCGGCAGCTAATGGCGAAGGCCTTTGGAATCCAGAAGGCGTGGCTGTGGATGGAGCGGGCGATTTGTTTATCGCCGACAACGTGAATCATCGCGTGGTGAAAGTTCCCGCGGGCGGGGGCACGGCGACTGCGATTGACCCGTCAATCTATTTTGCGGGAGTGGGCGAGGTTTATTCCGTCGCAGTCGACGGGGCCGGTGACCTGTTCTTCACGCAGGGAGGACTTCAGGGCGGGAACAACATCGTGGAAGAGTTCAAGTACGGGACAAATCCTTCGTTCAACTTCCCTACGCCGACGGAGGTGGGATCGACCGACATCACAGACGGCCCGCAGACAGTGCAGATTGTCAACGTCGGCAATGAGGCTTTTGCGCTGACGAACATCACGTTTCCTGCGGATTTCTCCGCAGTGGAAGGCGGTTCATCCGCCTGCGCTGCTTCCACGACGTTGAATCCAGGCCAGACTTGCGAGGTTTCAATCGCGTTCACGCCGGAGAATACGGGTGCTCTGAGCGAGAGCATCGCTCTGACTGACAACGCACTGGGCGGGGCAGCGGTACAGCAAGTAATCACGGTAACCGGCACAGGCGAAAGACAGGGCACAATCACCAGTCCCGCGCCGGGCAGCACGCTCATTGGCGCGAGTGCGACGTTTACATGGACAGCCGGTACCGGCGCTACTGCCTATTATCTTTCGATAGGGAGCACGGGTGTGGGTTCGAGCGACGTGTTTCAGTCAGGCAAAAGAACTGGGACTAGCTGGACGGCTACCGGATTGCCGACGAATGGCGAGCCGATCTACGTACGTCTAACAACATACTTCGGCAACATTCAGATGCACACCGATTACACCTATTTCGCTTTCACTCAGGCGGTCCTAACATCTCCTGCGCCGGGTTCCGTGCTGCAAGGGTCTGCAGTGACGTTCACCTGGACTACGGCCAGCGAGGTGACCAGTTACTCGCTCTTGCTGGGAAGCACTGGAGTGGGGTCGAGCAATCTTTATTCCAGCCAAAAAACAGTGACAACGGCCACCGTCACCGGCCTGCCGATCAACGGCGAGAAGATTTATGTGCGTCTCATAACCAACTTCAACGGCGGCCAGGTGCATGCCGACTACGTTTACACCGCAAAGTAAATTTGCCCGTGTAAGTTAGCCGGGCTGACTAGACCATCGCGGCAAGCACGGCATCGGCGAACTGCGTAGTTCCGGCAGAGCCGCCCACATCGCGCGTGAGGGACTTGCTTTCGGCGTAGACAGTTTCAAGAGCCGCCTGCAGCTTGTCGGCGGCGGCCATTTCGTCGAGATGCCGAAGCATCAAAATAGCCGATTGCAGCAGTGCGGTGGGGTTGGCAAGGTCTTTACCTGCGATGTCGGGAGCTGAGCCGTGCACGGCTTCGAAGATGGCGCATTCGAGTCCCAGGTTAGCCCCGGGGACGAGGCCGAGGCCGCCGACCAGGCCCGCGCAGAGGTCGCTGACAATGTCGCCATAAAGGTTCTCGAGCAGCAGCGTGTCGTATTGGTAAGGGTTCATCACCAGTTGCATGCAGGTGTTGTCGATGATGTGCTCGCCATAAAAAATCTCGGGGAACTTTTCGCTGACCTGGCGGGCACAGCGCAGAAACAAACCATCGGATAACTTCATGATGTTGGCTTTGTGGATGGAGTGAATCTTTTTGCGTCCGTGCTTGCGTGCATATTCGAATGCGAACTTAGCGATGCGCGTGGAGCCTTTCTCAGTTATAACTTTGATTGCTTCAACCACGCCGGGAACGACTTCGTGTTCCAGGCCCACATACTCGCCTTCGGTGTTTTCGCGCACGATGATCAGGTCCACTCCTGGCCAGTGCGTAGCCAGGCCGGGAAGATTCTTGATGGGGCGGAAGTTGGCAAAGAGATCGAACTTCTTGCGCAGAGTGACATTGATGCTTTTGAAGCCGCCACCAACGGGTGTCGTAACAGGGCCTTTAAGGGCGACGCGATTGCGCTCGATAGACTCATAGAGCGCCGCGGGAATATATTCGCCGTAAATCTCGAAGGCTTCGGCGCCGGCGGCGTAACGTTCCCAATCGAATTTCACGCCTGTGGCCTCAAGAATGCGGACTACTGCCTGCGTGACCTCGGGTCCAATGCCATCCCCGGGAATGAGAGTTACTTTGTGCGTCTTTGCTTCGGCCATTTTGTCCTTTCGAATACAGATGGCAGGTGACAGGTTACGGTGACAGTTACAGGCAGTAGTTAAAGGCGTC
>JBEKVS010000328.1:0-6656 GCA_049513795.1 Occallatibacter sp. | reverse complement strand
TCAATGGCCGTCCAATCGGCGTTCTCGGACCGCCAGATCATCTGGATGTTTTCTCTCCTTGCGGCGGCAATCGCGCCCTTGAACGCCCAATCCCAGACCGCAACCGGAACTCCGTCTCCGCCCGCCCCCGCCCCGCACACCCCGGCTGCGCCCACCCCACCACCTGCCCCAGTTCCGGCCGGCCCTAGATTCGTGGTGGTTCTGAACGCCGCCCACGGCGGCGACGACGCCGGCGGCAAGCTCGCCAGCCAATCCGAAAAGGACTACACGCTCGCACTCAGCGTCCGCCTTCGCTCGCTGCTCACTGCGCGTGGGGTGCAGGTGGTCACCATCCGCGAATCCGATGCGGCCGTCGACGCCAACCGCCGCGCCGAAATCGCCAATCACGCCAACGCCCAGGCCTGCCTCACCCTGCACGCCACCGAATCCGGCTCCGGCGTCCACCTGTTCGCCTCGTCGCTGGCCCCGGCGCAGCCAAACCGCATCTCCGCCTGGAAGACCGCCCAGGCGGCCTGGATAACCCGCAGCCTCGCATTAGCGGGCGTGGTCAATTCGGCTCTGCAACACGCCGGACTCACCGTAACCCTGGGCCGCACGGCGCTGCCCGGCATCGACAGCATGACCTGCCCTGCCATCGCCGTTGAAATGGCGCCCGACCATCCATCCGGTGGAGAAAAAACCGGCCTCGACGACCCCGCTTACCAGGCCCGCGTCACCGAGGCATTGGCCGCCGCGCTGCTCGAGTGGAAGACCGAGGGCCGCCTGCCATGATCCGCCGCCACCGGGCCGTCCTGTTCGTTGTGCTGCTTGCCGCCTCCGCAGCCATGGGTGGAGTTCTCTGGCGCCAACTCGATCGCGCCCACCAGCGCCTGCTCTCCGGCGAAGATTCCACGCCCACCCATGCGCCCCAGGTAGCTCCCACCGAAAGCGCGACGCTGCTGGTGGCCGACGACGCCGACAACACCCTGATCCCCCAGGTGCAAAGTCTGCCCCTGCCCCAGGACCCGGGAGCCCGCGCCCGCCTGGTTCTGGGCAAATTGCTCGACCTCTACGCGGCCCCCGATGCCGCCCATCCCGTCCCCGGCGGCGCCGCTGGAATTGCCCAGGTCTTTCTTTTGCCGGCTCCCGATTCCGCGCAGGGCGCAGCCGGCACCAAAGCCGCTCCGGCTGGTGCAAGTCTTTCGAGCCCCGCGTTGGCAAGCCCCGAGCTGGCCGTGGTCAACCTGACTGGCGCCTTTGCCGCCAGTCATCCCTCGGGCCTCGAAACCGAGACCCTCACCGTCCTATCCCTTTGCGGCACTCTGCACGCCAACCTTCCCCGCGTCACCGAGGTCCGCTTCCTGGTTGACGGCCAGCCTCGCGACACTCTTGCCGGCCACGCCGACCTGACCCGCACCTACCTTGCCGGCGACGCCGCTCCGACCGAAGGCGTTCACCCATGAGCACGCAGCCTGCGCCGACCATAGGCGTATTCGACTCCGGCTTTGGCGGACTCACCGTGCTCCGCGCCCTCATGCATCGCCTTCCGCAAACCAGCTTCGCCTTTCTCGGCGACACCGCCCGCTTGCCCTATGGCTCCAAATCGCGCCGGACTATAGCCCGCTACGCCGCAGAGAGCGCTCAATTTCTGGTCCGCGAGCAAGGCGCGGAATTCCTCGTCATTGCCTGCAACACCGCCAGCGCCCTGGCGCTCGACGCCATTCAGGATGCTGTCGCGGGCGTCCCCGTCCTGGGAGTCATCGAGCCGGGAGCTGCAGCCGCCCGCGCCGCCTCGCGCACCGGTGACGTGCTGGTCATCGCCACCGATGCCACGGTGCAGAGCCGTGCCTATACTGCTGCCTGCCGCGTCCACGGCCTGCGCGCCATTGAGAAAGCCTGCCCGCTGCTCGTTCCCCTGGTCGAAGAGGGCTGGGGAAATGCTCCGAACTTCAACCATATCCATGCGGCGCAAGCCGCGGCTGCCCCACCGCAGGTGGCTGCCCCACCGCAGGTGGCTGCCCCACCGCAGGTGGCTGCCCAAGCGCAGGAGGCCGTCACCGCCGAGGTCGTCCGCATCTATCTCGACGAATTGATCACGGAAGCCGCAGCCGCAGGCATGAACCCCGACGTGCTGGTCCTCGGCTGCACCCATTATCCGCTGCTGCGGCCGCTCATCGAGCGCACCGTTCCCGCCGGCATCCGCGTCATTGATTCGGCCGAAGCCGCCGCGGAGTCCGCCCAGCTCCACTTTGCCCTGCCAACCCCCGGGAGCCTCGCAGCGCCCGCCCCCCTGCGCTGCTTCGCCACCGATTCCGTTGAAAAGTTTGAGCGCCTTGGCTCCCGCTTTCTCGGCCAGCCTGTCGGCAAGGTCCAACTTGTCGACCTCGGCGGCTGATGCAGCGCGGCCGCGAAGCCCATCCCACCCACCAACCATGTCATCTTGAGCGAGAGCCGCGAGTTGAAAGACCTGCCTTTCGCCGCTTTGCCTGGGTGCCCCATCCTCGCGACGCATTTGTTTTTGTCGCTAGGATGGGATAGCACAGCCGCCTTGCCTGGGTGAGATCATGCTCGCAATGCCGCCAGGTCAACACCCCGCGGCCTTGCGTGGCTGATATTCTAGAGATTGCTCGGTCAAGCCCTTTGCGCGACGACCGGCGGAGGAACTACCAAAGCATGATCAATCTGGCGGGTAAGACGGCCGTGGTCTTCGGGCTGGCCAACAAACGTTCCATCGCCTGGGGCATCGCCAAGAAACTCCACGAGGCCGGCGCAACCCTGGCCATCTGTTACCAGAACGAACGCATGAAGCTCGAAGCTGAGGGCCTTATCGCCGATCTGCCCGGCGCCTCCGGCTTTCAATGCGACGTCTCCAACGACGCTGAGATTGAAGCCTTGTTCTCCGCGCTTCAGGCCAAATACACCAAGCTCGACATACTCGTCCACGCCGTCGCGTTTGCACCCCCCTCCGAGTTGCGCGGCGACTTCCTCTCCATCTCCCGCGAGGGCTTCCGCATCGCCATGGATGTCAGCGTCTACTCGCTCACCGCCGTCACCCGAGCCGCCGCGCCGCTCATGACCGAAGGGGGCAGCATCATCACCCTCAGCTTCTACGCCGCCGAGAAGGTGGTGCCTAACTACAACGTCATGGCCATCGCCAAGGCCGGCCTTGAATGCAGCGTCCGTTACCTGGCTTTCACGCTCGGCTCGAAGAACATCCGCGTCAACGCCATCTCCGCCGGCCCCATCAAGACCCTCGCCGCCCGCGGCGTCGGCGACCTGAGCGAGATGCTGAAGTCTCACTCCGATCGCGCCCCTCTGCATCGCAACGTCGATCAGCTTGAGGTTGGCGGCGCAGCGCTTTTCCTCGCCAGCGACCTCTCCAGCGCCACCACCGGCGAAGTCCTTTATGTAGATTGCGGCTATAACATCATGGGGTTCTGAATCCAGGCCCGAGCCTTCCAGATGGAGCAAAGATTCCACGGAGGGAGCAGGAGCATTGATGCCCCTCAATCGAGAGTTGCAAATGGACGGCCTTATAGCGGTTTCACAATTGCTGTACCCCGAAAGCACGGCTCCAAAGTGCCTTTTTCCTCAAGAAAAAGGCACCCTTCGCGAAACCAAAAAGGGCACACGAATTGTGAAACCGCTCTAGCCGCGTCCCGCTCATTTCTCGTCCAGCGTCAATGCATAAATATCGTCGCTTCCCACATCGCGCAGCAACAGAGGGCCGTCGGTCGGATCCAGCGCCATCCAAAACGAATAGTAGCCCGTAATATGCCAGTCTTTGAGATCGGCGACACGCTCGATTTTGCCCCCAATTGCGCGGATTCGATACACGCCCCGGTCGCCATTCACGAGACGCAAAAAGTAAACGTATTTGCTATCGCTGGACCACACCGGGTAATCCATGCGTTCGTTCGCTGGCAGAGTCGACCATCGCTGGGTCGCGACATCGAGTAACTTCAGACCCTGCACCTCGAATGACATCGCGGCAATATATTTGCCGTCCGGCGACCACCTTGGCGACCAAAGCCCAGCCGATCCTGGAAGAACGGAGACCTTGCGGCTGGCCAGGTCGAATATAAGCAGACGATCCTTTTCCGAAGTCTGGCTTCCCTCCGCACGGAAGACGATCTTGCGTCCATCTGCTGACCAGGACGCATCTTCCTCTGCATCCGCATCATCCGGGATAAGCCGTTGTGGGCTGCCGCCGTGCGAAGAGACGAGATAGATCTTGTTTGGATCATTCGCAGGGACATCGGTGAAAAGGATCTCCGTGCCATCGGGCGACCAGCGCGGATTCATCGCGTAATTGGGACCAGTGGTCAGTTGAACGGGGTTGCTCCCATCCCGGTTGGCCTTCCACAGTATGCCGTCCGGGTACGTGACGTAAGCCACGGTCCGGCCGTCTTTGGAGAATGAAACATCCTGCGCGGAAATGGCCCCAAGGAAGGGCTGGAGTTGTTTCGTTTTTGGGTCGAAACGGGAGAGCTCACCGCGCGGAGTCTTGCCATCCGAAAAGATTTTGTTCGTGCCTTTGCCGGGAATGGGATTGCCCCACCGGATCGGGCCGGTCGTTAATTGAAACGGCTTCGCGGATGGATGGCGAAACAATCCGCGCCGCTCATCGAGAGCCCAAATCTGATCCCCAATCGAGGGCGTCGGAGCGGCCAGAAATATATAAAACTCCCCATCGGCAGTCCAGCGGCCACAACATTCCTGGCCTCGATATTGCCAGCCAGGCAGCACCTCATGGAGGCCTGATCCATTCGCCGATATCTCCCACAACACCCCACCCCGGTTAAAGCGAATAACGTTGCCATCCGGCGACCAGTGGAGATCGTCGGCATACCCTCCTATCGACGCGACTTTGTGCCCTCCTGTTCCATCGCTCTGAACCATCCATAACTCTCCGTTACTGGTGGAGTAGGCTATGGAACTTCCATCCGGCGAAAAGGTTGCGCTCTCGTCATTCGCGATGCGGCGAGACGATCCTCCCAATGCCCGCACAATCCACAGCGACTCTTCGTCGCTCCCCGACGCGAGTGAATTAACCAGCAGATTGGAACCATCCGGCGAGGCGTCGAGCATAAAAACGATCCCCGGCACTTCGGCCGGAATTTGCGCAACTTCTCCGCCTGCAACTCCAACCTGGTTCAGGGACTTCGGCTGCATCTGCATGAAGTAGAGCCTGCTCCCGTCGGTTCCAGCAAGAAGCTTCTCGTGGCCGTCGTGGGTGATCCGTGTGTAGGCCGAGATACGTGGCTGCGGAAGCGGGCGGTGCAGGTACCAGATTGCCGCAGCGATGCCAACGGCGAGAACGGCCGCGGTCGCCAGCAAACGCCCTGCCAGCCTTTTGCGACCGTCCCGCTTCGGATACGCGCTCGCCGATTCACGGCCAACCCCATGGTCGGCCTGTTCAGCCGAAACCACGGCTGCTTCCTGAGCCGCCGCGTTTCCGGGCGTCTCGCCGGCGGGCTTCAACACCCCTGAAGCGTCCTCCGCAACTTCAACCTTGCATATCAGCCGATACCCAACCGTGGCGATGGTCTCTATGTATCGCGGATTGTGCGTGTCGTCCCCCAGCAGCCGCCGCAACAGCGCAATGCTGCGCGTCAGCGAGTTCTCCGTAACCGCCGCATCGCCCCAGACGGCGTTCAGCAGTTCTTCCTTTGAGATCAGCTTTTGCGGATTGCGCAGCAGGATGAGCAGCACGCGAAATGCCTTCGGCTCGATCGGCAACACCTCGCCCGCCTTGACGATCGAAAACTCCCGCTGCCGTACCTCGATGTCAGCGAATCTGAAAACAAAAGACTTATTCGCCATCATGATCCCATCACAAGTTCATCAGCGACGTTCAGGATTAGATCAGCCCGGCTCAGAAACAGATCAGGAGGACGTCAAGACCATGTAGAAGCATGCGCCCAGAGTGACCTCAGCCTACTCGGCTGAGGAGCTCTGACAATGACAAATTTCAAGGGTTTTGCTTCCTTCGCTCTTGCAGCAACCATCGTTTCCAGCCTCTCCGCAGAAACCCGTTGCCCCGGAAATGTAGCCAGTGTACCGTTCCATCTGGTCAACCGCCACCAGATTATCCTTCCCGTCTCCGTCAACCATTCCGGCCCCTACAACTTCCTGTTGGATACCGGAACCCAGATCACCATGGTCGATCCCTCCCTGGCCGCTGAACTTCATCTGGCCACGCAGGGCGAGGCCGTAGTCGCCAGCGTCGGAACGCATGCATCTGCTTCCTACTCGGAACTCGACACGCTCGAAGCCGGATCCCACGCCGTGAGCAATCAGAAGGTGCTTGTATACGACCTCAACAATCTGCAGGCCACCGGTCTCGACATTCAGGGCGTACTCGGCGAGGACTTCCTCGAACAGTTCGACATGCTCATCGACAATGCGCACAGCCTGGTGTGCCTTGACGACTCAGCTGCCATGCGCGCTGAAGTGAAGGGATCGCACGTCGCACTGGTCGATCCGGCTGAGAAGGCAAACGGCTCGACGCCCAATTCGTTGATCGTGGTGGCTAAGCTGTCCGACGGGATGCGCCCCGTCCGCCTCAAGCTCGACTCCGGCTCCAACGTTCCCTTCCTCTACAACACCTCCGACTACATGGCGCTGGGATTGTTCCACGGCGCATCGCTCCACGGTGGCGGCGCCAATGGCGC
>JBEKVS010000327.1:0-6660 GCA_049513795.1 Occallatibacter sp. | reverse complement strand
ACAACCGATTCAGCAGTCGTCACAGGATGTGCCAGCCCTTCTGCAATTCTTCAGCAAAACGGACCCACCGGAACCGATTTGCTGATAATAAAGAGGATAGCGCCTTTCTGTGCGAATCGATTGAATCCACTCCCCGGAGACGCGATGCAGGCGATCCTGGCGCTCGAAGACGGGCGCATCTTCCGTGGCCACGGCTACGGCGCACCTGGTGAATGCCAGGGTGAAGTTGTTTTCAATACTTCTCTTACCGGATATCAGGAAATTGCCACCGACCCCTCCTACGCCGGGCAGATTGTCGTTCTCACCAATCCTCAGATCGGCAACTACGGCACCAACCAGGCAGATAACGAGTCCGCCAAGCCCTACATCGAGGGCCTGATTGTCCGCGAGTTTTCACCCATCAGTTCCAACTGGCGCTCGGAGCTCGTCACGGACGAATACATGGAGCGCTATTCTGTTCCGGTGCTGGCCGAGATCGACACCCGCGCCCTCGTCCGCCATCTGCGCACCAACGGAGTAATGCGCGGCGTGATCTCAACCGAAACCTCGAATCCCGACGCGCTTGTCGCGAAGGCCCGCGCGATCCGCAAGATGGATGGCACCGACCTGGCACGCGTCGTCTCCACCAAGTCCAGCTACACCTTCGATGAAGCGGACAGCCGCAACCAGTCGGGCGATGCGCTGTTGCCCGGGCGCTCCATTCTTGACGCAGCCTCATCTCGTCACGGATTGGAAAGCAAGACCCTGCACGTGGTGGCCTACGACTTCGGCATCAAGCACAACATCCTGCGCATGCTCACGCGCGAAGGCTGCCGCGTGACTGTCGTTCCCGCGGAGACTACGGCAAAGGATGTGCTCGACCTGAAACCCGACGGCGTCTTCCTCTCCAATGGCCCCGGCGACCCGGAGCCGGTCGACTACGCGGTGAAAGCCATCCGCGACATGCTGGGCCGCGTGCCTGTTTTCGGAATCTGCTTAGGCCATCAACTCTGCGGCCTGGCGCTCGGCGGCAAAACCTACAAGCTTAAATTCGGCCACCACGGCGGCAACCACCCGGTGCGCAACAATGCTACTGGTAAGGTCGAGATCACCGCTCACAACCACAACTTCGCTGTCGATCCCGACTCGATCAACGCCAACGAAGTGGAACTTACGCACGTAGACCTGAATGATCAAACGCTTGAGGGCCTGCGCCACAAGACGCTGCCGCTGTTCAGTGTTCAATACCACCCCGAAGCCGCGCCGGGCCCGCATGATTCGCACTATCTGTTCCATGACTTCAGGCAGATGATGGAGGAGTGGAAGGGATGAGAAATTCAGGAAAACAGAGGGCAGTTTTCGAAACCGCAGCGGGGCCCCGGCTCCGCTATTTTTTGGAGAAGGAAAACCTTGCTACACGAAAATTAGCTCCAGGATGCCTTTGAAAGGGCACGACTTCAGTCGTGCCGCAAAGGACGAGAGAGAAGCCCGGGCTTTAGCCGCTGAGGGAAGGTTTTGAAACCTGCACGCGAACACGCAAACAACAACGCGCAAACCTACTTCGTCACCTCGGACACGTGGGAACGCCGGGCGCTCTTCCGGGCGGAACCGTGGGCGCGCCTGTTTTTCAGAGTGCTCCTCTCCCGCCGCGGAGCCTCTTATCTCCTTCACGAATTCGTCTTGATGCCCGATCATTTTCATCTGCTCATCACGCCAACGTCCGCGCTGGAACGCGCAGTTCAACTCATCAAAGGCGGATTCTCGTTTCGAGCGAAAAAGGATCTCGGATCGAACGCCGAGATTTGGCGCCGCGGATTTGCAGACCATAGGATTCGAGACTATGAGGACTACGACAAGCACGTTCATTACATTCACTTGAACCCCGTAAAGAAGAATCTATGCGCAAACCCTGCCGAATATCGATACTCTTCGGCCTTCCCTGGTTGGAGGCTGGACCGCATCCCTCAGGGGCTGAAGCCCACGATAATCCCGACCTCGGTTGGCACGACTGAAGTCGCGCCCTTTCAAAACGCGAGCTTGATGAAATAGGAAGTCGAAAAGAAAACAATGCCACGCAGAAATGACATACAAAAAATCCTGGTAATCGGCTCCGGCCCGATTGTGATCGGCCAGTCCGCCGAGTTCGACTACTCCGGCACGCAAGCCTGCAAGGCTCTTCGCCAGGAGGGCTACGAGGTGGTGCTGGTGAACTCCAATCCAGCCACCATCATGACCGATCCCGAGCTTGCCGACCGCACTTACATTGAGCCGCTTACCCGCGACTATGTCGAAGAAATCATTCGCATCGAGTCGGAAATGCTTACGGCCAATCCGAAGGCAGGGAAGTTCGCCTTGCTTCCCACCGTCGGTGGCCAGACGGCTCTCAACCTTGCCGTCGATTTGGCCGACGCAGGCATCCTCGACAAATATAACGTCGAGTTAATCGGCGCCAAGCTCGAGGCGATCAAAAAAGCTGAAGACCGACTGCTCTTCAAAGACGCCATGATCCGCATCGGCCTCGATGTTTCGAAGTCGGCGCTGGTCAATAATCTCCGCGACGGCCTCGACTTCGCCGGCAAGCTCGGATTCCCGGTACTCATTCGTCCCAGCTTTACGCTCGGCGGATCGGGCGGCGGCATCGCCTACAACCGCGAAGAGTTGATGGAGATTCTTGCCCGCGGCCTCGATCTTTCACCCGTGCATGAATGCCTTATCGAGGAGAGCGTTCTCGGCTGGAAGGAATACGAGCTCGAGGTGATGCGCGACCTAGCCGACAACGTCATCATCATTTGCAGCATTGAAAATTTTGACCCCATGGGCGTGCACACCGGCGACTCCATCACCGTGGCTCCAGCGCAAACGCTCACCGACCGCGAGTACCAGAAGATGCGCGATGCGGCCATCGCCGTGATGCGCGAGATCGGCGTCGAAACGGGCGGATCGAACGTGCAGTTTGCGGTGAATCCCGTCGACGGCCGGATGACGGTGATCGAGATGAACCCGCGCGTGTCGCGGTCTTCGGCACTGGCTTCAAAGGCTACCGGCTTTCCCATCGCCAAGATCGCCGCCAAGCTGGCCGTGGGCTACACGCTCGACGAGATCCCCAACGACATCACGCGCAAGACGCCTGCCTGCTTCGAGCCCACCATCGATTACGTCGTGGTAAAGATTCCCAAGTGGCAGTTCGAAAAGTTCCCCGGCTCCGACGACACGCTTGGTCCGCAAATGAAATCCGTTGGCGAAGTGATGGCCATCGGCCGCACCTTCAAAGAAGCCCTCATGAAGGCCTGGCGGGCCCTCGAAACCGGCAAAAAAACCGGCTCTGAAGTTAATCTTGAGCCGCGCAGATTGACACAGAAATTGGTGACTCCGCAGCCCGAGCGCCTCGGCTACATTCGCTTCGCCTTCGAACGCGGTCTGACCGTTCGCGAAGTCGCTCGCCTCACCGGCATGGACCCCTGGTTTCTGCACCAGATTCGTGAGATCACCCTGGAGCAGGGAAAAATTGCGGCTACGACTCCTGAATCCATCACTGAAGAACATCTGCGCAAACTCAAGCGCTTGGGCCTCAGCGATGAACGCATCGCGACGGAGTGGAAGCTCGACGGCCATGCCGGCATTCAGCGGGTGAGGGAACTGCGCGAGAGCAAAGGCATCAAGCCGGTTTTCAAGTTGGTAGATACCTGCGCCGCCGAGTTTGAATCCATGACGCCCTATCTCTATTCCACCTACGACGAAGAAGATGAGGCGCCCCCCACGCAGGCAGCCAAAATCATCATTCTTGGCTCGGGTCCAAATAGAATCGGCCAGGGCATCGAGTTTGACTATTGCTGCTGCCATGCCGCCTTCGCGCTCAAAGACGATGGCTACGAGACCATTATGGTCAACTGCAACCCCGAGACCGTGTCGACCGATTACGACACGAGCGACCGACTCTACTTCGAGCCGCTGGTTCTTGAAGACGTGCTCGCCGTTTACAATCACGAGGCCCAATCCGGCGCGCAGATTGGCATGATCGTGCAATTCGGCGGGCAGACGCCGCTCAACCTGGCACAGCGCCTGCGCACGGCGGGCGTTCCCATCATCGGAACTTCTCCCGAGTCGATCGATTTAGCCGAAGACCGCAAGCGATTCGGCAAGCTTCTTGAGCAGCTCGACATCCCTCAGCCGCGCGGCGGAACTGCCACGAGTGTCGAAGAAGCCCTGGCTATCGGCGAACGCATTGGTTATCCGGTACTCGTTCGTCCCAGCTACGTGCTCGGCGGACGCGCCATGGTTATCTGTTATGACGGCGAAGCTGTTGCTCAGTATATGAAGCAGGCCGTCGAATACTCGCAGGAACGTCCCGTGCTCGTCGACCACTTCCTCATGGACGCGACCGAGGTCGACGTCGACGCGCTCTGCGACTCCGAAGACGTGATCATCGCCGGCATCATGCAGCACATCGAAGAGGCGGGCATCCACTCAGGCGATTCTTCTTGCGTGCTGCCCGCGGTCAACATCCGCCCCGAGACGCTTGAGGTTCTGCGCACCTACACGCGCAAACTTGCACTGGCGCTCAAGGTCGTGGGCCTGGTCAATCTGCAGTTCGCCATCCAGCGCGATGCGGATGGCAAGGACCACGTCTACGTCATCGAAGTCAACCCGCGCGCCTCGCGCACTGTGCCTTACGTTTCAAAAGCCACCGGCATTCCGCTCGCTAAAGTGGCCGCGCGGCTCATGACGGGACGCAAGCTGCGCGAATTGCTTCCCAAGCAACTTGCTGCCGGCAAGGATCTTGAAACAGGCGCCTTCTATTATGTAAAGTCGCCGGTATTTCCGTGGAACAAGTTTGCTGGAGTGGACACGGTTCTTGGCCCGGAGATGCGGTCAACTGGAGAAGTCATGGGCGTAGCCGCCACGTTCGGCGAAGCTTTTGCCAAGGCGCAACTCTCCGCAGGTCACGTGTTGCCCACCGGTGGCACTATCTTCTTCAGCGTCAACGACCATGACAAAGAAGCCGCTACGGAGTTGGCGCGCCGCTATGTCGAGCTGGGCTTTAACATCGTCGCCACAGAGGGAACAGCCAATGTTCTGGAGAGCTCGGGTCTCAGCGTTGCGCGTGTGTTCAAGGTCAAAGAAGGAAGGCCGAATGTAGTCGACCTCATCAAGGGCGATCGCATTCAGCTCATCGTCAACACGCCGCGCGGCCAGGACACGTTCTTCGATGAGAAAGCAATTCGCCGTGCGGCTGTTCTCGCGCGCATCCCCACCATCACCACTATCGCCGCCGCGCAGGCAGCCGTGGAAGGGATTGCCGCCATGCAGCGCCACCAGACCACGGTGTACGCCTTGCAGCAATTGCACGCGGACACAGGCGCCTGAAAAGGGAACTGGCGACCAGTTTCCTCAGCCCTTGCGGCGCATGGCGAACCGGGCTCCGATCGAATAGCCGACCAGCGCTGCAGCGGGCCATGTGCCGATGAATGGGCCGTCGTTGTCGATCAGACCGCTTGGCCTGGGCATACTGAAAAATGTCCGCGTGAGCTTCTCCGTAGAATCGCACTGGAAGCAGGCATTGGGCCCAGTCGGCATATCCAGGATCCAAAGACTGATGATCAAGAGCCAGATCAGCCCGATCAGCCACACCAATCCAGCCATCTCATCCTGGCGCTTGCGGGTAATGGCAAAGCCCACCAGCAACGGCAACCCCACGGACATAAGCAGGATTGCCCACTGAGAGACTTCAGGAGGGTTGAACGCGTAGCCCAGAATCATGAGCGCCAGCCACGATCCAATGGCCAGCGCCATATGCGCAAAAAACCAGATCGCCTGATGGGAGAACCTGGAAGGGTTTTTGCCCTCCAGGTTTCCATCTACTGTTGACTCCATCCGCGCGGCTCCCGTGTACAAGGTTTCTGAAACTATAGAAACCTTACCTTACGCTCGCTTGCGTTTACCGACAATTCCACCTTTGTTCGAGCAGCGCGTTCGTGCGGCGTCCGCATGTGGAACAATGAGTCTCATAAAGTTTTACAATCATTTCATGTTGATCGAGGGCATTTTCGCCGCCGTTCCCACGCCGTTCTATTCGGACGAGCGGGTTTATCTCCGCAAGCTGGAGGCCAATGTAGCCCGCTATTCGCGCAGCCTGCTTTCCGGGATATTGCTGCTAGGCTCGACGGGCGAGGCAGTGTCTCTCAACGATGCTGAGTCGCGCGATGTGCTGCGCGTCGCGGCCGAGGCTGCCGCGCCCGAGAAAGTTCTGCTCGCCGGCGTAGGCCGGGAGAGCGTGAAGTCCACCGTGGAACTTGCCGAGGCGGCGGCGCAATTCAACTACGATGCGGTGGTGGTCAGGACTCCCACGTACTACATGAGCGTGATGTCTTCGACATCCTTCATGCATTATTTCCTCAGCGTGGCCGACCGCTCACCGCTGCCCGTCTTGCTCTACAACATTCCGCGCTTCGTGCCGTACGACATTCCCATCGACATGATCGCCGAACTTGCCGCGCATCCCAACATCATCGGCATCAAGGATTCGAGCGGAAGTCTGCCGCGCATCCTGGCCACCGTAGAAGCCACGCGGCATGTTGCGCGACGAACCGTTACTGTGACGCCGATCTTCGAGGCTGTAACAGCACGCATGCTGGCGGCGAAACCCGGGAGCGAGAGCACCTTCGTCTCGGCTGGCGACCTGGC
>JBEKVS010000326.1:0-6673 GCA_049513795.1 Occallatibacter sp. | reverse complement strand
CTACTCTGCGGGGTGAGCTGTCCCGTATTGACCCCAAGACAGGCGCTTTCCAACCCATGCTGGGTGGAGTTTCGGCCGAATTCGCTTCGTTCTCGCCCGACGGAAAGTCCGTCGCCTACGTTTCGTTTCCCGAGGGCACACTGTGGAAGGCCGATCAGGATGGAGCCAATCGCGTGCAACTCGCTGACGGGCCCGGCCAGATCTATAACCCGCGATGGTCGCCTGACTCGAAGCAGATTCTCTTTTCAACTGATCAAACGGCCCCATCGCCCTCCTCGATTTATCTTGTTTCCGCCGAGGGCGGGAAGCCACAAAAGCTCTTGCCCCAGAGCAATGCGGGCACCTCCGACGCGAACTGGTCTCCTGATGCGAAAAAGATGTTGTTTTGCCAAGGTGGGCCGGGGACTCCCAACTCAGAGCTACGCATCCTCGACGTCGAGAGCGGAAAGGTTTCGGAGGTTCCCGGATCGTCCGGCATGTTTTCGCCCCGTTGGTCTCCCGACGGGCGCTTCGTCCTGGCTTTGTTCGTCGACTCGCGTCGCGCCCTGCCTCTGCTGGACGTCAAAACGCAGCGATGGTCCATGGTTCCGGTAAACGGTGATGTGGAATTCCCTTCCTTCTCTCGTGATAGCCGATATATCTATTTCCTGCGCACCGGCCGCGACCAGGGGGTGATCCGGATCCCGGTGGCCGGAGGCAAGGAAGAGCAAGTCATCGATATGACCAAGTGGCATTTAACCGGCAATTTCGGTTTTTCCATGTCGCTCGACCCCACCGACGCGCCGCTGGTGCTGCGCGACATTGGGAGCGATGATATTTATGCGCTCACGTTGGAGGAGAAATGAACGATGTTTCACAGCGATCCTCGACCGCAGGGCGCACGGTGACCCAGGCCTCGCACGGGATAGCCAGTAACCCTCAAATCAAGAATTAGATTACTCAGCGGGAAAGGCGGCGTCCACGGTCGTGGCGGCCACGGCGAAATCGCCTCGTCATGGGCGTGGAAGAGATGCGGGCAGCGGAGCGATTCAACATAGCAGGCCGTATCAAATTCTAACCCTTGAAGAAGGATTTGGGAAAGGCTGAAACCGAACTGAGGGCCTGATGTGGTATAAGGAACGCGCTGCTCTATCCCCACACCATAATTGGCCCTGAAAGGGCCCACAACGTAGCAGACACAGCTAACGGACAATCGGGAGGATTATTATGAAATGTAATTTAGCAATCGCCTTGGCGCTGGCCGCCACGGGCTTTGTCATGTCGGGCCGTACGGCGCACGCTCAACTCGCATCGAACGAGGCATTCAGCACGTGCACGTCAACTCTCTGCATTGACTCTCCGCCAGACGGTCCGAACGGAGACGATGGCTCTGGCGGCTGGGGCTGGAATTCTGCAACGAATGCGCCGGTTACGTCGCTGAAGGTGGATCAGTCTTATCCCTTTACCGTAACGGTGCTGCAGCCTGGGAACACGCCGTATTGCGGCGCATCGTCGATGACGATCACGCTGCAATACAGCTCACGTGACTTCCACCAGAAGGTCACCGCGGACAGCCTGGGCAATGAGCCGACCAATCCTTTTGATCGTGGCGGCATTGCAATCTATACGTACACTGGCGACTTCCTTTGCCACACAGACCAGAGTGTCGCTTACACGTTCTTCGCGGAGCACGCGACGAACACGGCACTGATTACGGCGACTGTCGCCGTGAATGGGGTGCAGGCTTCGGAGACGTTTCCGGTGGCAATCGTCAAATGAAGATCTGAAGCTTGATAAAACTCGCACTCAGGCCGTAAGGAATGCAGCTTCCTTACGGCCTTTCATTTTTCCCATACCGGCTGGCAATCGTGTTGTCTTCGGGCTACGGGCGGTTGGTCGGCTTAGCGTAACTCTTCTAGACGCATCGCAACAGCAGTCCGGCCCTTCGGAGGGCGCGAACAATGCCATGCCGAAGGGCATGAGTTTGGACATTTTCCGATTGGGACTGACCGAGCTAGTACGGCGGCGTCAGTCCGTCAAACTCGCCAATCTGTTTTGCGTCGTAGGGGCCGCTTAGACGGTTGAAGCCGTCGCCGGCGACGTTGGTCTTTCCCTGCTGCCAGACGATCTTGCCGGCGGGCGTCACTTCGATCACGCGATTGTTGAACTGGTCGCTGATCAACGTGTCGCCGTTGACGAGGCGGATGCCGCGCGTGGGCTGGGGGTTGGGATTGCTTTCCGGCCCCTTGTTGGTTACATACTGCCACACCACTTTGTCGTCGGCGTCGACCTGCACAATGCGGTTGTTGTTGGCGTCGGAGATGAGCGTGTCTCCGTTATCGAGGCGGCTGGCGAATGCCGCGCCGTTGATGGTTCCGCCGGCGGTGAATGTCTTGACGATGGTCCCGCCGGCGGTGATCTCGATGACGCGGTTGTTGCTCTCGTCGGCGATGAGGATGTGGCCGTTTTTCAGGACTTCTCCACTATTGGGGCTGTTGAGTTCACCGGGACCGTCGCCGGCCACGCCGGTCTTGCCGTACTGCCAGTCGATCTTCCCCTTCAAGTTGACCAGGATAATGCGCTGATTGCCCTGGTCAGCGATGAGCACGTGAACTCCGGGGTGGCCGGGAAACGTAGTGAGGATCAAAGACTGCACGGGTGTATTCAATTCATTGGGACCTGCGCCGGTGACTCCGGCCTGGCCGTATTTCCAGAGGATGTGGCCCTCGGGTCCGACGATGAAGACGCGATTGTCAGGGCAGCCATTTGTCGAGTCGGAGCAGCCAGGCAGCGCCGGGCTGCTGGGAGGAATTCCGGTTCCGGAGATCAGCGTGAAGGGGCCAAACCTTTCGGCGTCGTTGGGGCCGACTACACTGTGCGGGCCGGGCTTGTCGGAGCCGTCGCCAAAGCTCCACAGCACCTTGTGGGTCGCCGGGTCCACTACGATCACGCGGTTGTTGAACTGGTCGGAGATGAGCACTTTGCCTGATTGATCAGCGCTGGCCGCGTCTTGTGCCGCAGCCGGCGTCTGTATCAGGCTCGCCGCCAGCGCGACAGTTGCGAGGACCATTGCATCGGCGAGAAATCTGGAAACAGCGCGTAATGGGTGAAATGACATATGTACCTCCTGGTGAGCGGGAGTGCGACGGTTAAGAATGCGCACAGTGCCACCGGACTCAAAGTATAGGCACGCGACTATGCGTCTATGCGCGCGCCGACAATTGAGTGACAAACTGCTGACAATTGCGCGACCTGCCTGCTTTTTCTTGACAGTCTCTTCACAAAAAGAGAAGTTGGTGGGGGCTGCAATTCCTACCCTCCGTCATCTAATATTCGTTTTCAGCCGTTTAGCAATTTGCATTTAAGGAGCCTCCTGCATGTGCAAATCGATCGCAAACGTTCTTGTTGGCATGGCTCTTCTGATCGGCGTTGCTGCCGAGGGCCAGACGATGTCGATGCCGTCAACGGCGCCTGCGCCAACGCCTGCGTGGCCCGAGGCACACACCTGGCCTGCTGCCGATGGCACAGTCTTGCTGCCCAACTTCCGCTTCGGCACCGGCGAGACGCTGCCGCAGCTCAAGCTGCACTACATCACGCTCGGATCGCCGCATCGCAACGCGGCCGGCCATGTGGACAATGCGGTGCTACTGCTGCATGGCACTGGCGGCAATGCCCACTCGCTGCTGAATCCGATCTTCGCGGACGTTCTGTTCGGGCCGGGGCAGCTGCTCGACATCACAAAGTATTTCCTCATTCTGCCCGACGACATTGGGCACGGGCAAAGCTCAAAGCCCTCCGACGGGCTGCATGCCCACTTTCCTGCTTACGATTACGACGACATGGTGCGCAGCCAGCGCATGATGCTGGACGTGATGAAGGTCGACCACCTGCGGCTGATCCTGGGCACGTCGATGGGATGCATGCAGAGCTTTGTGTGGGGCGAGACGTATCCCGGATTCATGGATGCGCTGGCGCCGTTTGCGTGTCTTCCGGTGCAGCTTGCGGGACGCAACCGCATGATGCGCTACATGGCGATCCAGGCCGTCAAACAGGACCCGGCGTGGATGGACGGGGAGTATAAGTCGGAACCGATTCAAGGGCTGCGCACGGCCAACGAGATGGTGCTGATCATGGGATCGAGCCCGCTGCAGATGCAGAAGCAGGCGCCGACGCGCGAACTGGCCGAGCAATACGTGGTCACTAACCTGGCGCGCGTGATGGCTGCATCAGACGCCAACGACCTGATCTACCAGTTCAATGCCAGCCGCAACTACGATCCGAGCCCGAATCTGGAGAAAATTACCACGCCGGTGCTGTGGATCAACTCAGCAGACGATTTTATTAATCCGCCGGAACTGGGCATCGCCGAAAAACAAGTCAAGCGCATGCCGAATGGGCGGTTCATTCTGCTGCCCATCTCCGACGCGACGCGCGGCCATGGGACACATACCGCCGCGGCGGTCTGGAAGGACTATCTGGCTGAGTTCATGCAGGCTACGGAACCCAAGCCGTGACCGGCGGCATTCTACTCAGATTTGGGGACTGGATTCCTTAGACCGTGTCAAAAACGGCCACCTATTTTCAGGGCTGAAGCCGTGGTCTACCATGCCGATCGAACCCACTGAGTTTCTGGACTCGTCATGAAGGCTTCTATACTTGAATGGTGATGCCGACAGCGAGCGAGGAAATGCCGGAGCCCAGCTACTGGGCCGGCTTTCGAGGGTTGTACCACGATTTCTATGCATGGCTGCTGCGGCGCATGCCCACCGAGCGGCAGCGCCTGCTGGCAGTGACCATCCTGGCCGGTGGCTTGTGCGGATTGGCTGCCGTGGCCTTCCACCTGAGCATCATGGGGCTCGAGGTGTTGCTGATCGATCGAGCCAACGCCGCTCCGAGATATAGCTGGATCTTCTGGACGGTGCTATGCCCTTGCCTTGGCGGGTTGGTTGCCGGCGTTGGGCTCACCTACTTTGCGCCTGCCGCGGCGGGGAGCGGCATTCCCCAGGTCAAGGTCGCGTACACGCTGCGCTCCGGCTACGTCACGGTTCGCGAGACGATCGGCAAGTTCGTCCTGTGCGCCATCCAGATCGGCTCGGGCGCCTCACTCGGCCTTGAAGGCCCGACTGTGCAGGTCTGCGCCGGCGTGAGCAGCACGCTGGCGCGGCTGGCGCGGCTGAGCCCGAAGAACGCGCGCCGCATGGCTTCAGTGGGCATGGCCGCTGGCATTGCGGCGGCCTTCAACGCGCCCATCGCGGCGGTCACTTTCACGCTGGAAGAACTGATCGGCGACCTGGACCAGACCATGCTCTCGGGAGTTATTGTGGCCGCCGCTTTATCCGCCGTGGTCGAGCATTCCATTTTGGGATCCACCCCGGTATTTCACGTCAATGCTTTTTACCAGCTGACCAAAGCTTCGTCGTTGATCTGGTACGCGCTGCTGGGCCTTTTGGCGGCCATCGTCTCGGTGGCCTTCACCGACTCGCTGCTTTTGCTGCGGGCCTGGTTCAAACGGCTGCAGAGGATACCGAAGTGGGTGCAACCCGCAATCGGCGGAGCCGCCACGGGGGCGATGGCGGCAGTGGCGCTGGCGCTTTTTCACCTGAATGGCATAGCCGGGGACCCTTACAAGACACTTACCCTGGCGCTGACCGGCAAGATGACGGTTATTGCGATGGTCGTTTTCTGCGTGCTCAAACTCGCGGCGACGGTTTGTTCCTATTCGAGCGGCGGGTCGGGAGGTATTTTTGCGCCGTCGCTGTTCATGGGGTCGATGCTGGGCGGCGCGGTAGGTTATCTGGACGTGACCGTCTTCCACCACTCGAGCGACTCGATTGGAGCGTTCGCCGTGGTGGGCATGGGCGCCGTCTTTGCGGGCATCGTTCGCGCGCCTATGACTTCGGTGCTTATCATCTTTGAAATGACGGGCGGCTACGGGCTGGTTCTGCCGCTGATGATTGCCAACATGAGCGCATTTGCTCTGGCGCGGCATTGGCGGCGCGTGGCGGTCTACGATGCGCTTCTGGCGCAGGATGGGATTTTCCTGCATCACGATTCAACTCCGCTCGACCCGCCGGATGACGAGGAACTTCCGGCTACTGTGGTTCCGGCCGGGGCATGACGCGGAGGTTTTTCCAAACTTCGGGAGTTGATCCAGCCCTTTGGGATGCCACTCCACTCAACACGAAAAACGCTCGCTGGAGTATGAATTCTTCATACTCGTGGTAAACTCTGCACCAGGAGCAGCCGCCCATGCCGCCCATTTCCTGCGAAAAGAGAACGGTGAGCCTGCCCGCTGAGCAGGGACGCTATATTGACAAATTGGTAGACTCAGGCGCGTATGCCTCGGCCAGTGAAGTTATTCGAGCCGGCCTGCGGGCCTTGGAAGAGCGGGACACCGCGGTGGAGCGCTGGCTGCGGACGGAGGTTGTACAAGCGTACGACGAGCTTGATGCGGACCCCGGCAGCGCGGTTCCGGCGGAAAAGGTCTTCGCGGAGCTTCGATCGCACATTGCCAGCCGAATAGCTAGCCGAAAGTGATTTACCGCGTGTCATTCACGCGTGGCGCTCAAACAGATCTGCTCGGACTTTTCGACTATCTCGCGGACCGCTTCGACCTGACCAATGCTCAGCGTTACGTGGAGCAGATCGAGAGGACCTGTCTGAGTCTGGCCACGATGCCAAATCGCGGAACGGA
>JBEKVS010000325.1:0-6691 GCA_049513795.1 Occallatibacter sp. | reverse complement strand
TAGGTCGAAAAAGTGCTGAAGGCGCCAATAAATCCTACCGGCAGCAGGAATCGCCAGGCCGGATTCAATCCCGCGCGCCGGGTGAGAAACGTGATGGAGAACCCGATCACGGCGCAGGCCAGCATGTTGATCAGAAACGTGCCGTAGGGAATCTTGGTCCCCACTCTGTTGGCGATCATCGATCCCATCCAATACCGGGCCATCGAGCCAAGCGCGCCACCCACCGCGATGTAAAGATACTTTTCCAATCAATTGCTCCCTGCTCCCGTTGCTATCGCCGCAGTGGATCAATGTCCGCCAGGCGCACGCGAAAGCCCGTGCTCTGCGAATGCGCACACGCCTCTCGCTGCGAAGAAAGCCAACTATTTGCATCAGGGATCGGCCGGGACACAACTCCGCAACAGGATTCCCTGTCAGGAGTTATCATCTGTCCGGCCTATTGGATTGGACAGCGGTTAAGGGCGAACTCCTTCGCCACAACCAACATCTCAATCAAAAATGATGAGGCGTCGATTGTCAAGGACTACGCCACAAGTTCGAGCCTCAAGGACTCGTTTAACGCTGCTCTCTCGGCAATCTGTTAAGCTTATTTCGCTTTTCAGAAGTATTGAACTGAGGAGGCCTGCGATGAACATCCGATTGATGGCAAGTTGTTGTCTATTGAGCTTGAGCGCGGTAGCAGCTACGGCGCAAATGAGTGCCGGTACGGCGCCGGCGCCCGGCGCCACGGCCGCGCCGTCAGCCGCAATTGACGCCCAATTGAAGATCATCGAGATGGAAATGATGGGCGCGGTCAAGGCCATGCCTGCCGACAAGTTCAGCTTTGCTCCCAGCGCGGCGATCTTTGCTCCGAGCCAAAAGACTGAATTCGACAAGGTAAGAACATTTGCCCAGCAGGCAACGCACGTGGCCGAAGCCAACTACTTTTTCTATAGCCACGTGAGCGGCTTGAAGCCGGATGTGGACGTCAAGGGCCTCGAGAAACTCAGCGGCAAAGATGACGCTGTGGCCGCGCTGGCCGGCTCGTTCGCCTTTGCCCACAAAGCCATTGCCACGCTGACTCCGGCCAATGCGTTTGAAGTGATTGATTTTGAGGAATTGGGCTTGACTACTCGCTCCACCCTTGCCTCCTTCGGCGTTGCGCATGCATTCGACCACTACGGCCAGATGGTGGAGTACTTGCGCATGAACGGAATCGTGCCGCCGGCCAGCGCAAAGTAGTTCTCTCCGCTTCGAGATCGAACAAGGGAGCCACGTGTCGAAGCGTGCGGGCTTTAGCCGCTGTTGGAAAACTTGTCTTAGCGTCCTCCCCGGCTGAGGTATTCATCAGGCGCTCATTTCACGCCTCTATCGTCTCCCATCGGCCCAAACGCGCAGATTGGAAGATCGCGTCAATCACCGTCATATTCCCGATTGCGTCTTCCAGCGGCACGGGCACTTTACCGCCGTCGAGCACAGCCTTCGAGAATGCATCGCCTTGCAGCGTGTATTGATCGCAGGTCGGAAACGTCTCCGTCGCGATTCCGCTGCCAAACAGTTCGCCGGTTGAATCGATGAAAATCCGCGTCGGCCGGTCGGGTGGCGCGTTGAAGGGGATCTCAATCTCGATGCGTCCGCGCGTGCCGAAGAAGTGAATGCGCTGATAAGGGATGAGCTGCGTGCCGCACGTAAAGATCGATTGGCCACCGGGGAAGTCGAGAATCGCCGAAGCCAGCCGGTCGGTGTGCATTTGCGGATCGCGATCGATCAACCCCACCGCGCGCGTCGGCTGCTGGCCGAAGGCAAAGCGCGAAGCGTGTATCAGGTAGCAGCCAATGTCCATCAGCGCGCCCCCGCCGCATTCCACCTGGTTGCGAATGTTGGATGGGTCGCTGTTGAAATAGCTGAAAAACCCGGCAACGGAGCGAAGCTCGCCTATCCGCTTCTCGTTCAACAGCTCGCGCAGGCGCAGCCATTGCGGGTAGCTGCGAATCATGAACGCTTCGCCGATCTTCACCCCGGTTCGATCGCGCACGGCCAGCAAGCTCTTCGCCTCGGCAGCCGTCATGGCCAGGGGTTTTTCACACAGTACGTGCTTGCCGGCTTCAGCCGCTTTGATGGTCCACGGGATATGCATCTGGTTCGGCAGCGGATTGTAAATGGCGTCGATTTCCGGGTCGGCCAGCAGTTCCTCGTAGGAGCCGTACGCCTTCGCGATGCCCAGCGCGTCAGCCGCGGCGCGCGCCCTGCTCAAATCGCGCGACGCAATGGCCTCGACGCTCGTGCGACGGCCCAGCTGCATGGCCGGAATGACCTTCTTGATGCCGATGTTCGCAGTGCTGAGCACTCCCCAGCGAAGCTTGATTGCCATGCGGCCATGATACGGACAAAAACCCCGGTTTGTCCCGCCGATGCCTCACAGCGCGACAGGTCGCAGAACCCGGTTCACTCCCTGACTTACGAGGCAGAATTCGTCTCTTTCAAAGCCCGCGCAGTGCCGTCTAATATCAATACATAGAATGTTGCAAATGAAACGTTTGAAGTGATATACCTAGGCCGCGGCCAATTCGATTCATCCAGCACTGTCGAGTGAACATGGATCGGGTTCTTGCTCCGCGGAGGAACGTGCCATGATGCGGCTTCAATTTCTTTTCACGTCGAGATCCAAACCCCTATCTATGTCTGGATTCAATCGCAAGTTCGCAGCAGCCTTGGCCGGCTTCGTATTGAGCGCCGCGCTCCTCGCGCAACAGCCGCCGAAGCTCACCATCGATTGGAACAAGACCACTGTCATATCGAAATCAACGCCCACTCTGCAGGTGGTTGTGAATCCACCGTTGCGGCCCGGCCAGCCGCTCGGCATTGCCTCTTACAAAGCCGTGAAAGATCTGGGAGCCGACTACGTGCGCTACGTTCCCTGGCTGCCCTATCCGCGCCTGGGCGTAGCCGAGCTCGAGCCGCCAACGCCGCAAAAAACTTCATGGGACTTCACCCTCATCGATCCCATGACCAAGGATTTTCTTGCCGCCACCGAAGGCCATTCCACCATTCTCAACTTCAGCACCATTCCCACCTGGCTCTTCAAAACCGACAAACCCGCCACGTATCCCGAAGACCCCAACAAAGTTACATGGGATTACACCCAGGGCACCGAACTGCGCGACCCCAGCGGCAAAGCCCTCGGCGACTACTACGCGCGTTTGGTCAGTTGGTATGTGAATGGCGGCTTCACCGACGAGAACGGAGTTCGCCACGACTCCGGCTACCACTACAAGCTGCCTTATTGGGAGGTGCTCAACGAAGTCGACTTCGAGCACAACATGACTCCCGAACAATACACCGAGCGCTACGACTTCATCGTCGGCGCCATCCACGCCGTCTCGCCCGACACCAAATTCGTTGGCCTCGCCCTGGCCATGCCCAGCAAAGCCCCCAGTTACTTCGAGTACTTCCTCGATCACAGCCACCACAAGGCCGGTATTCCGCTGGACTTCATCTCCTACCACTTCTACGCATCGCCCGGCCCCGGCCAAACCATCAATAACTGGCAGTACACATTCTTCGATCAGGCCGATGGCTTTCTCAACACCGTCCGCTACGTCGAGGCTATTCGCAAACGCCTCTCGCCGGAGACCCGCACCGACCTCGACGAGCTCGGCGTGATTCTGCCCACCGACAACACGCCCGCGGACAAGACGCCGCCTCCGGCCGCCTATTGGAACTTGGCCGGCTCGCTCTACGCTTATCTCTATATGGAGCTGGCCGAGTTGCAGATTGACGTTGTCGGCGAGTCGCAACTCATCGGTTATCCCACGCAATTTCCCAGCGTGAGCATGATGAACTGGGAAAACAATAAGCCCAACGCGCGTTTCTGGGTGCTCAAGCTCATCAAGGATAACTTCCATCCCGGAGACACACTGGTCAAGACCGAACTCAGCGGCGACGGCTCAGAGAGCGTCGCGGCGCAGGCATTCATAACGCCCTCTGGCCACAAACTCCTGCTCGCCAACAAGCGCGATCACGCCATCGAGATCCCCATTCCCGATGCCGGCAAAGCAAGCGCGCTCACAGTCGATCTAGAAACTGGTGATGGCCCTGCGCGCGCCATTAAACCATCCGGCGATAAAATCAAGCTCGAACCCTTCGCTGTTACGGTAGTGAGTTGGTGAGGGTGGCCTCGTGAGGTTGAATTGGTGAGCTTGAGCGCCGAGCCTGTTCTGCGTGTGGGCCTGTGCGGCATCGGCCTCGATGCCTACTGGCCGCAGTTCGCCGGCCTGAAAGATCGCCTCGAAGGTTACGTTGCCCAGGTCGCCGCACGCCTTGGGCGCCCCGGCGTTGAAGTCGTTAACTTAGGCCTCATCGACACGCCGCAGCGCTCCCGCGAAGCCGGCCACCAATCCCGCCGCGAAGACATCGACGTTTTGTTCCTTTACGTCACCACCTACGCGCTCTCGAATACCGTGCTCCCGCTTGTCCAACGCGCCGGCGTGCCCGTCATCGTCCTCAACCTGCAACCCGAAGCGGCCATCAATTACGAAAATTTCAATAGGCTCGAAGATCGCACTGCCATGACCGGCCACTGGCTCGCGTACTGTTCCGCGTGTCCTGTCCCCGAAATCGCCAACGTGCTCAGCCGCGCGCGCATTCCCTTCCACCAGGTCACCGGCGTTCTCGATGAGCCGCAAACATGGACGGAGATCGAAGGCTGGCTGGCCGCAGCCCGCGTCCGCTGCACGTTGCAATCCGCGCGTCTCGGCTTGATGGGCCACTACTACAGCGGCATGCTCGACATCATGACCGACGTGACGCTGGTCTCTATCGTCTTCGGCACGCATGTCGAAATCGTCGAAGTGGACGAGCTCAGCGCGATCGTCTTGGGCGTCACCGAGGCGCAGACTGCGCAGAGAGTGGCCGAATTCCAAACCGCCTTCGATATTCAACCCGACTGCCCGCCCGAAGAGCTGGCCCGTGCTGCAAGAACCTCCGTGGCTCTTGACGGGTTTGTCACGCACCACTCGCTCAATGCCCTGGCCTACTACTACAAGGGCTCCGGCGTCGCCGCGAATGAAGACACCATGAGCTCGATAATTCTCGGCACGACCATGCTCACCGCGCGTCACATACCCGTGGCCGGCGAGTACGAAGTGAAAAACGTGCTGGCCATGAAGATCATGGATGTGCTGGGCGCGGGCGGCTCATTCACTGAGTACTACGCCATCGACTTCAACGACGACCTGGTGCTCATGGGCCACGACGGCCCGGGCCACATCGCCATCGCCGAAGGCCGCACCAAGGTGCGCCCGCTCAAGGTCTATCACGGCAAAGTCGGCCGCGGCGTCTCCGTCGAAATGTCGGTGAAGCACGGGCCGGTTACGCTGCTCTCGGTTGTCGAAGACGACCATGCGCGCTTCAAACTGCTCGTCGCAGAAGGCGAAGTGGTTGCCGGAGAAATTTTGGAAATTGGCAACACCAACAGCCGCTATCGCTTTCCACTTGGCGCGCGCGGATTCGTGAACGCATGGAATGCGCAAGCTCCCGCGCACCACTGCGCTGTTGGCCTAGGCCATATCGCGGCCACGCTTGAGAAGACGGCAGCCCTGATGGGCATTGGCTTCCATCAGGTCTGCTGACCATCAGCCCAAAACCACCGTCATCCTGAGCGAGCAAAGCGAGTCGAAGGACCTGCTGTACCGGGCCTTGGTCGGTAGCACCGTTGCCAGCATCACGGGCACTCAGCTTACTTCGCTACATCCGATTCGATCAGCGTAACCGGCCCCAGAACGCCCGAAGGCAGCGGTTGCAGGTCGTGCATGTCTTGCGGCTCGAACAGTCTTCCGTATCGATCCCAAAGCAGCCGATAATCGGGCAGCGCGCGCCCCGCCAGTTCGTTGATCGCCGTATTTCCCACGACGATGCGCAGCTCATTTGTACCGGCATGCAACTGAGCCGTCACATCGATGCGATACGGCGGACGCCACACCACTCCCGCGAGTTTGCCGTTGACATATACTTCCGCAGCATCGCGAACGGGCGCGTCCAGATAAGCTCGCATGTTGTGCTCTCCCGGCGGAGAAGGAATCGGGGTCTTCGCTGCCGCGCCAAAATCCAGAAGATATTTGCTTCCTTGCGCGAGGTCTGGCGCGGGAAGCTCGAAGCTCTTCTCATATGTCGCACGCCCTGAATAATATTTGGTTGCCGCATCGTCGCTCCACGACGCCAGCCTATCCATCTGCTTGCTCAAACCGCTATCGCCGAACGTCACCTTCCACTCTCTCGACAAATCGGCCTTGACAGTTTCATGCCTCGCGGGCCCTTGTGTTGCCGTCGAAGCAGCATCCGAAAAGAAAATCAGCCGCGAGCCATACGCTTCAAAGTCGAGTTCGATATCTTTGGGATCGGGAAGCGCCGTAATCTCGCCCGTAAATCCATCCCATATCTCCGCATGCCGCGCAGCATCGCGAAACTGCGCATGCACATGTTTGGTTTCGTTTGCGGTGTTGGCCACAAAATACAAATCGCCATTCCGCAGTTTGCGATGAATGAAGCCGATCTGTGGCGTTGCCGGCTCGAGCTTCATGTCCGGCGTCAATTCTTTTGCCAGGTCCGCGCCCAGCGCCGTTTCATCCGCAACAAAATGCGCCGACGCCAAGCTGCCATGAAACAGCGCCTGCGAAATCTCCTTGAGCCTCGCCGTGTCCGCCTCCGCACGCAT
>JBEKVS010000324.1:0-6714 GCA_049513795.1 Occallatibacter sp. | reverse complement strand
GCTCAATCTCCTTGCGCCGATCAAGCGTTGTCTTGCCGCCCTCGTGCGCCAGGACGTAGGAGCGGATCTGGGTATTGAGCCACTGCTGCTCTTGAGCCGGGTTGGAACTGGCCGAACGCCTGGCTCCCAGATGCAGCCAATACGGTCCATTCACGTTCAGCAGCGACGGCTCGCGCGTCAACTCCGCCTGCATGGTGAGCGGCGCCCAAAGGTCGGGCGGCTGGGTGCCGACTGCAATGCCGTAAAACCTGGGCTGCGCCACGCCAACGACCGTGCAGGGCACCCCATTGATGGTCACGATCCTTCCCATAGCCGCGGGATCGGCGTCCATGGTCTCGCGCCAGTAGTGATAGCTGACTACGACGACCGCGTTTTGCCCTGGCGTTTCCGCGTCGCTGGGCTGGATTGCGCGGCCCATGAACATCGGCGCGCCCAGCACGCCAAAATAGTTCCCTGAAACCAGTTGCGCCAGTACCTGCGCCGGCTGTCCTGTGGGATGCTCGCCCACCTGCACGCCCACTCTGCGCAGACTGCTGTTATACGAGAATATGCCCGCAAACGGCCCTGGCTGTTTCTCCAACTGGCGCGCAAAATCGTAGGGATACAAATCGCCCGTGGACATGTCGACGCCACCCAGCACGCCACCGCCGAGAGCTTTGCCGAACGACACCAACTCCTTGGGCGCGCGGACCGGCAGTTGCTTGAGCAGCACGCCGTTGATCAGCGTAAAGATGGCGGTGTTGGCCCCAATCCCCAGCGCCAGCGACGCCACTGCCACCAGCGTGAACATCGGACTCTTGGCCAACATGCGCACGCTGTAGCGAAGGTCCATCCATAGATTCTCGGCTGCCGTTTCCCAACCCGCGGAGCGAATGTGGTGCTTCACGGCTTGGGTGCTGCCCATCTCCACGCGAGCCGCCCGGGCCGCATCGTCCGGAGCCATCCCCGCGCGCTGCTTTTGTTCCGACGAGGCATGCAGAAACCCGCTCAGCTCTTCGTCCAAATCCTGCTCTACACGCGTTCGGCCCAGCACTGCCCGCAATCCGGCAGTTATTTCTCTGAAAAATCCCATCGCACATTCCTCCATTTGAACGGAAACGCTCAGCAAGTCTTCTAGCGATCCCGACCTTCATTCGCAACGCAACGCCACCATCGGATCGACCCTGGTTGCACGTCGCGCAGGCAGCCAGCTCGCCGACAACGTGACCGCGGTAATAATCAGCACGGCAGCGGCAAGCGCCATTGGATCGAAGGCGCTTACTTCGTAAAGCTGCGATTCGAGCAGACGCCCCGCCGCCATGGCCGCTGGAACTCCCACGGCGAGTCCAGCCGCCAGCAGGATCATCGACTCGCGCAGCACCATCCACAGCACGCTGCGGCCCTGCGCACCCAGGGCGATGCGAATTCCAATCTCGCTGGTGCGTCGCACCACGTTGTAGCTCATCACGCCGTATAGCCCGATGCCGGCCAAGAGCACAGTAAGCGCGGAGAAGACGCTCGACAGCTCGGAGATGAGTTGTTCGCTGGAAGTGAACGTGTCGATCTGTTCGCCGATGGTGCGCATATTCCAGATGGGAAGATTGGGGTCCACCTCAGCCAGCGCCGCGCGCACCGCGCCTGCCGCACGAGCCGGGTCGCCTTTGACTCTTAATTGCAGCCAACGCGCGTAGGAGTTGCCCCCGCTCAGCTGCAAAACAGAGGGATAAATCATCCTTTGCGGCGTTTCTCGGGGCGTGTTGTACTTGGCGTCGGCCACTACGCCCACAATCTCCCAGTCGCCGGGTATGCTGGGATCGCCGAAAGCAATGCGATGGCCAATTGCGTCTCCGCGCGGGAAGAAGTGCGCCGCGAAACCTTGATTGACCACGATCACGTGAAGCGCGCCAGCAACATCCTGTGCGCCAATGGCGCGGCCTTGAATCAGCGGAATGCCCAGCGTATCGAAATATCCCGGCGTCACCTGATCGATGAAAACAAGCAAGTCTTCCTTCGGCTGTGCGACGTAGCCATGGATGGCGATCGGTGAATCCCATATGCCGTGACTTAGCGGAGGGTCGCCTGCGAAAGCGGCTGCTTCAACTCCAGGAAGCGCCTTCATGCGGTCGGTGATCCGCTGGTAAAGACCGGGAAGCTGCTCGGGTTTATAGCCGCCACCAAAGTTGCCGCCGAATTCTACAAGCAGCAACTGAGTGCGATTGAAGCCGAGATCCTGCCGCTGCAGATTCACAAGCGTGCGCAGAAGCAATCCGGCGCCGGCCAGCAGCACCACGCAGAGCGCGACCTGGGCCAGAACCAGAAGGCGCGAGAACATTCGCGCGCTGCGGCCAACGCTCGCCGCGCCCGTTCTTGTGCCTCCGCTCAAGAATGGAATTGCTTCGCAATAGGAGGCGCGCAACGCCGGCGCGATGCCGAAGAACAAGCCTGTCAGCACGGAAATGCCGAAGGCAAAAGCCAGCACGTGCAGATCCGGCCACGCATTCAGCGAGGTATTGCCGTTGCCCGGAATCACGAGGTGAAGCATTACGCGCGTGGCGGCAAACGCGAGGCCGAGGCCGAGCGCGCCGCCGGGGAGCGACAGGATGAGGGCTTCCAGCAGGACTTGGCGCACGATGCGCCCGCGTCCCGATCCGAGAGCAAGCCGGGTGGAGATCTCCCGCTCCCGCGCGGCTGACCTGGCCAGGAGAAAGTTGGCCAGGTTGGCGCACGCCACAAACAAGACCAGCACCACCACCGCCATGAGAATGCGCACCGACTGTCCGTAAACCATTCGCAGGCCAGAGATGCCCGTTCGCGCCGACACCAGCTTGACGCCGATGTGTTGAATCTCCTTGAGTCGCGCAGGCGAGATGTTTGCGCCTTCCCGAGCCGCGGCGTAGTGCTGCATCTGCGCGTTCACCCACTGCTGCGCCTGATTCATGTTCTGGCCCATGTTCTGGCCCACGCTTGGGCTCATGCCGTGGGCGCCGTCGCGCCGGCCAATCAGGTGCAGCCAGTAGAGCCCGTCTTCGTTGAGCAGCGAGGGCCGCGTCAACACTTCTTTCTGCATGGTGAGCGGAACCCAGATATCCGGAGCTTCCTCCTGCAGCTTCACTCCGTAGAAACCCTTCTTCGCCACGCCGACGATGGTGAAGGGCGTTCCGCTAATGGTGATGGTGCGGCCGATGGCCCCGGGATCGGCGTCCAATGCCTGGCGCCAGTAGTGGTCGCTCACGACCGCAATCGCATTGCGGCCCGGCGCGTCGGCGTCGGATGGCTCGAGCGGCCGGCCCAACGCCATCTCAGCGCCTAGCACGCCGAAGTAGTTTCCCGAGACCAGGTGCGTCATCACCTGTGCCGCCGGGCCTGTTTGACGATCGCCCCTGCGCACGCTCAGCTTGAGGGTGAAGCTCGAGAACGAACAGATTCCCTGAAATGGCCCCGGGGTATTTTCCAGTTGCCGCGCAAACCGATATGGGAACAAGTCGTCTTCACCAATATCGCCGCCGATGATTCCGGCGCCGTTTGCCTCGCCAAAGGAGACCAGTTCCTGCGGCACACGCACCGGCAGTTGCTTGAGCAGCAGGCCATTGATCAGCGTGAAGATTGCCGTGTTAGCCCCGATGCCGAGGGCCAGCGACAGCAAGGCGACCAGGGTAAACCCCGGACTCAGGGCCAGCTTGCGGATACTGTAGCGAATGTCCTGAAAAAGATTCTCGACTGCGATCTCCCACCCGGCGGAACGGATGCGATGCTTCACGGCGTTGGTGCTGCCCATTTCTACACGCGCGGCGCGGGCGGCCTGGTTGGGCGTCATGCCGGCGCGCGTCTTGTCCGCGGTCGATGCATCGAGGAACTCGCGCAGTTCCTCGTCCAACTCACCTTCCACAGGCGAGCGGCTCATCAGCGCCCGCAAGCCGCTGGCAAGGTTCTTAGGCCACGCCATCAATTTCTCCTCCGCTCCATGCTCAATCGGAGCATTGCTTCCGCTATCGGTATTTCGTGCTATCCCACCCTAGCCGCGACTGCAAGTACGCGGCGAGGGTGGGGCACCCAGGCCTTGCACGACGCGCAAAGAATGCCTTATTCGCAGCGCAGGGCCACGGTTGGCTCGACTAAGGAAGCCTTGCGCGCGGGCAAATATCCAGCCACGATCGCGACGACGATCAGCATTGCAATTGCTGCCAAGAGACTGTCGGGATCTGCGGGACTCAGACCATAAAGCAGCTTGGCCACGAGATGATTTCCTTCAAGAGCCGCCGGAACGCCGAGGACAGTTCCAATTGCGGACAGAGCCAGGACTTCGCGCAGCACAATCCACAGAACATCTGACCGTTTTGCGCCCAGCGCCATGCGGACGCCGATCTCGCTGGTGCGGCGCGCCACGGCGTATGAAAGCAAACCGTAGATGCCGATGCAGACCAGAAATGCGGCCAGCAGACCGAAGAACGATGAGAGCCGCGCAATCAGTCTTTGGTTGGCTGTGGATTCATCCACCTGTTCGGCGAGCGTAGAGATGCTGCTAACAGGAATATTCGTATTGACCTCAGCAATCGCGCGTCGCACCGCTGGAATAATCTGGCCGGCACTGCCGGAATAACGCACCTCGAAGTTGCCGAAATACTGTACGCGCTGCGCATAGGGAAAGTAGGCGGCGGCCTCGGAGTTCTCCTGTAAGGCGACGTACTTGGCGTTCTTCACCACGCCGACAATTTCGATATCGCCGCTGTGCGATGGATCGTCGCCAAAACCGAAGTGCCGCCCAATCGGCGAGCTGTCGGGAAAGAACATGCGCGCCATGGTCTGATTGATGATGGCCACCTTGGGAGAATCGATCTTGTCGGTAGCATCGAAGCCGCGCCCAGCGAGAATGGGCAAGCCCATCGTTGAAAAGAAGCCATTGCCAACCACGTTGTACAGGACATCGTCACTGTTCTGCGGAGTGCGCGGAACTCCCTGCACCGTGACGTCGTCGGACCACTCGCCCTGGTTGAAAGTGAACATGGCAAAGCTGGCCGCTTGCACGCCGGGCACCCTTTGCACGCGCTCTTCAATCTGCTGCTGAAGATTGACCAGGCGTGCATCGAGAGGCAGGCCTGCTGCGTATTCGTCCAACGCAAAGACGAGAACGTTTTGGCGGTTGAAGCCGGTATCGACTTTGGTCAAATTCACCAGGCTGCGCAGGAACAGGCTGGCGCCGGCAAGCAGAACCAGCGAGAGCGCGATTTGCACAACGATAAGCACGCGCGCCAGCGAGATGCGCGAAGACGGAGAAGCAATGCCGCGCCCCTGCTTCAGCGATCCGGTGAGGTCGAGGCGGGTGGCGCGCAGCGCGGGGGTCATGCCGAACAGAAGCGCGGTAAAAACTGTAAGAGAAAGCGTAAAGGCGAGCACGCGCAGATTGGGACTTACGTTCATCGCCGCCACTTGCGTATTGTTTGAAGCCGAGATGAGCAGCAGATGGCTTGCGTTCCACGCGGCGGCAACGCCAAGAAGAGCACCGAGCAGCGCGAGCAGGAAACTCTCGGTGAGAAGCTGGCGTACGATGCGCGATCGTGTAGCGCCGATGGCCATGCGCATGGCGAACTCCCGCGAGCGGGCTGCGCCACGCGCCAGCAGCAGGTTGGCCAGATTGGCGCAGGCGATGAGCAGGACAAGGCCGGCGATGGCGGTGAGAATTTCGAGGGATAACGAGAACTCGACGCGCAGCCGCGAAAGTCCCCGCGCTGCTGAAGTCAGGTCGATGCGCGCGTGTTGGAGGTCGGCAAGATCCTTTTGCGAGGGAGACGCGCCGAGGTACTCGCTGCGCACATACTGCTTGAAGACCAGGTTGGTGTTCGCCGTGGCCTGCGCCGCGCTCAGGCCGGGCTTGAGGCGCGCCACCAGGTAGAGCGATTGGAACCACTTGTCGCCCAGGCCGTTCCAGCCGGGTGAGATCTCTTTTTCCATCGAGAGAGGGATCCAGAAATCGGGCGATTCGCCCACCGTGATTCCAAAGAAATCGCGCGGAGCGATGCCGACGATGGTGTAGTCCGTTCCTTCGATATGAACGGCTCGGCCCACGATTGCCGGGTCGCTGCCGTGGCGCTGCCACCAGGCATAGCTGGCAACGGCCACTGCGCCTCCGCCGGGGGTCTGGTCATCGGCATCCGTCAACATGCGGCCGCGGTCGGGGTTTACGCCGAGGACGGAGAAAAACGTTCCCGAGACCAGCGAGGCGCGCAACAATTCGCTCTGCGCCCCTGCCACTGCGCCGTGCGAGCCGAACTCGATGCTGTCGATGGCCGCTACGCCGGAAAAGACTTCGTTCTTCTCCCGGAAGCTGCGAAAGAAGGGATAGGAAAACAGCTCCGTACTGTGGTCCGGGAGGCTACCGGTGCTGCCCACCATTTTGCCCGGCCCGAAGAGAACCAGCTGGCTCGGCTCTTCTACCGGCAGCGAGCGCAGCATGATCACGTCCATGAGGCTGAAGATGGCGGTGTTGGCGCCGATGCCGAGCGCCAGCGATCCTACGGCCACCAGGGTAAACACCGGACTCTTGGCGAGCACGCGTACGCTATAGCGAAGATCTTGCCAAAGATTTTCGGCTGCGCTCTCCCAACCGGTGGATCGGACGCGATGCTTGACCGCGTTGGTGCTGCCCATCTCCACGCGCGCCGCGCGAGCGGCCTCATCGGGTCGCATGCCCGCGCGCGTCTTCTCTTCCACGGATGCATCCATAAAGCTGCGCAGTTCCTC
>JBEKVS010000323.1:0-8511 GCA_049513795.1 Occallatibacter sp. | reverse complement strand
TTGATGCAGACTTCGAAATGCTCGAACGGGCAGTTAACACTGACGGCGACTCCTTCGCAAAGCTATTCGGCATAACAACCATTAGTAGGCCGACTTCTAACTCAGCCGACTTTCCGTACACACTCTCCCTCCTGGCGGAGAAGGTTACTGGAGTCGAGAATGCCAATTGGGGAAAGGTTCAACCATTTCTAGACAGGCTTACAAGAGAGCAAGGGGTAAATATCAAGAAGAGCGACAATCGCTATCACAGCGCAACGAAAACCGGAAAGAGGTCTGTCTCTCACAAATATTCTGACGATCTGCTAGAGCTTATCCGGAAGATGAGAGCGGGGCAAGAATACAAATTCCAGCTATAGCGAAGACAATTCGTTTAGTTGTGCTTCCCCTTCCACTCCGCGTAAGGCCCTTGGAAGTCTTCTATGCCATCCGCTCTGAAGTTCCATAGCCTGGTGGCTACTTCGTCGATCAGGTCGTGGTCGTGAGTTACTAACAAGACTGTGCCTTCGTAGCGCTGCAAGGCTATGTTCAACGCGTTGATGGCTTCCAGGTCCAAGTGGTTGGTGGGCTCGCTTGCAGAAGGCTAACCTGGCTTGCTCGCCGCCGCTTAGAGCTTTGGTGGGCTTAGCGCCTTCTTCGCCGCTGAATAACATCTGACCTAAGATTCCCCGAATCTCTTCGATGTGCGCGGCGGGGTTCCAGCGGTGCAGCCACTCGGCGACGGTAAGTCCGTGCTCGATGGTTGCGCCGACGTCTTGCGGGAAGTAACCGATCTGCGCTTCGTGGCCCCAGAAGACAGAGCCGGAGTCTAACTCGAAGTCCTTGTCGGCGAGGCCGGGATAGTTATGCAGCAGGCTCTTGAGCAGGGTGGTTTTGCCAGCGCCGTTGCGGCCCATGAGGCAGATTTTTTCACCGCGCAGGAGGTTGGCGCTGAAGCCGTCGATGACTTTGTGGTCGTCGTAGAGCTTGGTGATGTGCTTGAACTCGAGCACATGCTTGCCGCTGGGACGAATCTGATCGAACTTGATAAACGGGCGCTGGATGTTGGAGCGGGCTAGCTCGTTGGTTTGCAGGCGCTCCACTTCTTTGCGGCGGCTGGTGACCTGCGAGCTGCGCGTGCCGGCGGCGAAGCGGGCGATGAAGTCGTTGAGCTGGGAGATCTTCTTTTCACGCTGCGCGTTTTGCGATTCGAGCGTGGAGCGGATCTGCGTCTTGGCCATCACCATGTCGTCGTAGCCGCCGGTGTAGACGATGATGGTCTGGTAATCGATGTCGGCGGTGTGGGTGGTGACGCTGTTGAGGAAATGGCGATCGTGGGAGATGCAGAGAAGCGTGCCGTCGTATTTGTCGAGGAAGTCCTGCAGCCAGTGGATGGAGTCGAGATCGAGGTAGTTGGTGGGCTCGTCGAGTAGCAATGCTTCCGGTTTGCCGAAGAGCGCCTGGGCGAGCAGCACGCGGACCTTCTGGCCGCCCTGGAGCTCGGACATCTTGCGCTCGTGAAGGGCTTCGGGAATATCCAATCCATCCAAAAGAATGGCCGCGTCGGCTTCGGCCGTGTAGCCGTCCTCGTCGCCGATAACGCCTTCGAGCTCGCCGAGGCGCATGCCGTCTTCGTCGGTCATCTCGGGCTTCTCGTAGATGCGGTCGCGCTCTTCGAGAGCGGCCCAGAGCGGCTTGTTGCCCATGATCACGGTGTCGATGACGCGATAGGCATCGAAGGCGAACTGGTCCTGACGCAACACTCCGAACTTGCGCGGGCGGACGACGTTGCCTTTCTGCGCGTCGAGTTCGCCGTGAGGCCGTAGCGGCGGCCGGAGACAAAGCTGACGCTGACGTCTTCAAAGAGGATCTTCGAGCCGTAGCGCATGGAGACGTTGGAGACACTGAGCATGCTTTTTCTGGTTCCTAATTGTGGGCCGCAGTTTGCTATCGGCTGCGCCGGCCGTATGTGGCTAAGTTGACTGGTGGATGGAGCGCGAGTGCTTGCCCATATCTCAAAAGCGAGACATGGGGCACCCCAGCGCGCCCGGAGAACTTCGGCTCTTCCAGTTTCTCATACATGAGGGTTCTTCCGCCTATAATGGCCCCATGCGGCGCGCGTGGATGCTTTTGTTAATGGTGGTGCTGGCAGGGAGCGGAGTTCCTCCTTGCATGGCCGCGCGCCCGTGCTGCAAGCCAGACAGCCAGCACAGTTGCTGCCAGCCGATGGCCAGGATGCAGGCGGATTGCTGCGGCGGCAGTGCCGGTTCCAGCGCTCTGCCGGCGGAGGCGCGGCGGGAGTTTGCCGCCCCTGCCGGCGTGCTCACGCGAGTTACCCCCGCGCATCTCGAAGCGCAAAGCTGGACTGGCGTTGCGAGCGTGGTCCAGCGAACGCCGAGCTTGCACGCTCCTTCTATCGTTCTTCGAACCTGATTCTTCAGATTGCGCATTGAACTGCGCGGCTCGGGAAGAGCTGCGATGCTTTTGTGCGTGCAAATTCCCTGGAGGATGCTGTGTTTCGCTGGATTCTTGCTGTTTGCATAGGGATTGGTGTGCCTGTTGCGCGGGCGCAGATGAATATGGGTGGGCCGGCGGCGTCGTTGAGCGAAGACATCCTGCGACACACGGGTTCGGGGACAGATCTGGAGCCGGCTTCGGGCGCGGCGCCGATGCTGATGCGGATGCGGCCAAGCGGATGGATGCTGATGCTGCACGGCGAAGGTTCGGCTGTGGAGCAGCAGCAGACCGGCCCGCGCGGGCATGACAAGTTCTTCTCGGTGAATTGGGTGATGCCCATGGCCCAGCGCAGCTACGGCAGAAGTGAAATTACGCTGCGCGCCATGCTCAGCCTGGAGCCGGCGACCATTACAGGGCGATTTTACCCCGAGCTCTTTCAGGAGGGCGAGACGGCCTACGGCAAGCCGATTGTGGACGGTCAGCATCCGCACAATCTGTTCATGGAACTGGCTGCGCTGTATGACCGCAGGGTGGGGTCGCATGGGATTTTGAGCCTTTACGCGGCTCCGGTGGGCGATCCGGCGCTGGGTCCGGAGGCGTTTCCGCATCGGGCATCGATCGGAGACGATCCGCTGGCGCCACTGGGACACCATCTGCAGGATTCGACGCACATTGCCGACGAGGTGGTGACGGGCGGCGTGGCCTGGGTCGAACGGCAGCGTGGAGTGCGCGTCGAGTCTAGTGGATTCCATGGCCGTGAGCCGGGCGAGAATCGATGGACCATCGAGGTGGGGGCGATGGACACGTGGTCGGCGCGGCTCTCGGTTGTGCCGGGTAAGGACTGGAGCGCCCAGTATTCGCTGGGACATTTGCACTCACCGGAGGCTGCGCACCCCAACGAGGGTGTGCTGCGGCAGACAGCTTCAGTTGCCTACCACCACGCGACCAGCGTGGGGGAGTTGAACGCCATTGCGGTGTGGGGACGCAATCACACCAGCGGGACGCCGATTGATGCCAACGGCTATCTGTTTGAAGCGGCATTGCGGCCGCAACAACGGCAGACGATCTGGACGCGAATCGAGAATGCCGATCGCACCACGGATCTGCTGGGAGCGCTGGCGCCCCCGGTCGAGAGCGTGGTGGGACGGGTGCAGGCCTATACGGGAGGCTATGCACACCGTGTGTGGGGATGGCACGACGGCTCAGCGGAACTGGGCGCGCAGTTCACGAGCTACGGCGTGCCGGAGAGGCTGCTGCCATATTACGGGCAGCATCCGTTCGGGGTCGCCGCCGTGCTTGAGGTTCGGCTGGGGAGGGGTGAACGGTAGTGAGCTTGCGTGCTGGGGCGATTGCACCGCGCGGTGACGTTTTGGATGATGCTTTGGCGCGGGCGTTGGGCGCACTTTGGGCGGAAGCGGCGAAACGTTGGCCAGGGCTGCGAGGAGGTTATTCGATTCGTGGAAGAGATCGACCTGCGCTTCGCCATGGCCGTCGGTGACGGCGACAAAGATGCCGGTTTGGCGCTGGGGGCTCAAGGCCAGGTAAGTGGTGAATCCGGCGCCGCTTCCGGTCTTCTCCATGATGGCGGAAGGGCTGTCAGGGGCACCGATTTGAACCCATCCCAGGCCGATGCCGGTTGCATCGCCGGCATGGCTGAGGCCTTGCATTGACTTGAGTTGCTGCGGACGCAGGTAGAGGTCGAGAGCTCCTGCTGGTTGAATGGGAGATGTGGGGATACGCAGCAGGTACTGGAGGAGCTTGACCATGTCGGCATCTGTGGAATAGAGGCCGCCGCTGGCTCCCGAGGCCTGGGTTTCGGTGCAGAGCCCCTGGTCGCTGGTGGGACGCAACAGTCGTGCGCATTGGCTGTTCGAGGGGAAGAGCGTGGTGTCCCACATGCCTAGCGGCTCAAGAAGAGTAGTGTGTAGCAGGTGGGCATAGCTCTTGGCGGACGCCGAAGCGAGTGCATCGCCAAGCAAGTCGAAGCCGACATTCGAATACAGCGCGGCGGTACCGGGAGGGAAGATCAGCTTTTGGCGAGGGAGCCACGCCCATCGCGCAGCAAAATCGGGAAATGTGAAGTGCGGCGTGTTGGCGGGATATGCGGCGACTTCGCGGGGCAGGCCGGCGGTATGGGTAGCCAGCGCGAGGAGCGTGATCTGCTCGCCAGACATAGCCTGAGGTACGACTTTGCCGGTGGGAGCGTAGCGCTGCAAGGGATCGTTGAGTTTCACTTTCCCTTCCGCGGCCAGCCGGACCAGGAGGTCGCCGGCAAAGACTTTCGTCACGGAACAAAGCCGGATGAGCGAGTTGGCATCCGGCTTTTGGCCGCTGCCCGGATAGGTTTCTCCATAGCTTTCAATCATGGCTTCGCGCCCGCGAACCACCACCAGCACCATGCCAGTCACGGCCGATTGCTGAAAGAGGACGAGTCCGCGACTGCGGGCTTCATCGAGCGGCAGGGGCTGTTGTGCGTAGAGACTTGTAGCGAGGGTCAGCAGAGGCGCACTGATCAGAACTTGCCGGGCCACAACCCGCAAGGGTCTCGCGTGCAGCGACCAGACGAGTTGCCGAGCCGCTTTGAATGGAAAGCTAAGCGTGGCGTTGACCGTCCTCTTCAAGTTTGTCGAGCTTCACTTTTTCAAACGTCTACGACTCAATCTTAGCCGAGTGTGTCCACACCAGATAGCCTTCATCTCAATGCGCTGGGACGGCGGCGTACTTGCCCGATTTTGCGTAGAGCCAGTCGGCGCCCGCTCCCACATCGTTGGGATCTTTGAGCACGTAATAGAGCATGGTGACGGGAGCGAAACACTGGCGGTAGATCATGCCGCTGCCTGTGCCGTGATTGGGTTGGATGACATTCATGGCGAAGTTGAAGTAGGCGGGCGGATTCTCGATGCGCAGCATATCGTTGTGGATCTGGCTGGTGATCTCGTGGATGCCGCCGCCGGCGAAGGTAGACGTGCCGTCTGTCCCCACGCCAAACACATATTGGGGCGGGTTGTCCATCTTGAAGGTGGTGTCGATGGCAGCTTGCCATTTACGCGTGACGGGAGCCATGGTTTTGGCGGCTACGACGCGAATGACGATGGAGCAGGAGTCCTTGGAGCCGGGACCGTAGATCGCATTGACGAAGTTGTCTGCGCTGTCGCCGGTCTCGGCGGCGACAAGCTCGGCAGCCGTCGGCGGGGGCTTGACGGAGGTGCAGTAGGCGGGCAGGACGAAGAGCGAAGCCGCGGGGGCTGTGAAACTAGCTTTTTGGATGTCGACCATGGTGGTCACGGGAGTGCCTAGCGCTCCGAACTGCAGCTTGACGACAAGGCCGTCCTTCTCGTCGATCCAGGCTTTGAGGTCGGTTCCCTGTGTCGTGCCTGCGTGGACCTTGGTCGAGATTCCGTTGAGAGTCTCTGCGCCGGCAGCCTTCAGATCGCCCTTGGCGATGGCGTCGGTGAGCTCTTTGGTGGATGCGAAGGGGTCGCCCCAGTCTCCGGAGAAGGTGCCGGCGCTGCACGACGGTGGGGTGATGGAAGGATCCCAGGAGTGGGAGACGCCCGCTTTCAGATCGTAAAAGCTCAGGGAGTGGCTGGCTGGCGTGCCGTCCGGTTTGGCGGCATGGCGATACTCCATCAGCACAGCAGAGCCGTTGCGATAAATGGTCATCGTGCCGTTTTCGCCGCCCTGGAGACCTTGGGTGATGGTGTAGGCGGTTGGGGGCGTTTGTGCGGCCAGAAGCGAAGCGAAGGCCACAAAGCAAAAGCAGCATGAGATTCGCAGTGAATGCATCGTAGGGCTCCTGCAGTGTGGGTTCGCGCATGTTTTTCGTGACCAAGGCGTGCGCGGAAATATCGGGGAAAGGCGATGATAGCGGCGGAGCGGTAGCTCGTCAAATGGGTAGATCGGTGGGCCTGTGCGGTGCTTCGATTATCCGAAGATGGCCATAACGACGTGGTTGACCACAAACGCCGCGCCCCACGCCAGCGCCAGCATGTAGAGGAACTGAACTGCCGGCCACTTCCAGCTGTTGGTCTCGCGGCGAACCACCGCCATCGTCGAGGTGCACTGCATGGCGAAGGCGAAGAAGATCATCAAAGCCAATGCGCCGCCCAGAGTCATGTCGTGGTGCAGGGCAGTTTGCAGATGCATGGCCTGGGTAGCCGGGTCGGCGCCGTAGAGCGTACCCATGGTCGAGACCATGACTTCGCGAGCCAATACGCTCGAGAGCAGGCCTATGCCGATCTTCCAGTTGAAACCGAGTGGGGCAATAGCCGGCTCAATGAAGTGGCCCAGCCGGCCGATGACGCTGTTGGCCAGATCGGGCGCCGAGTAAACGCCGGAAGCTGTGTGCACAACGGGCAGGTGAGCCAGCACCCACAAAGCGAGCGTCACGCAGAGGATGACAGTCCCGGCCTGGCGAAGGAAGACGCCCGCGCGGTCCATCAGACGCATGCCGATCGAGCGCAAGGTGGGCATGCGGTACTGCGGAAGCTCGAGGATGAACGGCGTCTCGCTGGACTTGAGGATCGAACTCTTGAGCAGCCAGGCGGTGGTCATGGCGCCGGCGAAGCCAGCCACATACAGGCTGAGCATCACGATGGTCTGCAACCCGAGAAATCCATGCAGGTAAACGGTTGGGGGAATGAACGCGGCGATCAGCAGCATGTAGACCGGCAGCCGCGCCGAGCAGGTCATGAAGGGCGTGACCAGAATGGTCGCCATGCGGTCGCGTTTGTTCTCGATGGTGCGCGTGGCCATGATAGCGGGGACGGCGCAGGCATAGGCCGAGAGCAGCGGGATGAAGGCTTTGCCGTTCAACCCAGTTGTGCGCATGACACGATCGGCGATGAGAGCGGCTCGAGCCAGGTAGCCGGAGTCTTCCAGGATTCCAATAAAAAGAAACAGCAAGAGGATTTGCGGGAGGAAGACGAGAACGGACGAGACGCCCTTCCAGGCGCCGTCGAGCAGCAGGGATTGGAGCCATCCAGCGGGTAATAGCGGGCGGACAAATTCACCGATGCGTGCGAGGATGTCGCCGAAGCCGTTCGAGAGCGGCTGGCCAATGGAGAAGACCACTTCGAAGACGCCGATGACGACAGCCAGGAAGAGCAACGGCCCCCAAATGCGATGGAGCAGGATGTTGTCAATCTTGCGCGTGCCTTCGACGGAAAGCGGCGCCCGGTAGCCGGTGCGGCGGCTCACCTGCGCTGCCCAGGAGTGGGTGCTGGCGGCGTTGCCTAATACGGGCAACGTCAGCGGCTTGGCGGCTGCTCCATTTCCGGGCTGGTTCAGGAACAGGGCCACCTTGTCCAGGCCAGTCCCATGCGAGGCACTGATCTGGGCAACCGGGGCACACAGTTCTCTGGCCAGCTGGAGAGTGTCCACACTCCCGTTGCGCGATTTCATCAGATCGCTCATGTTGAGCAGAATCAGGGTCGGCAGCCCAAGCGAGAGCACTGGCGCGGCGAGCATCAGTTGGCGGGTCAGGTGGAGGGAGTCAAGAACCAGAAGGACAGCGTCCGGCTTGGGGGTGCCAGGCATTCTGCCGCGCAGCACGTCGATTGAAACCCGGGCATCTTCAGAATAGGGCGTCAGCGAGTAGATGCCCGGCAAATCGATCAAGGTGAGGTCGTCGCGTCCCACGCCGGCCATGAGGCCCATGCGCTGCTCGACGGTAACTCCGGGATAGTTGGCGACCTTCTGGCGCAGGCCTGTAAGGCGATTGAAAAGAGTGGACTTGCCCGAGTTCGGCGGTCCGATGAGCACCACTGTCCGGAGCGCGCCAGCAGGCGGCTGAGCCTTCGATGGCTCAAAGGGCGGTGGCACGCAGCAACTGCTCATCTAGAAGCCTCGCGGAGTTGTCCCACGGCCATGCCTCCGGCAACGCGCATTCCTGCGTGGTTTTCCGATGCTGTTTCAGTCTTGCGAACACGGATAGCTTCCGCGGTCTCGTGGCGCAGGGCAATCTCCATGCCGTCAATGCGATACACGGTGGGGTCGCCGGCCGGGGCGCGGCGCAGAGCGGTCACTTCGGCATCGGGAACAAAGCCCATATGCATCAGGTGGTTCTGAACGGATTCA
>JBEKVS010000322.1:0-6747 GCA_049513795.1 Occallatibacter sp. | reverse complement strand
CAGCCGCTTCTGGGCCGCACCTTCCTGCCCGGCGAAGAGCAGGACGGCAAGAACGATATTGCTGTTCTGAGTTATGACGCGTGGCAAAAATACTTTGCGGGAGACCGGGAAGTCATCGGCAAAACGGTCAAGCTCGATGGCCGCACATCTGCAATCGTTGGTGTTATGCCTGCCGGCTTCCGCTATCCGCTGAACCTGCACAACGCTGTCTACACACCTCATCTCATTACCGATGAATGGATGCAGAACCGGGGCGCGAATTGGCTGCGCACGGTTGGCAGCCTGAAGGACGGTGTGACCATCGAGCAGGCGCACGCCGACCTGACGCATGTGTTCGCCGACCTTGCCAAGGCTCACCCCGAAACAGATTCCGGCGAGACCGTGCAGTTGACACCGCTGGCGGATCGCGTGGCCAGCAAGACGAAGGGACCTCTATCCACGCTGCTTTTTGCCGTGTTGGCCGTGCTCGCGATTGGTTGCGTCAACGTTGCCGGCCTGCTTCTGGCTCGTGGGGTCAAGCGTGAGCGCGAGATGGCCATGCGCGTGGCCATCGGCGCGGGACGGCGACGGCTCTTCGGCCAGGTGATCACAGAAGGTCTGATGCTGGCAATCTTTGGCGCCGCCGGCGGCGTGCTGCTGGCTTCAGCGCTCCTGAAAGGAATGAGCGCTTCCCTGACGAAAGCATTGGAGCGTGGAGCCGATATCCACATGAACTGGGCGGTTCTCGGCGCAGCCATCGCGATTGCGGTCGCGACCAGTCTAGCGGCGTCGCTCTATCCCGCGCTGCGCCTCTCGGGTATCGACCCTAATCGTGCGCTGAAGTCCGGTGGTAACGCCGGTACACAGCGCTCGCAAGGCCGCTTGCGTTCCGGTTTTGTCGTCGCGCAGGTTGCGCTCACGCTGGTTCTTCTGGCTGTGTCGGGTCTGCTCATGCGCCAGGTCACGCGCTATCGCGACGCCGACCTGGGGTTCAATCCATCGCAGTTGCTTTCCGTCAAGATCGGTCTTTCCAAGGCACGATATCAAGGGCGCGATATGGCCCAGGCGTTTTATGGTCCGCTGGAAGAGAGAGTGAGCCATCTTCCCGGCGTCAAGGCCGCGGGCCTGATCAATGACTTGCCCATCGCGAGCTACGGCGACAACGGATATATTCACATCGCCGGGCAACCGCCGAACTCGCCCAACGCGGTGATGCTTGCCGAGAGCCGCTTTGTTTCGAAGGGATACTTCGATGTGATGGGTGTTCCGCTGCATCGCGGACGCTGGCTTTCGCAGAGTCTTGACCGGCCGGAGAATCCGGGAGCGACGGTGCTGGTGAACGACGCGTTTGTGAGCAAGTTCATTCCGTCCGGCCTCGATCCCACCGTGCAGCGCATCGACGACAACGTGAAAGAGGCGGAGTGGACACGGATCGTCGGAGTTACCGGCAATGTGCGCCAGAGCCTCTACGAGCCGCCCATGCCGGAGCGCGATTGGCTCATGGACGAGATCCCCACGCAGTACAAAGCCGATTTGATGGCCACCATGTATCTGGTTGTGCGCACCACGGGCGATCCCAGCCAGGTGACTTCCGCGGTGCGTTCGATCGTCCACGATCTCGACCCGACGGTTCCGTTCGACGAGCCGCGCACGATGAATGAAGTTGTCTCCGAGACCCTGGTCCTGGAGCGCATGGAAAGCTGGCTCTTCGGCATCTTCGCCGCGCTGGCGCTGGCCCTCGCCCTGGTTGGACTCTACGGCCTGGTGAGTCACGAAGTGGAGCAGGCTACGCGCGATATCGGCGTACGCATGGCCCTTGGCGCGACGCGCAATCGCATCCTGTCCATGGTTCTCCGGCGCGTAGCCTGGATGCTTGCCGGCGGCACCGCAGCCGGCCTGGGTCGCACCCTCGTGGCACGCAAACTCAGTGGCATGGTGATCTACTTCGAGGCGCAGAAAGAAGCGGGTGGATTTCTGCTGGTCGCATTCGTGCTCATTGTCGCCGGTCTGCTGGCGGCGCTCATTCCAGCCGCCCGCGCCGGTTCGATTGACCCCATGCAGGCGCTCAGAACGGAATAGGAGAATCACGATGCTCTTTCAGGATCTGCGCTTCGCGTTGCGGCAGCTTAGGCGCGCTCCCGGCTTTGCCGTCACGGTCGTGCTTACTCTGGCCCTCAGCGTGGGCGTCGCTACCGCTGTCTTCTGCGTGATCGACGCGGTAATTCTGCGCCCGCTGCCGTTTGCGAATCCGGACAAGATTCTCTCCATTGAGAGCAAGAGTCGCAGCGGTTACGGGCAGCCGGCCTCGTGGCCGAGTTATGTGGACGAACGCGCGCAGGCAACGGCCTTCGCGGCTCTGGCCGGCTATGCTGACTACTTCACCTACACGGTAGAAACGCCATCCAGCGGGCCAGTCTTGCTTGATGCAGTTCGCTCCACGGATAACTTCTTTCGGGTTTTCGGCGTTCAACCGCTGCTGGGCCGTACATTTTTGCCCGGCGAGGAACAGGCGGGAAAGAACGACATCGTGGTGCTGGGCTACGACACCTGGCAAACCTATTTCAACGGCGACCGCGAGATATTGAACCGCGCGGTCAAACTGGATGGCCGCACATTCACCGTCATCGGCGTCATGCCCGCCGGCTTTCGATTCCCACTGAGCATCCGCAACGCCATCTACACACCCATGCATCTCGACAGACCCTGGATGAACGGACGCGGCAATCATTGGCTGCGCACCGTTGCGCGGCTCAAAGACGGCGTGACTCTCGAGCAGGCGCAGGCCGATCTGTCGCGTGTCTTCACCAACCTGGGAAAATCGTTTCCCACCGACGAGGGCCGCACCGTGCACCTCACGCTGCTTGCGCAAAGCACGAACACGCGCACCAAAGGCCCGCTGTGGACCCTGCTTGGCGCCGTGCTTGCCGTGCTCGCCATCGGCTGCGTGAATGTGGCCGGGCTCCTGCTTGCGCAAGGAGTGAAACGTCAGCGCGAGATGGCTATGCGCGCCGCCGTCGGCGCGGGACGCGCCCGCCTGGTTTCCCAGGTACTCACGGAAGGCTTGCTGCTGGCCGCGCTTGGCGCAGCCGGCGGAGTGATTCTGGCCTGGGCGATGCTCAATCTGATGCGCGCCTTCCTGATTCACGCGCTGGCGCGCGGCGCGGAGATCCAGATGAACTGGACCGTGCTTGCCGCTGCCATCGCCGCTGCCGTTGCCGCCAGCCTGGCAGCCTCGCTCTATCCCGCGCTGCGCATGGCCCACGTCAATCCCAATAGCGCCCTCAAGGCCGGCGGCTCCGCGGGCACTGAGCGCGGACAACACCGCTTGCGCGCCGCATTCGTGATTACCCAGGTGGCGCTCACGCTGGTGCTGCTGGTTGTGTCCGGGATGCTGGTCCGCATGGTGGCGCGCTATCGCCACGCCGATCTCGGATTCGATCCTGCGCACATCCTCGCGGCGGACATCAATCTCTCGCCGGGCCGCTACCAGGGCCGCGACGAAATCGCCGACTTCTACCAGCCGCTCTTCAATCGTGTGGCGCAGATTCCTAGCGTTCGCGCCGTCGGCGTCATCAACCTCCTGCCCATCCAGAGCTGGGGCTCGAACTCCGACATTCACATCGCCGGCCAGCCGCCTTACCCGCCCAACCAGGAGATGCTGGCCGAAGGCCGCATGGTGAGCCTGGGCTACTTCGACGTATTCGGGATACCGCTTCGCCGCGGACGCATGTTGTCGCCCGGTCTCGACCGGCCGGAGAATCCTTCCTCCGCCGTGGTGGTGAATGAGCGCTTCCAGAGTAAGTTTCTTCCCAATGGCCCGGATGCTGTGGGCCAGCGCATGGACGACGCCGATAAAGAAGCGAACTGGACGCACATCGTGGGCGTGACCGGCAACGTGCGGCAAGACATTTATGACCCGCCGCTGGCGGAGCGCGACTGGCTGATCGATGCGGTTCCGGTAGCCCAGCGCGCCGATAACATGAGCAGCATGTCTCTGGTGGTCCGCGTCGATGGCGATCCCATGAACATCGTTTCCGCTTTGCACAGCGCGATCCACGATATCGATCCGACTGTCCCATTCAAAACGCCGCTGACCATGGACGAGGTCGTTTCCGAGACGCTGGTCTTCGAGCGCATGGAGAGCTGGCTCTTCACCATCTTCGCCTCACTCGCGCTGGCATTGGCGTTGGTTGGCCTCTATGGATTGGTCAGCCATGAAGTGGAGCTGGCCAGGCGCGATATTGGCGTACGCATGGCCCTGGGAGCCACGCGCAGTCGCATTCTGTCCATGGTGCTTCGCCGCGTGGCCTGGATGCTTGCCGGTGGCACGGCTGCCGGGCTTGTGCTCACCTTCGCGGTGCGCAAGCTGATCGGCATGGTCATTTATTTCGAAGCGCAAAAAGAGGCTGGTGGTTTTCTGCTTCTTGCCTTGGTACTCATGGCCGCGGGCCTGCTGGCCGCGCTGATTCCCGCCGCCCGCGCAGCTTCGACTGACCCCATGCAGGCGCTCAGAACCGAGTAGTCAGGCAGTAAGCCAATGGAGAACAATGCCATGACTCATTTATTCCAGGACATTCGCTACGCGCTGCGCCAGTTGCGCAAGTCGCCGGGCTTCACGCTGACCGCCGTCATCACGCTGGCGCTCGGCATCGGCGCCAACACGGCCATCTTCACGCTGGTGCAGGGAATCCTGTTGCGGTCGCTTCCCGTCGCCGATCCGTCGCGCCTCTACCGCATCGGCGACAACGACGAGTGCTGCGTGGAAGGCGGGTTCCCCGGCGACGCCGGCGATACCGGCGACTTCTCCATCTTCTCCTACGACCTCTATCACTATCTGCGCAGCAACTCGCCGGAGTTTGAGCAACTGGCCGGCGTGCAATCGGGTGGATCGCGCTTCACCGTGCGCCGCGGCCACGAGACGGCAAAACCTCTCGCGGCTGAATATGTCTCCGGCAATTATTTCTCAGCGCTCGGCATTGGCCCTTATGCAGGCCGCGTCTTCTCCGACGCCGACGACGCGCAGGGAGCGGCGCCGACGGTGGTGCTCAGCTATCAGGCCTGGCAGGGCGACTTCGCGTCCGACCCCAGCATCATCGGTTCCACCATCTACGCGCAGGCCAAGCCGTTTACCGTGATCGGCGTCGCGCCTCCCGGCTTCTTTGGCGACCGCGTCAGAGACACGCCGCCCGATTTGTGGCTGCCGCTGAACGAAGCCGTATATGTCGACGGCGCGAGCTCTTTCCTGCTGCACCCGGACTCTCACTGGCTCTATGCGCTCGGGCGCGTCCGTCAAGGGACGAACATACCCGCGCTGCAAGTCAAGATCACCTCGCTTCTACGCCAATGGCTGTATAAGCAGCCGACTCTCAATGCCAACGGCGGCTCTACGCTCATTCCCAAAATGCATGTGGTGATTTCGCCGGGCGGCGGGGGCATTCAGAATCTGCAGCAGCAAACGGGCAAAGGCCTGACGATGCTGATGATTCTCTCTTCCGTGGTGCTGCTGATCGCCTGCGCCAACATCGCCAATCTGCTGCTCGCCCGCAGCACCGCTCGCCGCTCCGACATCGCGCTGCGCATGGCGCTGGGAGCGGGGCGTAATCGCCTCACGCGGCAGATTCTTACCGAGAGCGTGCTTTTGAGCTGCATCGGCGGCCTGGCCGGTTTGGCGGTCGCCTACCTAGCAACGGGCGCGATTCTTGCAGGAGCGTTTCCCGATGCGCGCAATCTGCCCATCCATGCCAGCCCTTCGCTCGAGGTATTGGGGTTTGCGTTTCTGGTTTCGCTGATCACCGGCGTCTTATTCGGCACCGCGCCCGCGTGGCTGTCGTCGCATGCCCAGCCGGCCGAGGCGTTGCGCGGGGCCAACCGCTCCACGCGCGACCGCTCCTCGCTTCCTCAAAAAGCCCTGGTCATCTTTCAAGCGGCGCTTTCGCTGGTGCTGCTGGCCGGCGCAATTCTGATGACCAAGACCTTGATCAAGCTGGAGCATCAGGACTTCGGCATCGCCACCGCCAACCGCTACGTGCTGCATTTCGATCCAGCCGGCGCTGGCTATACGTTCGACCGGCTGCCCGGGCTCTATCGCCTGATGGAAGACCGCTTTTCGGCGCTGCCTGGGGTGACCAGCGTAGGCATGGCGATCTACAGTCCGCTCGAGGGTGACAACTGGGGTGAGTGCGTCATCCAGCAGGGCCATCCCGCGCCTCGACCCGGCGACAAGTGCGGATCGACGTGGGATCGTGTCAGTAATCAATTCCTCGATTCCATCGGCGTGCCTATCGTCCGCGGCCGCGGATTCAATGCGCAGGACACGGCCACATCGCCGCAGGTAGTGCTGGTCAACGAGACCTTCGTCAAGCGCTTCTTTCCCAAGGTGAATCCGATCGGCCAGCACTTCGGTATTGACATGCCGCAATACTCGGGAGGATGGGAGATTGTCGGCGTCTTTCGCGATTTCAAGATGAACAACCCGCGCAGCGAGATCCGCCCCGTCTACCTGCGGCCGATTACGCAGTTCTACACAGCCTACAAAGAGCCCGACATGATCTCCGGCGAAACGGAATCGATGTTCATGAACGCCATGGTGCTGAGCTTCAGAACGCCGCAGCCCAATGCCGACACGCTCATCCGTCGCACCCTGGCGGATGTCGATCCCAATCTTACCGTTGAGGACCTGCGCACGGTCGACGCGCAAGTGGCCGGCAACTTCGATCAGGAGCGTCTCGTGGCCCAGCTCTCCAGCCTCTTCGGCATGCTTTCGCTGAT
>JBEKVS010000321.1:0-6750 GCA_049513795.1 Occallatibacter sp. | reverse complement strand
ATTCGAAGAAGTATCCGTCAGCTGCGAGATCAATTCCTATTGCAATCCTGAACTGTAGGGGATGTTGGTCAGAGTTCTGGGCACTGCGGCGGGGGGAGGTTTTCCGCAATGGAACTGCTCCTGCCAAAACTGCAACAGGCTTCGTAAAAGGGAATTTTCCGGAACGGCAAGGTCGCAGACCCAGCTCGCCGTAAGCGCAGATGGGTTGATGTGGTTTCTCGTCAATGCCAGTCCAGACTTGCGCTACCAGATCGAGGCATTCTCCCCGCTTCACCCTGGTTCCAACTCTCCACGCGATACGCCGATTCACGGCGTCGTTCTTACTTGTGCGGAATTAGACGCCGCGCTTGGCTTGCTCCTGCTGCGCGAGTCGCAGCCGCTGAACGTCTACGCTACCGCCGCAGTTCGGAAGCTTCTGGTGGAAGACAATTCCGTGTTTGGCGTTTTGCGCCGCCAGGCGGATCAGGTGCGCTGGCACGACACAACTCCCGAAGATCCTTTTTCGCTAGATTCAATCGCAGGACTCCCAACGGGGATTCGATGTACGCCGATCGCGACTTATGGGAGCTTCCCGGGACATGTCGCTTCGCCAAGGGCGAGCGCTCTGCAAAGCGCTGAAGCGGTGATTGGCCTCTTCATTGAGCACAAGGGAAAACGGCTCGCATTCTTTCCCGGAGTCCTGTCCATCACCGCCGATTTGCTGGAACGCTTCGAAGAATCTGACGTCCTTTTCTTTGACGGCACATTCTGGTCGGACGACGAATTGATTCGCATTCAGGGCGAGGGAAAAACTGCCCGCGATATGGGCCACCTGCCGGTAGGCGATGCGGAAGGAACACTTGAGTCGCTCTCCTCTTTAAAACGGCCGCGTAAAATATTCATCCATATCAACAACACCAACCCTATGCTGGACGAATCGAGCGCCGAGCACCGGCGCGTGCTGGATGCCGGGTGGGAGTTGGCGGCGGACGGAATGGAGATTCAACTGTGATTGCGGAGTCGAGCAATACGCTTCTGAGCGCCGACGAATTGCGCGCGCGCCTCGTGTCCATTGGACATGAGCGTTACCATCATCAGCACCCATTTCATCTGTTGATGCATTCCGGCAAACTGACGCGCGGACAGCTTCAGGCCTGGGCTTTGAATCGCTATTACTACCAGAGCCAGATTCCGGTGAAGGATGCGATCATTCTCTCGCGCACCAATGACCCTGATTTCCGGCGCGCGTGGCGAAAGAGAATTGTGGATCACGACGGAGTGGACGGCAAGCCCGGTGGAATTGAGAAATGGATCAAACTGGCGGAGGCGACGGGCTTGCGCGCGGAACGGGTTGTTTCCACGCACGAGGTTCTGCCGGGCGTTCGCTACGCGGTGGATGCATATCTTCAACTCGTAAGCCAGCGAAGCCATCTTGAGGGGGTTGCTTCATCGCTCACCGAAATGTTTTCCCGCGATCTGATCTCGTTGCGGATCGATAGGCTGCGCGAGCATTATCCATGGCTTGAATCGGGCCTCGCCTACTTCACCGCGCGGCTTTCGCAAGCCCCAGAGGACGCGGCATTCGCATTCGATTGGGTGGTCAAGCACGCGCACACGCGCCAAGACCAGGAGCGCGCGATTACCGCTCTGGCCGATAAATGCTCGATCCTCTGGGCGCAGCTGGACGCGTTGTATTACTCGTATGTGAACCCCGGATGGCCTCCGCCTGGGGCTTTTCAGATGGAGAGCGCATGAACACCCTATCGAGCGCCAGCCGGCCGGCTTTACGCCCGGGATGCCGTCTGTCGTCTGCATCGAGCCCGGATTCGCTGTTGCTGATTCCGGAGGGTGCGCTTAAGCTCCATGGACCATCAAGGAGAATTCTTGAACTGTGCGACGGTCGGCGCAGCATCGATGAAATTACGTCGGAGCTGGCTCGAGAATTTCCATCGGTTGAAGGTTCGTTGATTGCCGCCCAGGTGACGGAGTTTCTTGGGCGCCTGCAAGAGAGAGGAGCAATCGAGCTGCTGTGATTCCCCCTCCCAAAGCGCTGATCGCCGAGATCACCTATCGCTGCCCCCTGCATTGCGTCTATTGCTCGAACCCGCTCGAAATGACCAAGGCCGAGCTCTCTACGGAGACCTGGAAGCGCGTGATTGCAGAGGCCGCGGCGCTTGGCTGCTGGCATCTGCATTTGACCGGAGGTGAGCCGCTGGCTCGCAAAGACACGGAGGAACTCGTGTCGGCGGCGCGCGAAGCCGGGCTCTACGTGAATCTGATCACTTCCGGTTTAGGACTGACACCAGAGCGATTGGAATCGCTGGTGGAAGCCGGCCTGGACCATATACAGCTCAGCTTTCAAGACAGCCAGGAGGACACCGCGAATCTGATCGCAGGAACGCGGGCGCACGCGATCAAGCTGGAAGTTGCGGAGCGAATCCGCCAGCATCGACTGGCGTTCACGGTGAACATGGTTGTTCATCGCAACAATCTCGATCGCCTGGAAGAGATGATCGCACTGGCTGAGAAGCTTCGCGCCGATAAGCTTGAGATTGCCCATGTTCAGTACTACGGATGGGCCTTTGAGAATCGCGAACGGCTGCTGCCGACGAGGGCGCAGCTTGATAATTCGGTCGCTGTCGTGGCTGCCGCACGCGAACGGCTGAAAGGAACGATGCGGATCGATTTTGTGGCGCCGGATTATTACGCCAAATATCCGAAGGCATGCATGAATGGATGGGGACAAGGGCTGATGCTGATTGACCCCGGCGGGCGCGTTATGCCTTGCCATGCGGCCGGAGTTATACCCGGCCTGGAGTTTCAAAACGTTCAGCAACATTCTTTGCGCTCGATCTGGGAAGAGTCAGATGTCTTTCAGAAATTCCGCGGCGATGCATGGATGCAAGAGCCATGCCGCTCATGCGAGCGCAAAGAGGTCGATTTTGGCGGGTGCCGGTGTCAGGCGATGCTTTTGACAGGCGATGCGCGCGCTACCGATCCGACCTGCTCGAAATCGCCAGACCGACACTTGGTCGACGCGATCATTGGCGCCGTCGCTCACCCTGCTACGCCAGCGCAGACTGCGGATTGGATCTATCGAATTAGCCCAGCCAGCGGCTACGTATGAGATTCACACCCTACTTATTGCGCACCTTGCTTTCTGCCAAGTTCACGGCCACTTGAAGTGCATCGGCGCCCCCTACTTCTACATCCGGCTCCACGCCTATCCCCTCCCAGTCGGATTTTCCGTAGGGATTGATCGCTCTCACTTCTGGAATGCCCATTCCAAAATTATCGTCAATGCGATGAAAGACGCCTGCATGGGCTCCGCTGCGGGTCGTCTCACCTACCAGCGTGGCTCGCTTCAGCATCTTCAGGTCGTAGCTGAAACACTCTGCGGCGGACCAGGTCGATCGCGAGGTCAGGATGTAAACGGGCTTGTCTGCCAGCCTGTTTCCGGGAACAGGAGATCGCGTCCACGACTCCTCAGTCGGAGCATCTCTGGGACTGTATATGTATTCCGGATGGTCGAAGAGGTAGCTGGCAATCAGTGAGACCATGTTTTGATAGCCGCCGCCATTGTCCCGCAGATCGAAGACGATGGCGTCTGCACTGTTCAAAGTGGCCATCGCCGCCGCTGCCTTTCGACCGCATATGGATGCGTCGGGAAACGAATCGAGCTTGAAATAGCCGATGCTGCGGGGCATAATCTCGACTTTTTCGAAGAAGCAATTGCTTTGCTCAAGCGCCTCTCGATAGCTTGCGAGAGAATCAGGGCTTGGGGCGCCGGGGTGATCGGGCAATCTTTCCTGGCTGTAGATCACCTCCAGGTGCATGTCATGACTTGCATCGCGCAACTGCCTGGTCAGCAGGGCGGCAAAAGCTGGGGCTTCCGTGACGGGGTTGTAGCTGCCGCTGTTCTCGTGCGCCAGCATAGCATCCGCTGTTTTCTGCGCAACGTCTCTATCGAAGTAATAATGCTTCAGGTTGGCAATGATCTGGTCGAGCACACGCTGGCGGGTCGTGGCATCAAGTTTCGCTGTCGCGTCAGCGGGATGCGGAGCGCTTGTTTGCCCGAGCCCGCTTGCAGGCATGAGGGTGAGCATCAAGACCGCACACGCAGCAGTTAGAAGGAATCGGAAACTATCAGACATGTTTGCCCATTCAAGGTTTGCCTCTGATAGAGGGTTCCACCGAGCGAAGAGAACTTGAAACAACCGCAGCCTCATTCGGACGGTGGCCTTGGCGGCAGGGGGTCGCGCATGCTTTTTGGCATCGGCGGAAGTGCGGGGCGAGCTGTGCCACCAGCAGAGCTGAGCTGGGCCTGCGGCCGCTCGTACTGCGGGACTTCTGTCTGGTCATAAAGAAAGTCGAATGGATGCCCCATCTGGATCGCGAGTCGCCGGGCAATCTCTTTTCCGTAGGCTGTGCCGTCCAGTTCCGAGCGTGGCATGCGCAGCTGCGTCAGGGCGTCGCGCGGGCCGGCATAGAACAGCGCATCTGCCGCATCGGCAAGCTTGAGCGCCGTTGCCGGTACTCCGCCACCAGTTAAGACCGGCAGCGAAGGCAGCTCGCCTACCCAGTTGCCGGAAAGAGAAACGATGGCAGGCAGCGGCCAGGCATCGAATCGCCGATCGAGGTCGTCATAGCCGCCCACCACATTTGTCCCGAAGACGACAAGGTAGGGATTGGCTCCGGTGGCCCGAATTTCGCGCTCGACGAGACCCTGACCATTCAAGCGCCGGAAGTGACCGGCGCCCATGATGAGCAACGCGCGATGATTTTTCTTGAGGACTTCATCCTTCACAACCTGCGCATACCATTCGTCGCGATGAGCGACGTAAGGTCCCAGGTCTTCTGCATCTCTGATCTTGTCCCAATCGCCGTAGGGGTCGCCGAGGACGATGCGCATCTGGTGCTTGCCCCGACGTTTGAGATTCGCCCCGCGAACAGCTTTATAGAACTGCTCGTACACCGGCGAGGGCGGCCCGACAGCGCCGATCATATTGCGCCACGCCCGCTCGACCTGTTCGAACGGCACGTCTTCGCCGGCGATGTAGCGATCGACTGACTTCTGATAGAGCGAGTTACCGAACTCCATCACGATGTCATCCACGCGATCGGCGAAAGCAGGCGTATTTACTAACTCGCAAAGCCATTGGTATTCCTGCTTGTTGCCGTGGGTCTCGCCGAACATCACGATGTTATGCGTGCCGAATGCGTCGATGATTGCGCGCGTTGCATTCTGCGGATTCGGTTCTGCGCGCGGCGGCTGGAGATGTTCGGCGCCTTTGGGAAGTGCGACAAGTATGATCCGGACGCTGCCCGGGCCCGAGCCGGCACGTTGCAATTCGATGCTACTTGAGTTGTCCGATCTTTTTATTGCACCGTTTGCCGCAGCCGCCTCTGCTTCTCCGTTCGCAATGACGGCGTTCGCAGAGCGCAGAGACAAAGTTGGAAGAACGGAGCGAGGAATTTCAGGTTGAGCGCTCCAGGCGCGCAGCGGCAGAGAACTTCCACCGTGGGCGATGGCAAGCAAAACTACGCAGAAGGCCATGGCCGAAAGCAGGCAGGCGCAAAACTGCGTACTCAATCGCGGCGGGCCGTCTTCCAACACATGGAAGGCCGGTGCAAAGGTCAATTGACCTTGTGCCGAACTACCGATAAGCGCCGGTTCGGAACTGTAGTACGCTCGCGGAACGGAGAGAACAAAGTCCGACAACAGATCGAGCCACAGTTGAATGAACGGCAACAACCCTTTCTCATCGTTGGCGCGATCCCGGAAAAGCTGCAAGGCCTCTTCTCCGTAGGTCCGGAGAAAGCGGGATGGGTAGGCGCGCAAGAGGCACGCGAATATCTTTTCAGACATAATCCCCCCTGAGAATTTTCTTGGTGCGCGCAACGCGCAACAGGTCAGCCATCCTCTCTGCTTCGCCGCGCGCCAGTTTGCGTCCGGCAGAAGTCAGCCGGTAGTACCGGCGCCTTTCATCGCCGAGTTTTGCGTCCGCCCTTAGATCGACTTCCTCAATAAGCTTCTCTTCAAGCAGCGCCTGGATCGAGCTGTACAATGTTCCCGGGCCCATGCGCAGGCGCCCACCTGTCTGCTCTTCAACATGCCGCATGATACCGTAACCGTGAAGGTCGTCATCGGCGAGCGCGAGCAGAATCTGGAAAGCGGCCGAGGGCAGTGGATCAAGTTTTCGTTTTGGCATGTGTGCTCGATGATCGATATATCGATAGACGACTATATACATGAAATCGACCCCTCTTGTCAAAACCAAATTTGGAGGGAAGACAGATGGCCATGCGCGTCGACGAAAGCCGAGAAGCATTGTGCACCCTGGTCACCCATCAATGAACATCGACGGAACGGTCCCCCTCATATTCCATGATGTGGAAGTATGCTTCCCATCCGGTCCAGGCTACCGGGGCCGGTAACGGAGCGAGCGGATCTTGAAGATGGTCGGCATAGGCCTGGACTAACTCCCGGGTGCGACGCACGCCTGTCAGCCAATCGCCGCGATACCAGTTCTTCCACTTGCCGTATTCGGCCGCTGCCATGGACTGTTGCATGAGATCGAGCGCGTGCAGAGCGTCAGTTGCCTCCGCGTGCGCTTTCGCCACTTGCCCCGCGTCGTCATCTTGCAAGGCCCTGGCGACCAGCAACAACATGCGGTTGCTCTCGCGGTTGATCGCGATCATGGTCAAGACCTGGGCCTGGTAATAGTCGCGGCGGTCGGGGTCGACCAGGCTCTCCGCCTTAACCGCGCG
>JBEKVS010000320.1:0-6791 GCA_049513795.1 Occallatibacter sp. | reverse complement strand
AGTCATTGGGGCAGTCAATAGGTTATTGTCACGGCAAAATCTGGAGAGCCATGTTTCTGGAAAGATGCGCCATTGTTCAGCTATCCTAATTGCGGAAGAGCGTCTGGCTCAGATCGAGCCTAGCTTCTTCAATTTCGAACATCTCCGCCGCCCGTCGACCGGAAATCGCAATTCGAGCATTTCCGGGCCGGGGTCCACGGGACATCGAGCCAATCGTGGCTCGATCTGAAAAAGAAGGAAGATGGCATTCATGCGCTTTTCCAATCCAGTCTCCACCGGGGCGACCTTCTGCTTATTTGTTGTTGTTTGCTCGGCGCAATTGCCAAATGCCGCCGCCCCCGCGCCCGCGCCCACCGAGCCTTTGCCGGTGAGTCTTCCGTCTGGAATATTGCAACCCTCGTTGAATAAGGTGCAGCAAACTCTTGCTGCGATCAAAATGGAGAAATGGAAGCGCGGCACAGTGCGCGATGAAGCGGGCACAAATATTGCTGCCGTTCTGCGAGATATCCAAACCAATCTGCCACCGCTCATCACGGTTGCGGATTCGACTCCGGAGACGCTTAGTAATGTACTTCCCGTGTCGCGCAACATCGACGCGCTTTATGACGTTCTTTTGCGCGTGGTCGAGGCTTCGCGAGTGTCTGCGCCAGCCGAGCAGATCAGCCAACTGGAAGATGCATTGGAAAGCTTGAGCAGAGCGCGGCTCTCTTTGGACGACCGGATGCAGGACTCGGCGGCCGCCCTGGAAAAGCAGGTGACTACATTGCAAACCTCGTTGAAGGCACAGGCAGCGGTCAAATGTCCCGCCACGCCCGCGCCGGCGGCGTCCGTCTGCACGCCGCCTGCGCCTGCCCACAAGGCCGTAAGAAAGTCCAAGCTGCCCGCGGCACATCCGCAGACGACTTCACCAGGAACGACAACGACCACTCCATCAAAGAACCCGCAGTCAACTCCGCAAAAGGCGACGCCGCAGGCGGCTCCTTCGAAGGCGCCACAGACGACCCCGCAAAAGACTCCACCGACAACACCGTCAAAGACATCGCCGCCAACGGCGGCCACGCCAGCAAGCACGCAGAAGCCACAAAACTGATCTGCTCAATAGGGGCGGGTAAAGTGCAGGACGTTCCAACGCTGGGTGAGTTGCGGATTGTATCTTCGTCTGCGGCCGAGTTAGAACCTGAATGCCAAGTACTTCTTCGGCACAGCTACCCGTTCCAGTCTATCCGCGTAAATAGAAGTCCGTCTTCTGCAGCCAGTCTTCGCGTGGCGGACAAAAGACATCGAGATCCACGGTATCCTCCAAGGCCTCGGCGCTGTGGGGTACTCCAGATGGAATCACTAAGGCTTCGCCAGCGGCCACTACGATCTCCTCGCCTTGAATGAGAAACTTCAGCGCGCCTTCGAGGATGTAGGAGATCTGCTCATTCTCATGGCTGTGCAAAGGAACGATGCACCCCTTGTAAAGAATGATCCGGGCCAGCATGCTGCGCTCACCGGTAACCATCTGGCGATCGAGCAGCGGGTTGACTTTTTCAACGGGAAGATCGTTCAGGCGAATGTGCTGCAGATGCGAAGTCATCTTTGCTGTGTCAGGTGTGCTCATCGTCTCGCGCCTCTTTCCCTAAGTTGTCTCATCCTTTGGCTACCCGCCTGAGTTTGTATGACGTTCGATCGGATTGTGCAGCATGATCCATTCGACGTATGCGTGGCCCTGACAAACATGCGCCGAAAGGGCGTATTCAGTTCGTTCAACATCATATACGATTGGAGGGGCCCGATTTCTTGACCTCGCAAAGTCCTGCCATGAGCCATCAACCCATTCACGTGCTTGCCAAACCGATCGGCCCCATCTGCAACCTCGACTGCAAGTATTGCTTCTATTTGGAAAAGGAAGCCCTCTACCCCAATACCGCCGATTGGGGCATGTCTCCTGCTGTCCTCGAGTCCTTCATCGAGCAATACATCGGACAGCAAGCCACGGATGAGATCTTCTTTGCCTGGCAAGGCGGCGAGCCGACGCTGCTGGGCGTCGACTATTTCAAGCAGATCGTTGCCCTCGAGAGCAGGTACGCACATGGAAAGCGCATTCACAACGCGTTCCAGACCAATGGCGTGCTGCTCGACGATCGATGGGGTGAGTTTCTCGCCGAGAACCAGTTTCTGGTGGGGATATCCATCGACGGGCCGGAGGAGTTACACGACACCTATCGCCTGGACAAAGGGGGTCAGCCAACTTTCCAGCGAGTTATGCGGGGCGTTGAAGTGCTGCGCACCCATGGGGTCGAGTTCAATACGCTCACCACGGTTCACCGGGCAAACTCGTATTCGCCTGTTGAGGTCTATCGGTTTCTTTGTCAGCTGGGCGGCGGGCTGATTCAGTTCATACCGATCGTCGAGAGGATAGGTCCCGCGGTCGCTAACGGAGGGCTTACGCTCATTGCCCCCTCTTCCACCCAAGAGGCGCAGGTGGCGCCCTGGTCTGTCGAACCTCACCAGTACGGTGAATTCCTGTGCCGCATCTTCGATGAATGGGTGCGCCGTGACGTTGGACGCCACTTCGTTCAGATCTTCGAAGAGTCGTTGCAGATGTGGACCGGGCTGCCATCAAATCTCTGCGTCTTCAGGGAGACATGCGGCTCGGCGCTGGCGATAGAACACAATGGAGATCTCTATTCCTGCGACCATTTCGTCTATCCCGAGAATCGGCTGGGCAATATCATGGAGCAGCCGCTTGAAACACTGGGCCGCTCCCCGCAACAGCAGACGTTCGGCAACGACAAGCTGCTCGCTCTTCCCCAGCAATGCATGCGCTGCGACGTGCGCTTTGCCTGCAACGGAGAATGCCCCAAGCATCGCTTCGCCTACACCGCAGATGGGGAAGGTGGACTGAATTATCTTTGCGCGGGATATATGCGGTTCTTCCGCCACATCGATAGGCCCATGCGATTTATGGCAGAGCAGCTAAGGTGGGGGCAATCTCCAGCACATGTTATGAACTGGATCGAAGAGCAGGGCCAACTCTAGAGGCTTGCTGCCGGCGAACGCAACGATTCGTGCCGTTCCAGCGCGTCGAGCAGGCCGCGCACGCTTTCCGGCTGCACAATGAAGCGGCGATATTCCCGGTCGCGCAGATCGCCCATGGCCATGCCCTTCTTTCGAAAGCGAACCGGGCTGGGGAAGGAGGTGCGCGCGCTGGAATGAAACTCGCTGGCGCCGGTGCCCTGGGCAATCTCACCGATATTTTCCGCCGTGATGCCTCCACCTGGCATGATCGCGATGCGGCCGTCCGCGGCGTGCACCATGGATGCAATCTCCGCCATGCCGCGCAGCGCGTTCGGGGCGCCACCGGAGGTAAGGATGCGCGCTGCTCCGGCAGCGATCACATCCTCGAGAGCTGTGAGAAGATTCGGCGTCATGTCGATAGCCCGATGAAACGTAACCGGCAACGGCGCGGCCGCCTCGACGAGCGCGCGTGAACGCGTAACATCCACGCGCCCCTGCTCGTCGAGCAGGCCAAGAACCACGCCGTCCGCACCAAGTTCACGGGTGTGTGCGATTTCCTGCTGCATAACTTCGAATTCGAGCTCGGTGTAGCAGAAGTCGCCACCGCGGGGGCGGATCATGACGAACAGGTCAATTGTGATGCGGCGGCGGACAGACGCAATCAATCCGGCGCTGGGGGTGATCCCCCCTTCCAGCAGATCGGAGCACAACTCCACCCGTGTTGCTCCTCCGCGTTCGGCCGCTATAGCCGACTCCACGGAGTCGATGCACACTTCAAGGTCCATGATGACTGTGTCCCATTTTAAAAGATCGGGGCCCGTGTTGAAGATGGTATCAATCAGCACGGGCCCTGGCTCGGGAAAGACTGGATAAAGATCGGCTGCCGCCAGGCTGTGGGGCAACTCTCTGTTTAGAAAGTGTACTTGGCCGAGAATTGCAGGCGGCGCTCTGTCGATCGCGGGTTCTGGAGGGAAACATTGCCGAAGTTTGCGTCGCCAATGCCCGTGTCCGGGTTGCCATAGCTCACAATGTTGAAGGCATTGAAGGCATCGAAGCGAAATCCGATGGTGTGCGATTCGAAAAGGTGGAAGTCCTTGAACGCCGACATATCCACGTTCAAGAAACCAGGGCCGCGCACCGCTCCATTGCTTTCCGTGCCGAAGGAGTTCACGGCGGGAACGCCGAAGGCGCAGGTTCCGTTATCGACTCCCGCCGTTGTGCAGGGGGTAGCCGAGGCGTCGGTTCCAAACCAGTTCGCATTGCTGCGGCCGGAAATCTTCAGCTTTCGGTATTGGTTGACGCGGTTCGTGCCGTAACTATTTGAGTTATTCGAGCCGCCGCTGATCGTTTCAGGGAAGCCGGAGTAAGCAACGGCCGCAACGGCCAGCTTCCAGCCGCCGATAACTTCATCGACAGCCCGGTTGGCGGACGAAAGATATTCCTTGCCGCGGCCGACGGGAACAGCGTACACGCCGGTGCCGGATAAGTTGTGCTTCACATCGTATCCCGCGGGACCCATGTCCGCCGCGCTATCGTAGTAATTCTGGAAGGCTCCGCTGTACCCGTTGACATTCAACGCGTAGTTACCCAGGCTGTTGGTCATGGCTTTGCCATAGGTGTAATTCACGGTGAATTCGAGGCCATGGTTCAGACGCTGGCGCAGAACGGTCTGCAGGGCGTTGTAGTTCATCTTGGCGCGTGATTCGGTGATAAGCAGGCTGCCCGAACCGACTGCGGTTGCCGGGTTGCTGTTCACGCCGATGTACGGGCTGTTGTAGAAGGGAGCCGATGTGGGATCTCCGTTGACCGTGTACTGGTTGACATTGCCATAGTCTTCAATGTGCTGGCCCGTTTCTCCCAGATATCCGACCTGCAGTGAGGCAGTATGGGTGAGCGCGTATTCGACGGTGGCGTTGTATTCCTGCACATAGGCCGGTTGAATGTTTTGCGGATACACATTGTAAGTCCCGCCATAACTGATGCTGGAGCCTGAGAAACCTTCTTCGGCGGTGCGTGGAGTAGTAACTGCGCCCTGCACCGGGGAGGGAATCGAGATATTCACGGCCTGGATGAATGGTGTGATCGAAGTCAGGCGTTGATTGGACGAGTTACCTTCTAGGAAGCTATTGGCGCCATAACCGATGCGGCCGACCAATCGATCGTTGAACTGGTAAGCGAAACCAAGGTGAGGCATGAATTGTCTGTGGTTAGGTTGATAGCAGGCAAGGTTGCTGCACAGGCCGGAGTTAGGCGGGGCGCCGACTGGAACCTGGCCCGCATAGAGAATCTGCCCGGTCGCGAGGTCTACGGTTCCAGTCTTGTCGTGCTGCTCGATCCATGGCTCGTCATACTCGTAGCGCGCGCCGTAGTCGACTGTTAACTTGGGCAGTACACGGTAATTATCGTCGAAGTATTCGGCGATGCGCCATTGGCGCTGGCCTACATTGATGCTGGAGAGCGTTGCAGCGGCCGACTGCACGCGGTCGAGCACAAAGTCCGCGCCGCCATAGCCCGGTGCATTGGTCGCTGCCGGGTTGGCGGTGAAGTTGCCGCTGTAATTCAGGGTGCCCAGATAGCCATTGTTATTGGCCGTTGGGTAATTGACTTGATAGCGAAGCGCCTGCACGCCCATGGTGAAGGAGTGCTTGCTATGTTGCCAGGTTACCGTGTCGATGTAACTATACGTGTTATCTACGAAGCCACCGAGATCGGCGGTTGTGCCTACATCGCTGAGGCCGCCGCTGATGCCTTGATTGGTGAATCCGTTATAGGCCTGGTTTGGGAAACTGATGCCCACTTTCGCGTTGCCTGCGATTCCGAACTGGCCAGATGGATCCTGCGGCACGCCCTGGTTCCAATCGGTGCGGGTGAATCCGATGCGGCCGGAGTTGATGAGCGATGGCGAGAAGGTGTGCACCCAGTTGCTGCCGACAATCCAGGTGGGATAGAGGTTCACGCCGGGAAAGAGAACTGGCAGGACCGCCGTCGAACCGTCGTAAGCGGTTGACATGGAATAGAAGCCGGTGAGGGTGTCGGAGGGGCCGATGTTGTATTGAATCTTGGCGTCGCCCTGGTTGTTGGCCTTGTAGCTGCGCGTGGGCGCCTGATAATCGTTGGCCGCAATGCCATCAGTTGGCGTGGCGTTGGGCAGCGGGTAGAGAGTGGGGTTCGCGATCAGGAACTGGGCTACGGGGTTGACGATGGGCACATTTTGGTTGTTCACAAAAGAGGCGAAGTTGTTTTCCGGATCGTAGAGCTGGATCGGATTCGCCGACGAGAGCAGTGCGGAGAAGTCGCCGCCCCGCATGGCAGATGTCAACACGCTGGCCGAACCGGTTCCACCGGTGTGATAGCGCGCGGCGAGATAGTCGGCAAAGAAAAAGAGCTTGTCGTGCAGGATGGGGCCGCCGACGCTGCCGCCAAATTGCGCTTCAGAAAACGGATTGATGGGAATCGCAGGCGAGGCCTGATTGTTGAGATAGGAATTCGCGTTCAGCCGGTAGTCCTGCACATAGCCGTAGGCCGATCCATGGAAGTGATTGGTGCCGCTCTTGAGGATGCTGAAGACGCCGGCGCCATTTACGTTGCCGGTGTCGACGGGAGAGTCCGCGGTCACAACCTTGACCTCTTCGAGAGCCTCCGGCGCGGGGCTGTAGGAAATCAGATTGTTGAACGGCTCGTTCATGTCGATGCCATCGAGCGTGTAGTTATTCGCCTGCGCACGATTGCCGTTGATGTTGGGTGTGTCGGTGTAGTACGTGCTGCGCTCGATGCTGGTTGTGCCCGAG
>JBEKVS010000319.1:0-6799 GCA_049513795.1 Occallatibacter sp. | reverse complement strand
GGTTGCGAGTATTCGAGTAACTTGAGCTCCGCGCCTTGCGCGTAGGCGATGGATTTGGAGTCCGGCGACCAGGCGAGCCGGCCGCCGCCATCGGGGCCGGGCCAGGTGGTTAGTTTGCGCGGCGCGGAGCCGGGCTTGGGTTCGACGACAAAGATGTCGGTGTTGTTGCTGCGGTCGGGGTCGGGGTCCTGGTTGCTGGAAAACGCGATCCACGCGCCATCCGGGGACCATGTCGCGCTTCCCTCTTCCACATTCTTCGACGTGGTCAGCTTTTCGGGCTTCTTGGCGGTCAGGTCGTAGAGATAGAGCGCGTCCCAGGCGTCGTCGCGCAGGTAGCCCTGGATGTCCTGCTTGAAGTGGTAGCGGTCGATGACGATGGGCTTGGGAGGGGTGGGGGGCTTGCCTTCTTCGGCATCCGGCTCGGATTTGGGATGGAGGGTGAGGAGCAATTTCTTTGCGTCGGGAGACCAGCTATAGTTTTCGATCTCCTGATCGGTGACGGCGGTGAGCTGTTCGGCTTCTCCGCCGCGCCGGTCAAGCAGCCACACTTGCGTGCCTTTGGCGGGGCCGGGACGCGAGGAGAGAAAGCTGATATAGCGACCATCGGGGCTGAAGCGCGGCGCGGATGCGCCATCTTTGCCGAAGGTGAGCTGGAGGCGCGCCGAGCCATCCCACTTCACCATCCACAGGTGGGTCTGTCCTTTGTCTTCCTTGGTGTCGACCTGGCTGACCGTGTAGACCACCCAGTCCCCTTCCGGCGAGACGATCGGGGCGCCGACGCGTTGAATCTTTGCCAGGTCGTCGAGGGTGATGTCGCGCTTTTTGGGGGCGTCAGCGGCAATGGCGAGCGGCACGGCCATGAGGCTCAGCGCAGCACAAACGAGGGCTTTAAAAGGTCCACGGAGCATGGGGCGAGATTATCACTTTGGGCGAAGTTGACAGAAAACGACTCTCCCAATTATTTCTGACCATGATAAAATGACCATGGTCAGAATAGTCGAACTGGAGAGGAAAAGCCGATGCGCACGATGCCTGCCGGCGAGTTCAAGGCAAAATGTCTGGCTGTGATGGACGAAGTGAAAGCATTTGGGCGGGAAGTGATTGTGACCAAGCATGGTAAGCCGGTGGCACGGCTGGCGCCGCTTGAGGGCCAGGTGCAGAAGGAGAGCCCGGAGGCAATCTTCGGGTGCTTGAGCGGTATAGCAACCATCGTCGGAGACCCGGACGCATGGATTGAGCCGCTTATTCCTGCAGAGGATTGGGATCACCTGAAGCCAGATTGGTCTCTCTTTCCTTCTGAATGATCCTCCTCGACACACATGCCGTGGTTTGGCTGATGATCTCCCCAGAGCGCGTATCGAAGGCGGCAACGACGGCAATTACCCGATCGATCGCGGAAGGTAACCGCCCTGCTGTATCGTCGGCAACGATCTTTGAAATCGCCTACGGCGCCCGACGGGGTCGCATTCTCTTGCACGTTACAGGTTCAGAATTCCTAGATCGGCTGCGCTCAGCATTCGACCTGCGTCCGATAACAGAGGAAATTGCGTTCGCGGCAGCCGCAATCCCTGAGCGTTTCCACGGCGACCCACTGGATCGGATAATCGCCGCGACAGCCAAGGTGGACGACTTGGTATTGTTAACGGCCGACAGCGGAATTCGCCGGGCCGGCGTTTGCAAGACGCTTTGGTAGGGCGTCACCGCAGCTTCTCGCGGACTTCAGGCCGGATGAGGTAAAGAAAGAAGACCAGGTTGAGCAGCCCCTGCACCAGCGCGGCTCCCTGGTGAAGGCTCGAGAAGATCCACAGATTGTAGGCGACGAGAAGGAACACAGCGGCAAGCGCGAGCGCCCACGCCCAGCGAAAGAGCATCAGCAACCCTCCGCTCGCCGCGAAGAAGACGGCGGCAAAGACTAGAAAGAGCGGCGGGTAACGGCTCCCGCTGACCACGCCCAGAATGATGACCCCGGCTAACAGGAGAAGATAAAGGCTGATGGCCGCCAAACCGGGCAGCGGAAGCAGATCGCGCTGTGGGGGTTGCCGCAGGTTGCTCTCAGCGGGGCTGGACTCGTCCGTTGGGCTGTTCATAAGGTATGCAGATAGGCGAGGAGATCGCTCAACTGGTCGTCGGTAAGTTGCGTGGCGGGCATCATGTTGCGACCGTGCAGAATTACCGACGTGAGCCGCTCGTCGGTGGGCGGCGCACCAGAGGGCATGGCTTTGACCTTGGTGAGCGCCTGCAATCCCGGCCCATTGAGCGGCCTGGTCGTGTTGGGGCGATGGCATCTTGCGCATTTCTGCTGATAGACCTGGGCGCCTCGGCCTTCTTCAACGGTCCACAGAGCCTCGGGCTTGGAGGGGGGTAGAGATCGGCATCCCGCCAGCGCCATGACACAGGCGATAAAAACGCTGGCAGGAAGAAGGACTGAAGCTGTTGGAAAGATCGTGCGCATCTGGAAATGATGATACAAGCCTTACTCTGCGGCTGCGATGGCTTCGGCGATACGGTCGACAGCTTGAATCTCGGCGGTGCTGCCGGGCCGGTGGCCGTTGACCATGATGGAAAACGCCAGCACGCGGCCGCTGGCTGCCGTCAGGTAGCCGCAGAGGGTATTGCTCTCATTCATGGTGCCGGTCTTGGCCCATAGCTTGCCCTTGAGCGGGGAGTTTTTGAAGCGATTGACCAGGGTGCCGTCGATGCCGGCCACCGGAAGCGTGTCACGCCAGGCTGCACCCCAGAACTGACGGGATGCGTAACTGAGCAATTGCGCGTAGGCGCGCGGGGCAACGCGATCGTCGGGGCTGAGACCGGAGCCGTCGTAAAGAAAAAAGTCTGCGTCGTTCACGCCTGCTTCCACCATGAACTGGCGCACGACACGCGTTCCCTCGGCAAAGCTGCCATCGCTGCCGAATACCTTGCCCAGCAGGCGAAGGGTCAGCTCGGCATGCAGGTTCTGGCTGATCTTGTTGGTGAGGGTGATGTCCTGGGCCATGGGGATGGAGACGTGGGTAGCCAGCACGCGACGGTTCTGGAGGGGAGCTTCGATCTTGTCCTGAGCGGTAGGGTCGATATGCACCGGCTTGGAGCGCTCTTCGGCGAAATCTTCAGTCGCGGCAGAGGACTTGTGCAGCGAGGTCGGCGGACCGGTAACCGTGATGCCATGCGCCATCAACGCGAGCTTGAAGCAGGACGCGGTGTATTCGGCCGGGTCATCGACGGCGAGGCCGGTGTGCATGCCGTTGGGCGGCGCGGTGCCCCAGGCGCGGACGAGCAGGGAGCCCGGCCGCCGGTCGAGGCCGGGGTGAGCCGTCTGACCGGCGGGCGTGGGAGCCATGGTGTTTTCAAGCGTGAAGTAGTCGACGTTCGGCTCCCATGTGGCGACGGTTGCATTTGGCGAAGCGGGATCGGCGGCGATTGTCAGCTCAAGGGTGTTTTCGGCAAAGGTTAGCGCGGAGATTGGCGCGCCATAGCTCCATTGCAGGTCGTCCCAGGACCACGACTGCCCGTAGGGCTCATCGACATAGAAGCTGTCGTCGCCCACAACGCCGCCGTCCACGGTGCGAATGCCGGCCTGCTCCACCTGCTGGGCGAGCTGGTCAAGGACGTCCATGTCTTTGGGCGGCGCCTCGGGTTCGGCCGCTGCGGACGCGGGAGTCGCGGCGGGCAGTGGCGAAGTTCCAGCAGGCTGCGGCGCGTGGTAGGGATAGCGGCGGCGGCTCAGCATGGGGTCGCCGGAGCCAAGCAGGATGATGTCGCCGTGCAGGACTCCCTGGCTGTCGACTACGCCGCCGGCGACGACGTTGGTGGTCCAGGTCAGGTCGTTGACGGGCAGCAGAGCAAAGGCCGCGGCCGTGGTTAGGAGCTTGGCGTTTGAAGCTGGCGTGAAGAGGAGGCCGTCATTCAATCCGTAGAGTACCTGGCCGTCGAGGGTTTTGACGGCAATGCCGAACTGGGCGTGGCTTAGCGCGGGATCGGCGAGAATGGTGCGCAGATGATCGGCGAGAACGTTGGCGGCGGGTGCGGCGCTTTTTGCGGGCCTCTTCGCTGAGCTGGAATGCGCCTGCGGATAAAGACTGCCGGGAAGAAGGGCGAAAGCGAGCGGAAACGCCAAGAATCGCTGATGGGCGCGCATGCAGGGAGTTTAGCAGGGCACGCAAGGCTGAGGGGTACGATTCAGGAAGTGTCTAGATCTGGTTTCAAGTTCTATTCAGGCACAATGTTTTTTTCCGTGTTCTGCGAGGTTGAAGTGACACAAAATGGCGAATTCAGGCGCAAGGTCTCTTCATGGCGATTGCGCAGCCGGACACTCGAATTGGGCCGCCGCACGCTGGTGATGGGCGTCGTGAACATCACGCCGGATTCCTTCAGCGACGGCGGGACTTTTCTGGCTCCCGAGGCTGCCATTGGCCATGCACTTCGACTGCTGGATGAGGGCGCCGATTTGCTCGATCTGGGAGCCGAGAGCACGCGGCCCGGTTCGCGTGCGGGTTCTCGGACAGGAGGCCGGGCAGGCGAACGGATTGGAGACAACAATGCCGCGGCCGTCGACACAGCGACTAGGGATCCAGTGAGCGCGGATCCAATCACTGCTGAGGAGGAGCAGGCTCGGCTGATGCCGGTGCTTGAAGGCGTACTCAAGGCGCGGCCCGAGGCTATCGTATCCGTCGACACTTACAAGGCGGCCACGGCTCGGGCGGCGCTCGCCGCGGGAGCGGAAATAGTCAACGATGTGAGCGGCTTCATCTGGGATGCTGCAATGGCCGGCGTCTGTGCTCAAGCAGGATGCGGGGTGGTGCTGATGCATACGCGCGGCCTTCCCGAAGAATGGAAGGTTCAAACTCAGTTGCAGACCGATGACCTGCTTGGGTTGGTTCGTTCAGGATTGCAGGCCAGCCTCAACCGCGCACTGTCGGCGGGCGTCAAAAGCGAGTCGATCGTGCTCGATCCGGGATACGGTTTCGGCAAGCGCGGCGTTGAGAACTTCGCACTACTCGCGCGGCAGGCGGAGTTGCTGGCACTTGGCCGGCCGCTTCTTGCAGGAGTCAGCCGCAAGTCGTTTCTGGGCCGGGTGCTGGCTCCCCGCTATGGCGGGAATCCTGCGCCGGTCAACGCGCGGGAGACGGCGAGCATCGCGGCTATGGTTGCAGCCATTCTTCACGGTGCGTCCCTCGTCCGAGTGCACACCGTGCGCCCTGCGGCGGAGGCGGCGCTGGTGGCGGATACTATTGAGGAGCAGAGAATCGAGCGGCAATGATGGTTCGCGGAGGCGGTTTGCATCGCCTCCATTCCTTTGCCAAGTCGCTTTTTTCGCCCTTGTGCGAGCCCGCACCAGGTTGTGGAAAAAAGTCGAGCAACCAAAGAGGGTACTCCGGGGTCAAAGGGTTAGGGTTCGAAAAAGAAGCCCCCGCGAAGAATCAATTTCCCCACAAGACACTCCAACCGTGAGCCGTTTTGGCAGTCTTGTTGTCGTCTTGGATCAAGTCGCCGGCCATGTGCGCATCACAGCTTCAAAAATAAATCACGCTTACATCAGGAGTTTCACCATGAAGAAGAAGAGCCGGATTGAACTGGCACGAGAGATTATTGCCAACTTGCGGCGCGGGATGAACAGGCCGGCGACGAAGCAATCGCCGAGCAACGCTGCGGGCGAAGTAACGCCCTACATCCCCATGCCCACCCCACGGACCAACACCAGCGCGCGGAGACCGCGCCAGCTGCAGACGTCTCACTGGTAGCCGTCTGCCATTTCAAACTGCTTGGCTTCTCAGCGCATGGTTGGCTTCTCAGCTCAATTGATGAGGCCTGCTGGCGAGTATCTAACGTGCTCCGCTGCGACTGAGCCGGTAGAGCACATGCCGCTGCAGAGGATGGCCCTCGGGCAGGTGGGGATGATCGAAGTCGGCAGCTTGATCGTGAATCATGCCGATGTTCTCCATGACGCGGCGCGAGCGCAGGTTGGCTGTCGATGTGAACGACACCAGGCTGGGAAGCTCGAGAGCTCCAAAAGCATGCTGGACGACGGCGCGCGCGCCTTCAGTGGCCAGTCCTCGACCCCAGTATTCGTGAGCCAGCCGCCATCCGATTTCAACTGCAGGCATGAACGGCGCTTCAAAGGCGGGAACGCTCAGGCCGATAAAGCCGATGAAGGTCCGCGTTTCAGCGAGCTCGGCGGCGTAGAGGCCGAAGCGGTGCTGGTCGAAGTGGCGTTCGATGCGGGCGATTCCTGCGTCTGTTTCCTCTGCGGTCAGGAGTGCGGGGAAAAACTCCATCACGCGCGGGTCGGCGTTGAGAGCGCGGAATGGATCGCGGTCTGAAGGGCGCCAGCGGCGTAGAGTCAGTCGGCCTGTGGTGAGGGAATCGGGCATCGGAAGGCACGCGGGGCACTTGTCGGGGTCTGCCGTGACGAGGGGCCACACTCGGGATTTATTGGGCGGTTGTCTGCTTGCGAGGCCGTCCTCCGTTTCGACCGTTGCGCTGGGCGGCGGCGGTCTTGGCGTGTGTTGTGGACTTGCCACCCGGCCTGCCCAGGCGGCTGGCCATCCATTGTCGTGACCCGAGGAAGCCTTCAAGCAGTGCAGGCAAATAAAGGTCCGCATCGAGATTGGGAAAGTGGACGCCGAAGCCGGGTGGGGAGATTTCAATCCGCGCGAGCTGCGCGGGAGTCGCCGTTTCCAATCCCTGCGCGAGATGCGGTGGGAAGGCAAGATCGATGCCCGTTGAGAGATGCAGGACAATGCGGCCAATGCGGCGGTCGTAGCGGGCGAAAAGAGCACGCGGAAGCGTTGACTGGAGCTGGCTC
>JBEKVS010000318.1:0-6828 GCA_049513795.1 Occallatibacter sp. | reverse complement strand
ATCCACGGCGTGCCATCCTGCTTGAGCAGCGAATCGCCCAGCTTGGGCGAGTTCAGAGCCTTCAGCGGCTTCTCGCGGTCGACCAATTGTGCATAGTAAAGTCCCGCATCGGGCAACTGGTCTTTGTAGAGCGACGCGTTCAAATATTCCATTGCGCGTTTCGCGGCCTCGGCGTTGTCGTGGTCCGAGTGGTACATGTCGATGCGCTGGAAGGTAGCCGTGTCGGGGAACATGAGCCGGTCGTTGAAAGCATAGCGAGTGTCGATGTGATGCCCCATGGCAATGTGCGCCAGCTCCATCGCAATCACAGAAGCGATGGCCGGCTCATTGGGCAGTGAATCAATCAGGCCCTTCGAGATGAGGATGGTGTTGCCCACGGTTGTGGTTTCAATCGTGTCGGTGAGCAGCACGCGGGTGTGGATCTGGTCGGTGAAGGCCAGGTTGTTGGGCACCTGCAGGTTGATCACAATCTGGTCGAGAATCTTGTGCTCATAACCGTTGGGATCGGCGTTGAGCGGAGCAACCAGGCCGGCTTCAACCAGACGGTCGATGACGTTGTTCTCCGCCTGCGTGACCCAGGCACGCGAAGCCTGCAGCGGGCCCACATCCTGAGAATCGGCACTGTTGTCGACCGCATCGTCGACCTTGACGCTGACGTTTTCCGAATCGCGCGTGGGCAGCTTCAGCGAGTAGCCCCAGAAGTGTGTCTGCGCTTTGAGGCCGACTGTCTTCTCGCCTTCGATGCGCGTCGTCTCTTCGACATAAACGGCAACGGGCAGCCATTCGCCCGGCTGCACGTTCATGCGCCAGCTATCGAAGTGGAAGTAATACTTGCTCGAGTCTTCCGCATTGGGGCCGGTGTAAGTGCCGTTGAAGCGGACGACATTACCGTCCTGGTCCTCGATCCAGATGCGGCCGAAGAAGCGGCCCATGCCCTTGACCTTGGGATGGACATCGAAGACCGCTGTGCGCACAGTGCCGAGAAACTCGTGGCGCACGTAGCTGAACACATAATGATTCTTGTCGAACCCGCTCGGGTCGAGGAACATCATCTGCATGAAGCCGTTGGGATTGTAAGTAAACTTTTCGAGGCCGAGCGCCTTGCTCAGCCCGGTCAGCGCCTCGAACGAGCCCTTGAAGAAGCCTTTGTTCGCCTTCACCGGACGGTCGCTGAAGCCCTTGTCCACAAAGCCCTTGGCAAAATCCACGCGGCTCAACATGTACTGGTCGTCGACCGGGACCATGTAAAGCTTCACGTCGGGCTTAGTGTTCTGAATATAGGTCTCGACCAGCGGCGTGCGCTTTCTGATGGCCTGGATCAGGACTTTTTCCTGCGAGATGGCCTTGTCAACCAGCGCCGACTGCTCGGGAGTGAGCGGGTGCGCTGCCTCGTACTTCGGCTCCTTCTTGGCAAACCCCGGGGCCGCGCTGATCGTCATGATGAGGAAGCTGAGAGCGATCTTCCGAAACGTCATGTATAACTCCTGTTTGAAGTCATCCCAGTGCCCTGATTGCGCACACTGGGGGTTACCTGCGTAATGGAAATGCTACTCCTAAGCCAATTGAAAAGTGATGGTGATCGTGGTGGTCGAATCGACCGGCTGTCCGTTTTTGGTAGCAGGACGGAAACGGATTTGCGATGCTACGCGTCGCGCTTCTTCGTCGAGTCCATGGCCGAGGCCCCGCGTCACACCTTGCACCACCACTTGTCCTGTAGCCGTAAACGTAACCCGCAAAACCACATCGCCCTGAATCTTCAATTGGCGGGCTTCGGCGGTGTATTGAACCGCAGGCTTGGAAAGAACTTCGATGCTGGTGAACTGGGGTGTGGCGGCTGCCTGCTGAACAGGCGCCGCGGTCACAGCTGCGGGGATTCCTACCGAACCTACTTTCCCGGTAGCCGTGTAGTTTGTCGCGGCGCCGCCGGGAATGCCTGCGGAAGCGACCTTGCCGACAACTCCGGCATTGGAGCCTGAAGTCAAGCCGTTGCCAATGCCGGCGGACCCGACAACGCCATGCGGCGCGACGGCTGGACCCTGCAACCCTCCGTAGGGATTGCCGATGGCGGCCACTGTCGCCGGCCGGCTGGCGTTGGGATTGGGAGTCACTCCGAATGTCTGGCCAAGGTGCACGGGGGCCGTCGAGGCCTTGACCGAGGTGTCCTGCGCCGGCATGGCCGCGGTCATGGCTGCCTTGGGCTGCGGAGCTTCTACCACGGAAGGCTTGGCGGCCTTGAATACCGGCAGATTGACCTTGGCTTCCATCTGGATCGGCTTCAAGTCAGGCTTGGGCTCCGGCTTGGGCACATTGATCTTAGGCGTATCCAGCTTGACTTCAAGCTTGGGTGCTTCGGGAGGTGTGATCTTGGGCAGCTCCGGCAATTTGATCTTGGCTGGCGGGGGCGGAGGCGTCGCGGGAATGATCAACACCGTCTCTTCGTACTTATGCTCGACCAGCTTCTTCACCTGGCTGCCGAGGTAGATTGCAATCAACACGATCAGCCCGTTAATCGCCAAACTGGTGAAGAATGAAGCAGGGCTTCGCTCCGGCTCGGGAAGCAAGCCGAAGTTTGTCCGTCCCGGAGTGTAGGTCGTGCCGTCGGCGGATAGCGCTGGCATGTATTCAGTCCTCGCAATTAAGCAATTTGTAGGGCATTTCGTTGCCTTTTGAGATTATCGGCAAGATTTCTGCACAATTCATTCGCCGTGCAAAATCTTCAATCAACCGCCGCTCAGCGAACCTGGAAGACGCCTGTTGCGGCACTGCGGGAGGGGGCCTTTGCAATCGCGGTTAGAGAGAACACGTGCGGAGCCCGGAAGTTGCTCATTACCGAAGTAGGAGAGATGGAAAAGCAGCCGGCCTGGAACATTCTTCGCCTGAACCGCTCGAAACGGTTTTTCCGATGCGTATGCCTCGTGCATTTGGGCTGCTCCTGTGTATTATCCAATGCTATCCGACGGTAACCGGCAATCCCCCTTTTTGGTGAGGGAGTGTCGCAGAGGTAATCTTCTCGCCGGGAAAACCCGGGAAAAGAACGACTTGCGACGAGCAGTCAGCGGGCCAGGTTTCAGCGGACCAGGTTGTGGTGGGCCAAGTTTCAGCGGGCCCAGGTTGTGGTGGGCGAGCTGCCCTCGCGGCGGTCATCAACTGGCTGACTCATCCCGCTCGAACTTGCCCACTGTAATAGACTCAATTCTAACTAATGTGCTCGGAGAAAGGGCCGCTTTTTATGAAGATACTGGTCGTCGGGGGGGCAGGGTATATAGGTGGTACCGTGGCTGGACTGCTGGTCGAAAGAGGTCATAAGGCTATTGTCTTCGATAATTTAGGCCACGGCAGGCGCGATCTTCTCCCGCCTGGAGTCGAATTCGTCCATGGAGAGTTGGCGGACCGCGCCGCATTGGAATCCCTGTTCATCTCCGCAACAAAACAGGGTCAGCCTTTTGACGGAGTTCTGCACTTTGCCGCGCTCATCGAAGCCGGCGAATCCATGGTCCGTCCGGAGGCTTTTTTCCGCAACAATACGGCCTCCACCCTGACACTTTTTGAGGCCATGCTGGCGCACGGTCCGCGCCGGCTGGTGTTCTCATCCACCGCAGCGGTCTATGGGGAACCCGAGTCTGTGCCCATCAAGGAAGATGCGCGGCTCAATCCAACCAACGCCTATGGAGAGTCGAAGCTGCTGGTCGAACACATGCTGGGCTGGATGCACCGCATCCACGGAATGCGATCGGCATCTCTGCGCTACTTTAACGTGGCAGGCGCTCCCGAGGGTCCCGACGGCGTGACGCGCGGCGAAGCCCATGATCCGGAGACCCATCTCATCCCGCTGGTCCTGGATGTAGCCCTCGGCCGTCGCTCTTCCATTCGCATCTACGGCGACGACTATCCTACGCCGGACGGCACCTGCATTCGCGACTACATTCACGTTGCCGACCTCGCCGAAGCCCATCTGCTGGCTCTTGCCGCGCTGGAGGGCGAAGACGCCGCCAAGCAAAGGCTCATCTTTAATCTTGGCAACGGACAGGGATTCAGCGTGCGCGAAGTGATTGAGTCCGCTCGGCGCGTGACCGGCCATCCCATCCCCGCCGAGGTTCATCCCCGCCGGCCGGGCGATCCGGCCGTTCTCGTAGCCAGTTCCGAGAAAGCCATTCAGGCTCTAGGTTGGAAGCCGCGATACAACCAGCTCGATAACATCGTGCGCACTGCATGGATCTGGCACCAGAAACGGTATGCGTGAAGTTGCCGGGGCTTGGGCGACTGATGTGATCCGTGATATTCTGTAACTGAATTTAGTTGCAGACGGACGGGACGGCATGTCCAAACTGCAAAAATCAATAGCCAGACTGCTCGGTAGACCGTCGGATTACACGTGGGACGAACTGGTCGCGCTCATGGGTGCTCTCGGTTACGAGCTTCGCACCTCAGGTGGATCAGGCAGAAAGTTCTTTGACCCTTCCACCAAGACCTTGCTTTTCCTCCATGAACCTCATCCTGCGAAGGTTCTGAAGGCGTACCAGGTTCGAGCAGCCGTTATGTTCCTGCGCAAGGAGAGAAGAATTCCATGAGCCAGACGCTCCAATACAAAGGCTATGACGGTTTAGTTGAGTACAGCGCTGAGGATCGAATCCTGCACGGCGCTGTGCTGGGAATTCGGGATGCGATCATTTACGAAGGGGCAGACGTGGACAGCCTGGAATCGAACTTTCGAGCAGCTGTCGACGAGTACCTGACCTTTTGTGCTGCCGAAGGGAAGACGCCGGACCAGCCTTTCAAGGGCAGCTTCAACATCCGCGTAGGTCCCGACCTGCACAAGCGGGCCGCTTTGTTTGCCGAACAGCACAATCAAAAGTTGAACGCCGTCGTCTCTAAGGCGCTGGAAGAGTTTCTAACCCAGTCCCGCTGAAACTTAAAATCGAATGTGCCCTTAAATCCTCGTCTTGATCCTAACAATCCTCCAACCTTGACCGTCGAGGAAAATCTCCTGACAATCCACAATCGCATCGTCATAAATTAACTTGACATTCACGTTGCCCGGCAAGCAACGTTAGTCACTGCATTCCCAATCACTGCCGGCGCACCCTGAATCCCCGCAGTTTTCTGCGCCTGACTTCCGACGAGGTTTACCGACCATGGCCTCCACCCGCGCGCCAATCCCGAGCGCCAGCATTCCCCGCGTCATTCTCGGCTCCGCCCTCGGCACCATGATCGAGTGGTACGACTTTTACATCTTCGGCTCGCTCACTACCGTTCTCTCGCAGAAGTTTTATCCCCCCGGCAACGACACGTTCGCACTCATCGCCTACCTGGCCACCTTCGCGGTTGGCTTTCTCGTCCGTCCTCTCGGCGCGCTTTTTTTCGGCCGTCTCGGCGACCTGGTAGGACGCAGAATCGCATTCATCCTCACCCTCACCATCATGGGCTTCTCCACAGCATCTATCGGCCTTCTGCCCACCTTTCACACCGCTGGATGGTTTGCGGCCTTCCCGGCCAAAGTGCGCTACACATCGGTGTCGTTGCCCTACCACATCGGCAATGGAGTCTTCGGAGGCCTTTTGCCGTTGATCGGGCTGGGTCTCTGCGCCACGACAGGGAACATCTATGCCGGTCTCTATTACCCCATCGGCGTCGCGGCACTCACCTTCATCTGCGGCACGATCTTCCTGAAAGAAACGCACGGCACGTTGATCTGGAATGAGGCGAGCAAGATGGCCAAGTCAAGTTAGAACGGCTTGCCCCTGAACAGATACACCAGCTCAACCACCAGAATGATCACCACTGTCAGCTCCAGGAAGAACGCCCGGCTCTGGTTGAACTGGTCGACCAGGAATCGATACAGCTCCTCGGCGGTTTGCACCTTGCGCGTCACCAGTTCCTTGTAGTCCGGCACGCCGACCTTGAGCGCCGCCAGCCGGTAGAGGCGCGCGGAGAACATATCGCTCAAAAACTTGATGGCGTTATCCGCATGCTCGGTCAGCTCGGCTACATCGAGCAGCACCGTGTGCAGGCGCGTGGCGGAACGAGCCAGTCGCCATTGCGCAAACACGCCCGTGCCTTCATCCACCAGCGTGTAGACCCTCTCCAATTCTTCGGTCAGCAAATCGTCGTAGTGGCGAAACTCCAGCAGCTGCGAGTTGGCATACTCAAGCAGCTGAATCGCTGTCTCCGCTCCCGAAGTCGAATCGTAGAGAAACGCCGCATTCCATCCGATCACGGTGAGATCATTGGCATAGTAGGAGATGCGAGATTGCAGCACTTCATTGATTTCGCTGTCGGCCAACTGTCCGGTATCGCCGCGCACCACCTGGGCAATGCGCGAGCCGTGCTGCTGAATCAGGTCTGTGACTGAAGGAGAACCGTCGATCTCACGGATATGAAAGATCAGGTAATCTTCGCTCAGCCATTCCTTATACGGTTTGGTTAAAGCCGAAGCTGCGCGCTCCAGGCTACTGCGGACAATGGCGGTGGCCTGGGCGGCAAAGTCCACTTCCCATACCCAGCGGCTCGCCAGCCGGATCAGCTTGCTCCAGCCGTCGGCAAACGGCAGTTCGTAGATCAGGCTCACCACGCCGTAGTCGTAGTACTTGATCTCCCCCTGCAGCCGCTCGCCACTCTCAAGCACCAGCGTCTCCAGCGGTTCCACCACCGGCGGCCGCTTGTAGCGCACATAACCCGGCGCCGGATGCTTCAGGTTCGGCTGCTGCACAGTGCGCGCACGAATCAGCTCCTGCAGCTTGTCGAGGCGTATGGCTTCGGCCACGTCGAATTGCAGCAGCACCAGCACCGACCCGCGCAAAGCCGTTTCAATGATGGGGTTGGCAAGCTCCG
>JBEKVS010000317.1:0-6833 GCA_049513795.1 Occallatibacter sp. | reverse complement strand
AACCCCAAACCCATGTTAGGCAAGTACATCAAAGGAAAGATGAAGTACCAGAGTCGTCTCATGGACGCACTTCGCCGTAATAATTGCCACACCGGGGTGCACGGCCGCCATCTCGCAGACCCAGTACGAATCCGCCCAGCCCAGCCTCAATTGCGTCCACCTGACGATAGTGGAAGGTATACGCAAGGCAAAGAAAGCTGAGCCGGACAACTGCGACCGGAAGTTGATACCAGCGCAGGAAGCGCCGGATGAGTACCGTCCGGTTATGACTCAGTGCGCGCACATAGCTTGTCATGTCTTTCTCGCGGCAGCCGCCGTTAGCAGCCGCTAAATGGGTTAGGCGTGCCCGGCCGTTGAAGTAAATCTTGTAACCGCGCTGCCTTGCGCGCAGGCTTAAGTCTGTCTCCTCATAGAGTGAGGCGCCAATGGACAACGACTCATCCACTCCACCGCATTCACGAAGAACACTACGCCAGCAAGAGAAGTTACATCCCTTTACGTGACTGGCCTCGCACTCCTTAGTCGAGTCGAAGCTGCTGACTGGCGATGCCGTCCAGAAGTTGAACCGTCCGGGTCGTCCCTTGCCTTCATTCGCAGCGCGAGATTCCTCGATGCTGCCGCCGACGATCCCAACTCCCCGCAACTTCAAAGCACGCAGGTGCTCAGTTACCAACTCGGGGCCGCATCGGATGTCGTCGTCGACGTACACGATGGCTTCATAGCGCGAATTCTGCCATCCAAAATTGCGCGCCTGCGGCAACCCCCGAAACCCTACGCGGCGATAAGAAATGATCTCCAAATGTGCCGCCGCCAGCGCTTCCATCTCCTCGGTCCCTTCCGCCGACTGATCGACCACTAGTATCTCCAGGGGCCGGTGTTCTTGCGCCAAGAGATCATTCACGGTATCCAACAGATAGGTGCCGCGGTTCAGTGTCGGTACTATCACGGTCACCCCCTGATCGATGTCATTCATGGAATCCTCGCAGTGGCGTGAGCAGCGCCTGAAGCCTTTGGATGTAATGTTCCCATGTGGCCTCGCGGAGAACACGCTGCCGCGCCCGCTCGCCCTCGCGATGAAAGCTCTCTGGGTTGTGTAGCAAACGGTGCATTATCAAGTTCAACGCGGCGACATCATCTTGCGGAATCAGCCAACCACCTTCGCCTTCCCGGACCGCGTCCGGGATACCCCCAGTGCGCGTGCCAACCACCGGCGTCCCACAGGCTTGCGCCTCCAGGAATACCAACCCAAATCCTTCCACCGACTGCCGCTCTTCCGATTGCCGCGTGCAGAGCACAAAGAGGTCGGCGGCTTGGTAATAGGGTGGCAGATCGTGATCGGCTACAAAGCCACACCAGCGCACGAGCGAGTCCACACCCAGTTCTCGCGCCAGTTTCTGCAAAACGGGCAACTCGGTTCCCTTGCCGACCACAACATAGACTAGGTCGTTGCGGTCGTCTTCGTCGAGTAGGGCAAGAGCGCGCAGCACAACGTCAATTCCCTTATAGGCAGCGATGCGTGCCACCGAACAAAGTACGGTCTTGCCCGCCAGTCCAAGCGTGGCTTTCACCGCTGCTCGATCTTCCGCCGGACGGAATCGTTCGGCATCCACTCCAAGTGGAATACATTCCACTCTTGCGCTCGGCGCAGCCGACCGTACGAGACTAGCCGTGTAATGGCTGTTGGCTACAACTAGGTCGGCCTTGGTCAACACGCGCCTCAGCAACCATCGCCACGGGATGCGCCGCCACGCTTGCGTGGATGGCAACAGTTCCAGTCCATGCGCCATGACCACGTGTGGGCGTCTCCCGCTCAGCCAGGCGAGCAATCCTTCCGGGTACCAGATCCCAGAAAGCACCCCGGTGTTGGCCGACAAACGTCGCAGCCTGTAAAGTGCTTCCCATTCACGTCGCGGGCGCCCGGCGGACACTTGATTTTCAGTTGCCCGGTCTTGCGGGTTAGATGGAGCGCCCTCTTGTGTCAGCACCTCCAAGGACCCGCGGTTCTGTCTGAACCCGCGGGCGATCTCAACCATCATTCTCGAAATTCCACCCGACTGAGGGTATTCAAACGAAAACAGTAACCATGCGCTATTGCCTGTTCGCTGCTGCGGGACACATTCAGCGTTGCTCATTTCGCGAGTCACTTCTCCAGCCCCAGAGGTGTGCATCGAAGTAGATATCATCCGTCTGGTTCCTCTTAATTCTTCAAGTATTTCCGCGAAAGTTCGACCTGCCCGCGGATTGTGTGTGGTTCGCACTCCACCTCGCTCGGATGTTGCATCTGAATGCGTCCCATCAAGAAGCCGGGCAGAGTCTCTGCTCGCCGGCTTGGGGATCTCCGCGGTTCAGCAGAATATTGTCGGATCTCGGTTTCTGTGGTAGCACTCGCGTGTTCGCATGCGGTGAAACGTCCCGCATATGGACTTAGTTAATCGGGAACGATGTCCGTGGAAAAATGGTCACCAGGAGGTTGATTGCGGGCCGTCGCCATGACTTGTGTCAAAGCGCAGGATATTGACTTCAGTAACGATGGAAGTATCCGTAGCTTCTTTTGTTTCAAGCATTATCGACGGGCCGTCCGGGCGTACTAAAAAATATCTGAGAAGGGCGTCATCTAACTCAGCGACAGCAGAAGGATTGAATTCTACCTCGAACGTCCGGTCATTGAGGACGAAGGTGAACTTGGGTTGCTGACTCAGTGCCGCGGGAGCAAACTTCAGACTCACAATGTAAACGCCAGGCGGAACGGCAAACTTATGCCTAAAACATTGAGATGTGCATGACTGAGAGGGAGTATCCACGCGACGCACCACATCGTCCACGTGCAATGCTCCCACAATCGGGCTGCCTGCGATACCGCGATCATCATCGTAAGTACGGCCTCCGGTTGCGTTGAACGAAGGGATATCCGAAGCTTTAGAAATACAACCCGACCCCGGCCGAACGAGGAAATCGAGTGGGGTAATTGGCATCGTACTGGCAAATTGCGGATCAGCGTAAATCGAATCACGATCAAGGCCACTTTGTTCCTGGTAAGCTTTCATGGACGCGAACTTTGCTTTGAAATGAACAAATAGTGGTTCTCTCGTAGTAAAGAAACAGTTGTGATTGGATTCCACGTTAGATCCAAATGAGGTCATCGCGCCAGCGGCGGTGGTCGCGGATACGATATTGTCTGAAAATACGATCTTTCCCTTATCGGAGGTGCCCATCAGGGAATACGAAGAGGCATTCAAGATAGTGTTATTAAATACCGAGATCGTGCCCGGGCCCGTAACACCAACGTTGATGCCAGTGGAACCCCGCTTTCCCGATGGCGCTCCAAGGTTATAAATGTTCCCGTAAACGCTTAGGTTTACGCCGTTGGGTGAGCCCGCCGACCATACTCGATGTAGATAGTTGTAGCGAACAGTGCTGTCGTCCTCGTGATAAAAATCTATGCCACCACTATGAGTGTAGTAGTTGTATTCGACCAAACTCCTTTGTGATTCCTGTAAACCTACCCCCATCTTGTCGCCGCCCACTTGAATCCCGAGAATATTGGTCTTTAGATACGACACCCAATTATCGCGAAAAGTATTACGGGAGCCTTTCAACGTATACAGCGCCGTACCCCCGCCGCGAAACACTGTGTTGCTTTCTACAAGGCAATCTGAGTCTCCCCACCGAAGATAAATGCCGATTCCGAAAACGTCCTGAATGTCGTTGTGGCGGACAGCCACGTGCTTAGACTCCGTTATATCGATACCTGTACTAAATCGCTCGATATCGAGGTTCTCGATCTGTATGTAGCTGGAATTGGCAACAGAGACTCCAGCGTTTCGAAATATCCGTAATGTGCCGTTCGGTAAATTGCTGCCCTCCGGCATTCGAACCCAAAGGCGGTCACCAAGTCGTCCAACGGAACTCGCTAGCTCTAGTCTTGCGAAGAACGTCTCAATATCTTCATGACTGTCCAACGGTCCAGATGGGTAAATCACTTTCAGGACTTTCCCGCCCAGTACAATTAAGCCCGGAATACTTCCCTCTCCAATGTCGGTTGTGTAGATACCCACATGGCCTGCAATTGGCTCCCAGTGAGCTTGCGGATTATCCCCTAAGATCGCAGGCTTGGCGCCGTCGCCGTAAGCTCCGATTCGAACCGGGCGCTGCGAGGTGCCATTAGCCTGCAGGCGGATCTGACCATCCCACCGATCTCCGCGTCTGAGCAGGATATTGTCGCCTGCTCGGAACGGATCCTTGGACGTCGATTTCCGAAAGATTATCGACAAATGTTGCCAGGCTTTCTCAGGACTGAGACCATCGTTGCTATCGTTGCCGGAAGATGCGGAAACGTAGTACATCGTCGGCGAAGCGGGGGCTGGAATCGCGGCGAACGCTGCGCCGCTACGTGTGGAGATCAGAAAGACCGTGAGTGCGAGTTTAGAGTTGAAATGCATCATTTAGCCTTGAATGTCCGTTGCTTGACTCGAAGTCTTCGGCGCCATCAGCGACTCGAATACTTCCACAAAAGATTTCACTTGTTGCCGGGCGGTGTATCGTTCACATTCGTTTTCATCGGGGACGGGCATTTTGTGTTTTCCTAGGAGAAAGTCGGTTAGGACCTCGACCCGATTGTTGATGGAACCATCCAAGAAAATACCAAGCCGGCTGCGGGTGAGAGCGGTGCGCGCTTCGGAGGGATCGGGCACAACCGCCAGCACCGGCTTACGCATTCCGATGTAGTCGGTCATCTTAGCGAAAGTGGTCCACCAGTACGCACGCGAACCTGGTATCAATATGCCGGCGTGCGCTCCGCTCAGGAGTTCGTATACCTCACGCTGAGGCCGTTGATCCATGAACTCAATGTGCTCATGAAGTCCGAGCCTATCGATCAGGGGTGTTAGGCGAAGGCGGTTTAATTCTAGAGTTCCCACGACTAGAAGCTTGATTCGGGTTTGCTCGACAGCCGGGTTTCTCATGGCGCCCGCAAATGCTTCTAGAAAGCTGGCATCGTAGTCGGAGAGGTATTCTCCAGCAAACAACAGATACGGGAACGTTCGGTGAATCTCTTTCGCGGCTGTCTCCAGGAGACACGAATCCATTCCGGTTGGGATGAATATCGGATCGACTTCTTGCTTGCCAAACATGTCGAAATAAATGCTGCTGAAGCACGAGGCTGCGACCGTTACAGCGTCAGCGTTGCTGAGCGCGTTCTTAACAATATGTCTTTGTTGCCGATAGATGCGGGCCGAATCGCTTGATAACCTCTGCGTGTACGCGAGCGGATCGCGAAAATCAGCGATCCACTTCGCGCCCGCGTTCTGTAAAGCTTGGCCCACAAGTAATGAAGAATACGGCGGCGCTGTCGTCAGCACGAGATCGATCTTGCCATCACGGACCAGTCCTTTGCCGACCTGGATTGCCGTATTGGCCCAGGTCCAATGAGCATCTGGCGCATGCAGCCAATTTTGTAGAAGAGACTGATAAATCCGCGTGGCGGCGGGTGCCCGGCCTCCCGACGGATTGCTGTTGGGACGAATTGTATTACCCAATCTCACCCTCTTAAATGTTCGGTCCCGTCCTCCAAAAGCCATCCTCACGCCCCTCAGGGTTGGTTCGATGTATCGGGTACGTACGACCTCTACTTCGGGCGGTAAGTCGGAAAGCATCGTGGCATCTTCGTTGTACTCGTATTGCGTATCCACAGTGAGAACAAAAGGCTTCCAACCAAATTGTGGCAAATATTTCGCCAACTTAAATGCACGAAACACTGCGGAGTGATTCTGCGGCGCAAAAAAAGGCGTAACGATGAGGACGGAACGGTTCATCCAATCGCCCCGGCTGTGGCCGCAGCGGCCTGACCCTTTGGCCGAGCTTCGTTCTTGCTGATTGCCGCGGCAACCCGGTTGCCAATCACAATCATGGGATGTTCAATGACGTGGTAGGCCACCACGCTCGTCCCAAGCGTTGCCAGCACAAATATGCAGATCTTCTCGACCATCGGAAGGTGACCGCACCGAACAAACGCCAGCCAGATCGCCGGGAAATGCAACAAATAGATTCCGTAAGAGTACTTGGCCACCCATCCACACACTCGATTCAGCGCTGTGCTCGAGCAACCTTTGATATAGGGCAATGCGAGACCGAGACAAAACGTTACAAAAACACATTTGGTGGTGTCGCCATAAGAAAGGCACCACATGAGGCAAACGATTGTGATGAGTGCAGGCAATGCCCAAAAAGGCACCATCCGCCGTGAGGTCTGCATTTCCTTGAAGGCATACAGACCGGCTCCGAACAGAAGGCTATAGGAGAGGAAATCGGGCACGGTAACGAAATGGCCCAAATTCGCATGCTTCACAAAATGGGGAGTAATAACGTGGTCGACCATTGCCAATAGAGACCAGGCAAATACCATCGTCTTGGTAGACCTCAGGCGGCGGATGGCCAGATAAGCCACAGGAAATAAGCAATAGATTTGAATTTCGTAGGGCAGACTCCACAAAGGTGACAGTATCTGGTCGAAGCGCAGGAAGTTCTGTACCAAGAACAAACTTGGAAGAAATTCGGCTCTGGCATTCTGCCCAATCGCGGCGACGTGATGCGCAAGCAGGCTCACCGGTAATTTCATCAAAAAGACGACCGAAACGACAACCACAGACAAGGGATAGATGCGAAAACACCTTCGCGTCATGAAAGCTCTGAAGAGGCGGCGCTCTCCGTATTTGTTAACATGTCTTTCAATCGAAAGCATATTCACGATTCCGCTATGAACGAAAAAGATAATGACCCCGAGCTTGCCGAACAAAACGGGGTCCAAAAAGCTAAAAGTCGAGACGCCGAAAAAGAAT
>JBEKVS010000316.1:0-6840 GCA_049513795.1 Occallatibacter sp. | reverse complement strand
CCTTCACCGCCAGTTTCGACGCCAGCAGGCCAACGGTGATGAAGTCGCGATACATCAGGCCCTCGGCAACCTCGACCACATCAGCAGGCACCTGGCCCGGCTGCGCCGCGGATAGGGCGCGGACCAGGTCGCGGACCGGCATCGAGGAGATAAAGTAGTCGCCTGAAAAAGCAACACGCTGGCCGCATTCGTCGACACCTTCGATCGACGTAATGATCTTGGCGCCCACGGCATTCGAGCCCAGATGAACGCGATCGATCTGTATGCCCTGATGGATCTCGCCGCCCGCGCCCCGGACCAGTTCCGCGGCATGTTCCCAGAGTTGCCCAGGACCTAGCTTGGGGTAAAGGAACTTCTCGATGAGAGAAGTCTCCGTCTGCTTCTGGGCAATGTCCAACGAAGCCCGGGGAGCGAATGTCTTCTTGAAGAAGTGCGCCACCACACCACGCAGTGAAAGACCTTTGATGCGCTGGGCGCCCCACTCGGCGCTGATCTCGTTGCACGGCACGCCCCATACCTTTTCTGTGTAGGACTTGAAAAAGGTGAGATACAGCTGCCGTCCAAAACGATGGATGATGAAGTCTTCAAGAGTCTTCTCTTCGCCTTGTGGCAAGAGCGCAGCGCGCATGTAACTCAACCCGCAGCGCAAGGTGCGCACCAACCCAAGATTGCGGAAGGTAGTCGCCTTCAGGCTGATGGGATAGTCGAAAAAGCGGCGTAGAAAGTAGATGCGGCTGCGGCGCGGCCGCACCAGCATCACCAGGTCATCGCTGCGGGGGTCGGGCGCCGTTGTGGGCTGAGGCAGATCCCGTTGCCGGCCCTGATAGCGCAGCCGCCCGGCTTGGCTCCCACCCCCGCCTGCATCAGAACCCGCACCCAAATCCGCATCGGAACCGGCACCAGCACCGGCACCAGCTTCGACCGGCATCATGTCCAGCCACCAGCGCATCACGCGGTCGGACTTCGAAAAAAAACGGTGGCCGCCGATATCCATCCGGTTGCCCTTGTAGCGGACAGTCCGCGAGATACCACCAATCTCCTGGCTGGCCTCGATCAGGATCGGCTTGATGGCGGATTGTCTTTGCAACTCGATCGCCGCCGTGAGTCCCGCCGGGCCTGCTCCAATGATGATGGCTCTCGTATCGGTCATGATGTAGCGCCAGCCGTGCTTTGGCGCTGGTCATAGAATAGAGCCTGGAATCGGACCCTTGAATTGAGCCCTGGAATCGAGCCTAGCCGGTTGCCTGGGATTTGAGCTTGGCGTGATCCCTCATTTCCAGTCCTCGGTTTCTCCTTTCTGGCCGCCCATCCCCTGGCCGCCCATCAATAGACTTCGACTTGACGGCGCTAAGAATCGATTGCCCCCGTACGCTGCCCGCTCTCGCTCGCTGCGCGCAGAGGAAGATTGAGCGCCGCAACCGCCTCTTTCAGAATGCGCCTCGATCTGACCCACAATGCACCAGCCACAATGCCTTGAAACAGCACCTGGGTTGCAATCAGCCCGAGCAGAGAACCGCCTAAGCCCAACCACTTGGCCAGCGGAACCGCAAAAACGAACGCGGATGCGGTCATGGCCAGGTAGGCCCAGAAGATGGGCGCGGTAAACTCCAGGGCCTGGAGAGCCGCGCGCAGCGGCCCGCCTACAAATACGACCACATAAAGCAGCGCATAGAGGCGCAGGATGTTGCCATACTGAACCATCTGGCTTCCATACATCAGGCGCAGCCAGAACCCGGGTGCGGCGGCCATGACAATCGCAAAAAGAAGAGTCAATCCGCCCCACTTCACCATCATCGACCGCGTATAGGCGAGCATGGAAGGCAACCCGCCTTGGCGCAATCGCCGCGCGCTTTCCGCCGGGACCACATTTTCCAGGCCCTGAAACCAGATGTGATTCACGCCCATCAGGTTCTGCGCGGCCTTCAGAGCACCCGCCGCCGCGGCGCCGTAGTACGCCGGCGCCGCGATCAAGAAAAGATTGCTCGACGTCCACGTCAACACTGCCGAGCCGGTCAGCCAGCGCGAAACTCTCCAGTGCCGGCGCGCTATGGCCTTGATCCAGGTCCAGTGAAACTCGATCGGCTCAACCCACAGCCAGCCCGCCGCCATGCCCATCATTGAGGTCGCCGCCATGACCCAGAGCGCGGTCGCGCTGTTCAGATATCCGGTGCGATGAAGCAGCCAAAGCATGGGCAGCTGCGTCGGGTAACTCACCACGTCTTCAATCAGCGCGTGGCGGCTCTGGCGTGTCGCGAAGAAGTACCGCCGTACAAAGTCCTGCATCTGATAAGCAAACGCTGCAACCGCCAATGGAAAGGCCAGATGCCTTAAGTCCGCATGGGGGAAAAACCGCGCCGAGGCTTCCAGACCGGCATAGACCAGCACGAAGCAAACGGAGACAAGAGCAAGCTCCTCAAAGACCACCGCGCCGAAGTATCTGGGCCGGTCCCTTTCCTCCTGCTGGGGGCCAATGCTCATCATGGGAGCAATGATCAGCGCCGTCTGCAGGCTGTTGACGAAGACCACCGACATCCAGGCGAGCACGAAGACGCCGAACTCTCGCAGCCCCATGAAACGCGCCAGCATCACGTTGGTGAGAAAATTCGTAGCGCTGACCACGGCCTGGTCGGTGAGCGCCCAGATTTCGCGCCCCAGCAACTGGCGCAGCAGCCGGCTGCGGACTTTTTCCCCAAGGCGATGCTTTTCATTCATCCTGTCCCCGCATCGCCTGTCTCGCGATCGATTCCTATATGCAGCCTACACGGCAGAGGGACGCATAATTGCGATACTGGAACAGGATTGCGGCCGGCGATGGCGCCGATTTTTCGTTGCAGAATTCGGGTTGACTTAGCGCGACGCATAGATCGCCGAGGAGATGGCCGTCGAGATGAGCGCGGTGGCATCCGTCAGCGTGGCTTTGAGACGGCTCATGGGCACATAGACAATGTCCTGGGCCTGGAGTTCGAGGGGACGCTCGGAACCCTTGGCGATGCCGTCGTAGGAAAGCTCGAAGCCTTCGACGGCGCCGTCCGGGCCGCGCCGAATCACCCGCAGTCCGTTCGTTTTGGCGGTCAGCATGGTTCCTCCGCTCATGGCCAGCGCCTCGGCCGCATTCAGCTGTCCATCTTCCTGCATCACGTAGCCTCCGGGATGATAGACCGCGCCCAGCACGTACACGATTCCGGTGCGCGGAACCACAACGGTATCACCCGGCATGATCACGATCGCGTCCGTCTTCCGATTGCTGTCGCTGCGCGCATACGGCTCGTCCTCTTCTGGCTCGCGTCCCACCGCGCCCGCCCCCCCGCCGGCGCGACGGATCTTGATGTGCGTGCCGGCAATCGGGGTCAAACCCCCCGCCTGGGCAAGAATCTCGCTCAGCGGGGTGGGGGCCATCACCGGCACGCGGCCCGGGCTGCTCACCTCCCCCAGCACCGTCACAAAGTGTCCTGCGTACTGTTGGATGTCGACGCTCACCTGCGGCCGAACCAGGATCTGGTCATTCTCGAGGGCCACCTCGATCCGCTTCGCCGCTTCCGCCGATGTCAGCCCTCGGACCTCGATCTTCCCGCAAAATGGAAGGCTGAGCCCACCGGCCGCGTCCACCCGATACGCGTCGCTGAGCTCCGGCGTGTCGTAGACGTCCACGCTCACAAGATCTCCCGGCTCGATGCGCAACTGGGAAAAATCCTTGGGAAGAGCAATCGGTCCCGTCCCGGGGACCGCCACACCGGGCCGGGCGCCCGCGGGCGTCGGTCCGGCACCGACAGGCGCCGTCGGCGTCGACTGCGTGCCGGATACTTGCGCGAGCGCGGTTAGACCAAGAGACTGGAAAGCCACGCCGGCCAGAAGCAGAGAAAAGCGCCAACAGTCCAATCTACTTCTCACTGTAATATTTCTCCACGTTGTATCCATAAACGCTCCGATATTCGCTGGCCGACATGTCGACGGCCCCAATGACCAAGCCGAGAAGATGGATCCGGTTGCGGGCCAGCGTCTGCACGAAGCGGCGCAGCGCCTTGCGCGAGGTCTCGCCGGAGCGCAGCACGCCTATCGTGCCATCACAGTGCGAGGCGACCTGGATGGGGTCGGCAACCGGCAACACGGGCGCATTATCGACCAGCACCAGGTCGAACCGCTGACGCGCTGTCTCGAGCACCTGGGCGATCTCGCCCGACTCCAACAACTCTGAAGCCAGCGGCGTGCTTTGCCCCGCGGAGAGAAGGAACAGGTTGGGCGACACTGAATGCGGCTGCAAGACCGCATCGAAAGTACCCATCCCTGCCAGCAGGTTCGATAATCCGTCCTGGCGCGCAACCCGAAAGAGCGCGTCTTGCCGTGGACGGCGAAGGTCGGCATCCACGATGAGCACCCTCAAGCCGGTTGCGGCAAACGCCAGGCCCAGATTGTAGGTGGTGTAGGATTTCCCTTCCCCACCGAGAGCGCTGGTGATCGATAACACCTTCAGCCGGCGGCCCACTCCAGACAATGTCAGTCCGGAGCGAAGGCTGCGCATCGATTCCGCCGTCGCGCCCTCCGGGTCGGTTAGAAATGGACTCGATTCTGTGGCCAACGTGCCCTCGGTGTGGGTTCGCCCGTCCCTCCTGTGAAAAGGAACCAGGCCGAGCACGGGGACGTGCGCCAGCGCTTCCACCTCGAAGCTGTCCGCAACCGTATCATCCTGGCTTTCCAAGAGGTAGGCCAAGCCGACACCCATCACCAGGCCGCCCAGCAGGCCTTCCAATGGAAACAAGGTGCGCCGCGGGATGAAGGGTCGGCCGGGCGGTCGCGCCGGGTCGGCAATGGTCACATTCACGGCGCTGCTGCCGGAGTCGATGTTCGCTTCCTGCAGCTTGGCAAACAGCAGGTCGTACAACTCGCGGCTGGAGCTGGCCTGCTCCAGGAGCACTCCCAACTCGACCACATCGTCATTCATCTTGCTGGTCACGGCTTTTTGCGCTTCGAATGCCGCCTCGAGCGCCTTCTGACTCTCGTCGGCAAGCGTCAGATCGTTCTCCGCCCTCTTCCTGATCTTGCCCATCTCCCCCTCGATCTGTTCCTCGAGCGACTTGAGCTGGTTCTCTATCTCCATCAGGCGCGGGTTCTTGGGCCCATATTTGGTCGAGGCGTCGGCGTAGGCCACCCGTGCCGTTGCCTGCTGTTCGCGCAGTGCGTTGAGAATCTCCAGGCCGTTGCCCTGGGAAAGGACGGTCGAGTTCGAGAGGCCGGGTAGCGAGCTCGCGGCCAGCGAAGAGATGACATCCGGGTTCTCGGTTGCGGTCAAACGATAAATAGCCTCGTCGGCCAGGCGCTCAGCCTCCGCCTGGGTTACCTCCTCGTTCAGGGCGGACAGGCGGTCGAGTTCCGGGATGCGCATCCCGCCGCTACCCCCGGTCCCGCCGCCGCCTGCGCCCGATTTGGACAAGGAAGCCGAGCCACCGCCAAGCGCGGCCAGGCCGGGCATGGAAGAGGACAAATTGTGGGAATGTTCGAACTGCGCCACCGCCTGCTCGGACTTCGTCACCTGGTCGGAGAGGCCGCCCAACTGGCCGGTCAGCCACTGCGACACTTCCTGCGATGAGCTGAAGTTCGAGCGAAGCAGATAGGATCTGTATTCGGCGACGATCTGGTTGGCAATCTTCGCCGCCTCGACCGGATCGGTGCTGGTGTAGGTAATCGCGATGAGCCTGGAGTTCTCGACCTCTTTCACCTTCAGGTTTCCCTCGAATCCTTCGATCAGTTCCTCGCGCCGCGCGGCCGGCAACGCATCCAGGCTGACAACCGGGCCAGGCCCCTTGCTGAACATGCCGGGTTTGCCCAGGCGCAGCATTCCCGCCTTGCCCATGACGGCCAGGGCAATGGAGTCGTCTTCAATGACCGCGGTCTCGGTCTGAACTTTGACCTTCAACTCATCTCCGCCTCCGGTTGCCACCGAAGCCAGGTCGGAGAGCGCGCTCACTCCTCCGTTCTTGTCCTCGTTGAGTTCAATCGTCGCCGTAGCCCGGTAGCGCGGAGTCATGAAGATGACAACCAGAACTGCCACCGACAAACCGAAGATCGCACAACCAATCACGGTGCGCTTTCGTTTGAGCGGAACGATGGCCAGCTCGCGCAGCGAAACCTCGTCCCCGAGTTCTGAAAGAGGATCCCGGATTAGAGGCAGATCATTCGGCCGCGCGTGTGGGGTATCGTTTTGTTCGGTCAATTGGAAATCTCTTGGGGAGGCGGGCCATAGACGCGTTGGAGATTGTGATGATCGATGCTTGATGGCCAACAATCTTTGGATGCGTCGAGGTCAGGAGGGGGCTTGCGCCGGCCTGGTTCGCGCCCCCGTCGCGGAAAGAACTGTCAACGCAGGAAGAACTGTCAACGCAGGAAGAACAGTCAACGCTAGAAGAACAGTCAGGTTCCCGTTCCCGCGACGACCACGGCGATGGTGCGGGCCAGGATCTTCAGGTCCAGCCAGATGCTCCAGTTGTTCACGTAGGTCACGTCGAGCGAGATGTAGTTGTCGAAGGAGGGGTCCTGGCGCGCCTGCACCTGCCACAACCCGGTGATGCCGGGCATCACATCCAGTCTTCGCAGGTGACTCAGCTTGTACTTCTTCACCTCGCTGGCCAAGGGCGGCCGCGGGCCCACAATGCTCATGTCACCGCGCAGCACATTGATGAACTGGGGCAGTTCGTCCAGCGAATAGCGGCGCAGAAACCGGCCCAGCCGGGTGATGCGCGGGTCGTTCGAAATCTTGAACAGCACCCCGTCGCGCTCGTTCATGTGCAGCACCTCGGCACGGCGCTTGTCCGCATCGCGCACCATGGTGCGGAACTTGATGCAGCGGAA
>JBEKVS010000315.1:0-6894 GCA_049513795.1 Occallatibacter sp. | reverse complement strand
CTGGGCGGGACCTTCGCCAAGCTGAGCGTCTCGGCGCTCATGTTCGATTACATTCTCACCGGCCCGATTTCAGGCGTATCCGCGGGTCGTTATCTGACCGGTTTGTTGAACGTGCTGATGACGGTTGCCAACACCAGCCACTGGCTTCCGCCCGCTCTGATGGATGCGCACAACAACCCATTGCAGTTCGACATGAACTACACGTCGGCGGTGTTCGCGGCCATCGTGACCATTTTTTATTGGTGGCAAAACGTAAAGGGCATCGAGGAGTCCAGCGGCAAGGCCATGCAGGTCATGCAAATCACCACCGTCATGGTGATTATTCTGCTCATCTGGGGCGTCTATTCGGTGTTTATTCGTGGCGCCCATCTGCCTCCGGCCCCGGTGGTAGCGAATCTCAAATTCAGCGACGATGCGCTTGGCTTCTTGAAGGGTACGCGGCTTGTTCCGCTGTTTGGACTTTTTGGTATCCTAATGGCCTTTGGCCATTCGCTGCTGGCCATGAGCGGCGAAGAGAGCCTGGCCCAGGTCAATCGCGAGATCGAGCATCCCAAGCTCAAGAATCTGAAGCGGGCCGCGATCGTCATTGCCATCTACAGCCTGATCTTTACCGGCGGCGCAACGCTGCTGGCTTCCATGCTGATTCCAACTTATCAGCGGACCCACATCTATCAGGACAACCTGATCGCCGGGCTGGCCATGTTCATGGTCGGCCCCATGTTCTGGCGCATCTGCTTCCGCATCTTTGTCGTGCTGGTGGGTTTTCTTATTCTCTCCGGCGCCATCAACACGTCGATGATCGGCTCGACGGGCGTGCTGATGCGCGTGGCTGAAGACGGCGTGCTTACCGACTGGTTCCGCAAGCCGCATCACAAGTTCGGGACCAGTTATCGCATCGTGAACCTGGTTTTCATTCTGCAGATGGTCACCATCATTGCCAGTCGCGGCAACGTGATCATCCTCGGCGAGGCGTACGCTTTCGGCGTCATTTGGTCATTCACGTTCAACAGTCTGGCCATGCTGGTGCTGCGCTGGAAATATCATGGAGAGCGCGGCTGGAAGGTGCCACCGAATCTCACCATCGGAAAGACCGAGATTCCCATCGGGCTTCTCTCGGTCTTCATGGTGCTTCTGTCGACGGCAATTGTGAATCTGTTTACAAAATCCGTGGCCACGGTGAGCGGGCTGGTGTTCGCGGCAGCGTTCTTCATTATCTTCACCATCTCCGAGCGCCAGAACCTGCGCAAGCATGCCATCACCGCGCGGCAGATGAAGGATCACTTCCAGCTTGAGCATCAGGACACTGTCAGCCGCGAGTCTGCCGCAATCAGGCCGGGCGGCGTAATGGTGACCATGCGCGATCCGTCGAATCCACTGGCGCTGAAGTGGACTCTTTCCCGCACCAGCACCGACGATCAGGATGTTGTCGTCATCAGCGTCCGCATGATGGGTGTCGGCGGACCGGAGTTTTTGAGCGCGGAGGAAACGAGCTTCAGCGAGCACGAGCAGATGATCTTCACCAAGGCTGTCTCCGTGGCCGAGAGCTTTGGCAAGAAGGTTTCGCTGCTGGTGGTCCCAGCCGGCGACGTTTTCGCCGCACTGGTACAGGGAGCTAACTCCCTCGAAGTGGATTCAGTCATATCCAGCATCTCTTCCAAGATGACGGCGGAAGACCAGGCGTTTCACATGGGGCAAGCCTGGGAGGCGCTTCCCGAACCTAAGCGGCAGTTCAATTTCTATGTCGTCCATCCGGGCGGCGAAGTGAAAGTATTCTACATCGGGCCACACGCGCCCAACCTCACTCCCGATGACGTACAGCTAGTCCACAGGCTGTGGCTCAACATGCGCCGCGATCCCTCCATGCCTGACCTGCATCATAGCGACATCATCACCTATGCTCTAACCCGCCTGGCCGGCCAATATGCGCGCGAGAAGCAGGAGATCCTGCGCGACTTGCGTAACTATCGCGCCGCGGAGTCACCGGCGAGTTTGCGCGTCGGCGCGAATGAACTCACTGGGGCGCAACCGGCTCGGTCGTCACACTCCGGTACGCCGAAACCTCCGCAACTTCCCTGAGCTGTGATCGCTTTGCACTGAGAGTTAAGTATCAAGAAATACTTTTCTTCATTCGAGCAGGCGGGGCGACAACTCACAGAGAATATAACCACGACCGTGCGTAGCCACTCTATTTATTCTTTCCATCCCTAGCGTCAACTTACAACCTTAACTCAATCTTAATCCTGATGCGCATAAGTTGGTTGGGTGTTCGCTCATGTGTCGCGAACCCCGACTCGCACCCCTAAGGGCTTCGGCCTATCGATTTCCGGTATCTTTCCCAATTTTTTGTTTGTAAAAGAGTCCACATTTGATTATCTTGTTGCACAGGACAAGTGGCTGCCAGCAAGTGTTGTAAATGGGTCAAGCCTGGGACTGGACCACTAATGAAGATCTAACAGGAGGAAGTGTGGGAGTTTCAGAGATATTGACTCAAATCGATCGGGAGATCGCCCAGTTGCAGAGTGCGCGCGCGTTACTGGCGGGCAAGTCAGCCCCTGCTGCGAAGAAAGCTGCGGCGGTTTCCGCGAAGAAGCCGGCGAAGAAGAAGCGGAATCTCTCCCCTGAGGGCCGCAAGCGGATTGCTGAAGCAGTCAAACGACGCTGGGCGGAACAGAAGAAAGCTGCATCCTCTAACTGAAGAAGCTGGAAAGCAGCGAGGGCTGGCTCATGGGCCAGCCCTCGCTGCTTGTTCTCATCCATATATTTCGACCGCTCTAGCATCAAGGCATTTCTCCTTTTGATGAATGGCGGTCCCACCCTAGCCGCAAAAACAAAGACGCCGATAGGCTGGGGCACTCATACTTCACACCTTTCGGTGAAATGCTCTAAACCGATTCTCCCGGCGACCAGCCCACAACCTCAACGGCGGCGTCGACCAATGCAGCCAGTTGTTCGGGAGTTCCAGTCAGCGGCGGAAATGTACCGAAATGCAGCGGCAAGACTATCTGCGGCGATAGATAGCTTACCGCCAATGCGGCCTGCCTTGGACCCATGGTGTAATGCCCGCCAATAGGGAGCATGGCCACCTCCGGGTGGTATAACTCGCGTATCAGTCGCATGTCCCCGAATACGTCCGTATCCCCGGCGTGATAGAGGGTCGGCCCATCCGCAATGCTTAACACATATCCTGCCGCCACACCTACATAATGCGTTCCATCACTATCCTGCGCTCCAGAGGAATGCTTGGCCTCAACCATGGTGGCTGCAACATCGTCCAGTTGCACTGTCCCGCCCAGATTCATGCCGATGGTCTTGGCCACTCCTTTGCTTTCCACGTAGGCGGCAAGCTCGTAGATGGCCACCACAGTCGATCCATGTTTCGCGGCCACCGGCACCACGTCGGAGATATGGTCTCCGTGGCCGTGGGTCAGCAGCATGTAATCGATCTTCGCGGGCAGCTCAAAACCCTTGGGATATTTGGGATTTTGCGCTATGAATGGGTCGATAAGAATATGTGTGCTTTTGGCCGACTGAATCAGGACTGTTGAGTGGCCGAGCCAGGTAATGTGCGTTCCTTTCAGAGCAATCATCTTTCCTCCAAACCGCTTGTATGCCTTCCATCTTAGGATTGGCGTCCAGACCGTTCCAATTGCTGAGATGCCCTGTGAGAGCAGCAGGAAGATTTCGTCGTGAGCGTAAACGGGATCCAAGCTGACAGCAGTTCGCTCCGGGAGACGATGAAAAGTCCCCGGCCCATGTTCCAAAGGCGACCGCGGCACAATCTAGCGGGTCATGATCACTTCAGAAACGGAGTCCTTAGCGAGAAACTGGCGGTGCCCGGACCAGCCGGCAAACAACTTCTCAATGCTCCGGTTGGTAAAGGCGCGTTGGATGGGAAACGGTTGCCCGAGTTGCACCTCGACATCGTTGGTATTCGTCAGATGAAATCGGCAGAACACCGTCTCTTCGCCCTTGGTGCGGGTATGACAAAACAAAAGCACCTGCCCACCCTGATTCATGTTCGCATGCAAATGAGCAACCACCGGGGCCACCAGCGGCTCAGGCAGGTAATCGAGGGCGGTCCATAAAAGCACAATGTCAAACATTCGTCCGGAAAAGTTCAACGCCTGATCGAGAAAACCCTGGACGTTCCAGATCGGCTTGTCGTCGTCATCCGTGCCGATCTTCCAGTCGGTGTTGCAGGCGTCCGGCACCAGGTCGGCAAGAAAGACGCTATGGCCCATCTCCGTGAGGTAGTTGATATTGGAGGGAGACGTGTAACCCACGTCGATGATGCGCAGGCCCGGCTCGGCCTCCAGGCGTTTGCGCAACACCGCCCAGCCGCCCGAGTGGCGCGGGACGCGCGGCCCGGTGAACCCAGGTGGGTTAGCCGGGAGAGCTTCATTCGTCTTCTTGTCGAACCAGCGGCCTAGCAACTTGAAATCCCTTTGTGATCAACAGCCACGTGCCTTAGGGGCTGGTAGGCGGGCAATTCGTCACAGAGTCCCGTTTGCCGGAGGAGCTTCCGGGGCTTTCGCGGCCCCCTGAGTCAGGTCCACCCTGCCGCGGAAGACCGCATTGTCCTCGACGGCCAGCCGCATGGCGGTAATATCGCCCTCAACCATGCAGCCGGAACGCAACTCCACTCTTCCGCTCGCCACCAGGTTGCCGTGCACCTGGCCCTGAATCAAGATGTCTTTTGCAGTTAAGTCGGCGGCTACATTGGCATTCGGGCCAATGGTCAACCGGCTCTCGGAGAGGGTCACGGTGCCCTCAACGCGCCCATCGACAACCAAGTCTTCGCTGCCCTTCACTTCGCCCAAAATCACTACGCTCTTGCCGATGCGCGCTGCAGAATTCTCCCCTGCCATCTCTTAATCCTTCCGTGGACCAAAACATGTCCCTGCCCGAACTATACGCAACCGGACCCGTTGGCTTCAATCTGAGAATCCTGGTGCCTCCGGCCACGTCTAATGATCCATGAACCTGAAAAGCCGCGCCAAGGTTGTGCATGGGCTTTAATCAACACCTGTTGCGCAGCCGTTTACTGCTTGGATTCTTTATCCAAATTGCGGCTGCGACGCCGATTCAGCTGTGCGGACAGGCCCCCGAACCTTCGCTCACCCCGGCACAAACCCAGGCGCTTGTACAGCGCGCGCTGGCCACCGAGTCGCGCGCGGCGCAGGACTTGAGCCACGTAAATCATCCCATGCGCTACCAGCTGCACAAAGTGAGTTTGAACCTCGCGTCGACCAAGGAAATTGTCGAGACCCGCGATGGCGATGTGGCGCGCTTGCTGTCGATCAACGACCAGCCGCTGGGCCCGGCCGACGAGCAGCACGAGCAGGCAAGGCTGCAGGCATTGATCGATAATCCCAGCCTGCAGCAGCACCGCAAACAGAGCGAAGACAGCGATACGGCGCGCGCCATGAAAATACTGCGCGTGCTTCCCAGCGCATTTCTCTATGAGTTCATCGGAACCGGCAGTGGCGGCTCCGGAGTAGTGGAGAAGTTCTCTTTCAAGCCAAATCCTCACTTTGACCCTCCCGACCTTGAAACGGGAGTGCTCACGGCCATGGCCGGAGAGATATGGATTGATCCGATCGAGGAGCGTGTGATGCGCCTGGCCGGAAGCCTGCAGCAGGACAAGGACTTTGGGCTGGGCATTCTTGGCGAACTGGACAAAGGCGGCTATATCGAAATCAACCAGGCCGATGTGGGCGGACACCAGTGGCGCATCGTTCACTTGAAGCTGGTGATGAACGGGCGCATCCTCTTCAAGGCCAAGAAATCCGATTCGGTGCAGGAGTGCTCGCAGTTTGTTCCGCTTCCGGCGGACCTGAGCTACAAACAGGCGATTCAGATGCTGCGCGACCTCCCCCAACCCGCCGCACAGGCGGGTCATTAAATCGGCCAACAAAGAGAAACGGCCCCGTCCGGAGGGATGAGGCCGTCGGGTTAAGAGCGGAGCCGCCCTACTTTACCTTGGCGAAGATGATCACCAGCGTGAACAGGGTGAGCGACTCGATGAAGGCCAGGCCGAGAACCAGCAGAAGCTGGATCCCCGCGCGAGCGCCGGGGTTGCGGGCCAGAGCTTCGGTAGCCGAAGCGGTTGCCTTGCCCTGACCCAGGCCGCAGAGACCCGCGGCCAGCGCCATGCCGATACCGGCGCCGATGGGCACCAGGTCGATCGAAGACCCACCTGTTTGTGCGAAGGCCGGGACGGCGAAGCAAAGCGCCGCCAGGGCCATGAATACATATTGAAGCTTGCGCATAGTTCTCCTGCTTCCCTTGGATTGGCCGCCAGTGGGTGGTTGAGGCTCACCGTGCTGGCCCCCTCACGCTTGCGGCCTTCCGTTTTCCCGGAGCGGAAGCGCTCCCCGGCGGAATCTCTCTTAACTTGCCATCCCTCGCAGCTTGTCATCCTGAGCGGAGCAGTTCGCGCTCTTCGCGAAATGCGCTCGGCTACGTCGTCTTGCGGTTTCCTTTGGGGCGCATCCTCAGTGCTCGTGTGAAACCGCCTGCGATAGGTAAATCATCGCCAGCAGCATGAATACGTAAGCCTGGATCACCGCCACCGCCGCGTGCAATCCCAGAAAAATCGCCGGAATGGCCAGCGGGAACAGCGAGAAGAACACCAGCGTCACCATGTCGCTGGCAAACATATTGGCAAAAAGACGGATGGTGAGCGACAGGATGCGGGCAAAATGCGAGACGATTTCGATGGGAAACAACAGCCACCAGATCCACCAGATGGGCCCGGCAAAATGCTTCATGTAGCCGACGAAGCCCTGCTCCTTGAATCCGTAATAGTGATAGTAGAGAAACGTCGGCACGGCAATGCCCAGCGGGATGTAAGGCCGGGCGGTCGGCGTCTCGACTCCCGGAATCAGGCCG
>JBEKVS010000314.1:0-6895 GCA_049513795.1 Occallatibacter sp. | reverse complement strand
ATGGTGGCCTTGCCCACGGACGTGACGCGGAGCGGGTCGAGCGCGAAAGTGGCCTTCGAGGCGGTGTTCAAGGCCATGGTGAGTGTGCTCGAGCGGGGCATGTCCGCTGGAGTGAGCGACCGGCATGCGCTTGCGCAAGCCACGGCGGCGTTGTGTGTGGGCGGGATGGTGGTGGCGCGGGCGATGGAAGATCGGGCGTCGGCAGACGAGTTGCGCGAGGCTTGCATGCGCGTGGCGTTCGGGATGGGCGGATGGGATGGCGAAAGGGTTGGGAACGATCAGGTCCACGCCGCGGCGCGCTGATGATATGACGTTAAGGGCAATAAGAGGCCGATTATAGATAGGTGGAGCTATCCCACCCTAGCGACAAAAACAGGAACGTCGCGAGGGTGGGGCACCCAGGGTTGAGGCCGATGGAAGGTAGGCGCGCAAGGCTCTTGCGGCCGAAAGGCCGCGTCTGCCTGGATGGCAAATCCTGCCTGGATGGCAAATCCTAATGCTCGTGCTTGCCGGGGCGGAGCATTAAATCCTTGATGGCTTCGCGAGGATCTTTGCCTTCGTCGAGAATCAGCTCCATTTGCTCGGTGATGGGCATTTCGATCGAGTGGCGGCGGGCGAGGCCGAGGGCGGCGCGGGTGGTGAGAATGCCTTCGGCGACCTTGCCGCCCAGGCTTTCGAGTATTTCAGCCAGGCTGCGGCCCTGCCCCAGCGCTTGTCCCACAGTCCGGTTGCGGCTGAGCGAGCCGGTGCAGGTGAGCACCAGGTCTCCGACGCCGCTGAGGCCGGCGAGGGTTTCGCGACGGCCTCCGCAGGCGACTGCAAGGCGGGTGATCTCCGCAATGCCGCGGGTCATGAGCGCAGCGGCGGAGTTGTGGCCCAGGCCCATGCCTGCGGCTACGCCGGCGGCGATGGCGATCACATTCTTGAGCGCTCCACCGAGTTCGACGCCGATTACATCGGTTGACGTGTAGAGGCGCAGGCTTTCTGAAGAAAACTCACTCTGGAACAAGGCCGCGATTTGCGGGTCGCTGAAGGCCACAGTGACGGCCGTGGGCTGGCCCTGCGCCACTTCCAGGGCAAAGCTGGGCCCGGAGAGTGCGCCGATCGAAAGCAGGAGGCCGGCCGATTCGAGGGTCTCGGAGATGACTTCGGTCATGCGCAGGAAGGTATTGTTCTCGACTCCCTTTGTGGCGGAGAGAATGAACTGGCCGTTGTTCAAGGCCTTGCGGATGCGCGTGAGCGTGGGGCGGAGAAACTCCGAGGGAATCACGGAGAGGACGATGTCGGCTTCCGCTATCGGATTGAGTTCGCTGGTGACGGCGATCTCCGGTGGCAATGGAAAGCCGGGCAGGAAGAGGATGTTTTCCTGGGCGGCGGCAATCTGCGCGGCCTCCTCGGCTGCGTGCGACCAGAGAGTGATCTGGTGACCGCCGCGGCGATGCAGGGCGAGCGTTAATGCGGTTCCCCAGGCGCCGGCGCCAAGGACGACGATGCGGCTCATGCGGGCCCCTGTTTTTGCGATGTGGTTCCGAAGCGGGACTCGGTGCCGTCAAGCAGGCGGCGAATGTTCTGGTGATGCTTGGCGATGATGATCAAGGGCACGACGAGTTGGACGACGAAGAAGAACGGAGGACGCTCGCCTTGTACCAGAAACCAGGCGAAGACGGGGAAGCTCGCGGCTCCCAGTATCGACGCAAGCGAGACGTAGCGGGTAAGCAACAGCACCAGCGCGAAGACTCCGATGGCGCACAGGGCGGAGCTGGGCGCGGCGACGAGGAAGACGCCAAAGCCGGTGGCCACTCCCTTGCCACCTTTGAAGTGCAGCCACACCGTGAACACATGGCCGAGCACCGCCGAGAGTGCCACCAGAGCCTGCATGTTGCGCACCTGGGCTTCGGGAGCGAGCATGATCCCGAGCAGCGCGCCGACGTAGACCGCTGAGGAGCCTTTGACAACATCGAGCAGGAAGGTGGCCGCGCCGAGACCCTTGTTGCCGGAGCGCAGCACGTTGGTGGCGCCGATGTTGCCGCTGCCGATGGAGCGCACGTCCTGCTTGAGGAAGAGGCGGACCAGCAGGTAACCCACCGGGATGGAGCCCAGCAAATACCCAACCGCGATAACCAGCAGGCATGCAACGACCATGTCGAGGCTGAGTTTACCACCTGCGGTGGGGCAGACGCTCGCTATCCGCTCGCAGGGGCCGCCGCCGCTGTTTCCCCGCGGAGCTGGGTTTCGCTTTCCCACCCTTCGCCAAGTGCTGGCGAAGGATGGGGCACCCGACACCGACTTCTTGTTTCGATATGCGCAGGCTCAGACGGACGTGCGCATATCGTGCAGCGATGCGATTGTCTGCCTACTCACTCGAAAGTTCGGCCAGGAACATGTCGGACGAGCCGGAGGCGGTCAAATGGAAGGCTCCGAAGTCGGCTGTGCCGGAATAGCCGCCGGCCAGGAAGAGTTTTCCTGCTGGGCCCACTCCGAGCACCGGAGTCGTACTATAGCCAAACCAGAGCCCGACATTTTGCGCAGTCTGCTGCCAAACCAAATTGCTGTCCGCGTATTTCCGCACAAAGACATTTGGGCTTCCTGCAGCGGCGCCGGAAAGGCCGGCAATTAAGACGTCGCCTGCTGCGTCGTACTTGATGCTGGTTACGATTTCCTGCTCGGCTGTTCCATAGCGCAAAGCTCGCTCCAGGACGCCGGCAGAGGTGAAGGTGGCGAAGAAAACATCGTCGTTATAGGGGTCGGTGAAATCGCCGCCGCCCAGGTTGATGCTCGGTCCGGGCGGCTGCGAGGTGACGATGGTCTCGGCCTCCGACGCCGAACCGTAGTTGATGTTGCCGATGAAGCCGCCGAGGCTGACTTCGCCATCGGCCAAAACGGCGACGGAGGTGCCGATGGCTTTGTAGCCGCCGGCATGGTTGACCCACTTGGCAATGCCATTCTTGTCGTACTTGGCGACGAAGGCGTCGCCCGGATAGTCGGTGTTGGTTTGAGCGGGACTGAAGCCGTCGACGGTGATGCTGTGGCCGTCGGCGCTTGAGAAGGTAGTTTGGTCCTCCATCCAGCCGACGAAGTAGGCATTGTCTTGAGCATCCACAGTCAGCCCGGCCGGAAGGCTGTTGGGGGAGCCTTCGTTGCCCTGGGCCCACAGGAAGTCGCCGGCGGTGTTGTATTTGGCCAGGACCACATGCCAGGTCCAGGGTCCATCAATTGTGCCCGACGTTCCGCCGGCGGAGGAGAGAGTTGTGTTGCCTTGCGTCCCCAGGACGACGTAGACGGTGTTGGCCGCGGAGTTGACGGCAACGGCGCCGCCGAAGTTCACCCCATTCACGGATGAGTCGCCGGTCTGAATCCATAGAAGATTACCGGCCGGGCTGTACTTGGCGAGATAGGTCGTTTGCCCATTGCCAGACACAGTCTTCAACGTGTGGTTGGTGGAATTGAAGGTGGCGCTGTCGGTGAAGTATCCGGTGACGTAGATGTTGCCGTCGGTGTCGAGGCTTAGAGAAAGAGCCTCGTCGTTTTCGACGCCTCCGGATTGGAGAGCCCATAACAGCTTGCCGGTAGCCGAATACTTGACCAGGAAGATGTCCGTGCCGCCTTGGGCGGTAAGCGTGGTGGACGAGAATTTTGCATTCCCGGTGAACTGGCCGGCGATGTATTGGTCATTGTTGGGCGCGATTTTGATGGCGTAGGCGGCGGTTGCACCATTGCCGCCCGCGTTTGTGGCTTTTACCCAGGTGGGGCTGGAAGCCATGGCGGAAAGGGAACTGGCAACAGCGAGAACAAAGGCGAGTTTCAGAGATTGTTGAAATCTCAACTTGGGCCAAAGGCAGGGGATGGATCGTGATTCGAGACTTGTAATTGTCATTGAGTCCTCCTGTGGGTATTGCTCCCATGAGGCTCAGCGTTGAGACAATACCCCGGGACGAATAATACACCCGAATTTAGCGCGACGATGTGCGCCGACCCCGTTGGGGCATTGGCGGATGGGGCAGACGGCGCTTGCGCGCCACTGGAGTTTGAGCCCTCCTACCCTTCGTTCTTTCTGCTTTGGTTGCCCATGGGTTCATGCGACACAGCGACAGAGCCAAATGTATACTTGCCGCCTCCCTTGATTTCATGAAGGGTCAAGACTTCTTTGAAAGGTGAAAGATGAAATGGCAAGCTATCTGATTCAAGCGACGTACACCAGCGAGGCGTTTGCGGCGCTGGTCAAGAAGCCACAGGACCGTACAGCGGTGGTTAAGGCGACAGTCGAAAAGCTCGGTGGATCGGTGATTGGGCAGTGGGGCTCATTCGGAGAGTACGACATCGTGCTGGTGGTCGATTTTCCGGACACGGTGAGCGCTTTGGCCTTCAAGGCGGCAGCGCTGGCCGGTGGTGCGTTGAAGTCGTCTGTGGTCACTCCGCTCATTTCGGCGGAAGATGCGATGGCTGCGGCGAAGAAGGCTGGTGGGGCGGGTTACAAGCCGCCGAAGGGGTAGTTGAATCTGGGAACGGCTGATGCCGGGGCAGCTATGGGTTCGTGGCCTCCCGCCCTCGGCACAAGAACGAAAGCGCTGATGAAAAGGGGCGCCTCGGTGAGGCACCCCTTTTCATCAGCTGAATTCGTCAGCCGATGGTCCATACAGGGCGGGCACGCTGGAATCGACGAGACGAAGGTAAACCGTCAACTGACCGCGGTGATGGGCCAGGTGGCTGAAGACGGCGTCCGCGATCATGATGTGCCGTGGCTGTTGCTGGATGACTCGCCCACCCATCTTGAAAGCCCAGGGCTTGAGCAAGTGCTGCTCCGATGTCGCCTCCAGCGACTTCCGTGCCGCAGCCAGACCGGCATCGAGCTGGTCCAGCAGGCCAGCCAGGCTGGCTTGGGGCTTGGTGCGGAAACCATCGTTCGATGGGTCATCCAGGTCCAGCTCGTCGCGATCGATCATGAGCGGGATCCAGCCAGGAATGCCGGCAACCAGCGAAGCGAGATAGCCGAGGGCCATGGAACGATCGTGTGGCTTGAAGTCGTTCCGGCCTTGAGGGACGCGCTCCAAGGTCTTGCGGATCAGGATCGCTTCGCGGTCGAGCTTGGCCAGGAAAAAATCCTTCAGGCCGAGGGTGTCTGTGGGCGCGGCGGGCAGCGATGGGGCTTCGACAGGCATGGGGAATCTCCTTTGTGTTTCTGATTGCTCGGCTTGATTGTCCGTGCTTGATTTTCGGGGATCTGCTCCCGACTTTTTTAGGTTAGCGGCGCATATATGACAAGCAATGTCATAATTGATCTGAGATCGTAAAAATATCTGAAATGCTTCTTTCCTGGGGGGCTTTTCTCGATGAAATCTGACCGCCTGCTCTCGGTGCTGCTGCTCCTGCAGGCGCGTGGGCGGGTCACGGAGCGCGAACTGGCGGAGCGGCTGGAGGTATCGCAGCGCACCGTGCACCGCGATATGGAGGCCTTGAGCGCGGCGCGCGTTCCCGTTTCGGCCATACGCGGTTCGCAGGGAGGCTGGGAGCTTGAGCGGGGATGGCGGACGCAGGTGCCGGCTCTCGACGAGGCAGAATTGCGGGCACTGCTGATGGCTCAACCGCGGGCCATCGGGCATTCGCGCCTGGCGGCAGCGGCGGAAAGTGCGCTGAACAAGCTGATGGCGGCATTGCCCGGCCCCATGCGGACGCGCGCGGCGGCCATGCGGGAGCGGTTGCATGTGGACCCTACCGGCTGGCGGGGGACGAGCGAAGACCTCTCCATGCTGGCGGCGGTGCAAGAGGCTGTGGCCGGTGACAGAAAGCTGGCCTTCGATTACACCCGCGCTGATGGCCAAAAGGGGCCGCGCACGGTGGAGCCGCTGGGCGTTGTGGCCAAGGGGCTGACCTGGTACCTGGTGGCCAGGGGATCGAGCGGAATGCGCACGTACAGGGTCTCGCGCATGTCGAATGTTACGTTGCTGGCCGCGACGTTTGAGCGGCCGGCGCAGTTCGATCTGGAAGCGTACTGGAAGGAATCGACTGCCCGGCTGAGCGAGCAACGCGGCGGCTTCGAAGTCACTTTGTGCGTATCGCCCCAAGCGGCGCAGCGGCTTACTGAATGGGGCGCCGTGCGGCCGGCGCGAGAGGACTGGCCCGCGCAAGAGGTCTGGCCCGGACCAGATCGGATCGCCAGCGGCGATTTGGCGTCCTCCGACGCGGATCGAAAGCCAGCCGGTTGGGAAAAGTTGACGGCCAGCTTCGACAATGAGGGAGAGGCCCAGTTTGTGGTGATGGGTCTGGGGAGTAGAGCGCGGGTGGTGTCCCCGGAAGCGTTCAGGCGGCGGATAGCGGAAGAGGTAGAAGCGACTGCAGGGTTGGCCGGTGCCGGGCTTCAAATCAAAGACAAGCTGGCGTAGGGCTGGCCGTAGATGGTGAGCTCTCCCACCCTTCGCCAAGAGCGCGAAGGATGGGGCACCCGGCAATTGTTCTTTGAATCCGCCCACCGCATCCTTTGTCACCGAATCGGTTGTGACCTGAATCGGGCTGTGGCCTACTCCACCATCAGTTCGCCGGGCAGGATGGGGCGGGTGCGGTAGAGCTTGCCTTGGGCGGAGAGCAATCCCATGAAAAGCAGGGCGGCCAGGTAGGCGAAAAGCTTGATCAGGTTACCGGTCTCGGTGCGGGGCACGGTCTTCCATAGGACGAGAAGCAGGGTTTGCGCCGCTGTGACGGCCCAGACTGAGCCGTAGAAGTAGCGGCGCTCCATTCCTTCTGTCTTGGTCGAGGGGCCTACGCGGGGCAGTTTGCCCAGCTGCCCCAGCAGCAGGATGAGAGCGCAGAGGGGGAAGTAGGCATAGGTATAAAGCTGGTGCATGTACCAGACGCCGGTAACAGCGGAGCCCAGCAGTCCGGCCAGGTTGAGGCTGGCGAAGGT
>JBEKVS010000313.1:0-10021 GCA_049513795.1 Occallatibacter sp. | reverse complement strand
ATTCTGCAAACACTCGCAGGCGATGTTGCCGCCGGGGAAGCCTATCTAAGAAAGCCTGAAACCTATCCCCAGGATACGATCGAACATTTTCTCCGCATTCCTGAATTGAAGGCATTGATTGCGCTGCGCCACCAGGATCCGTCGGGCGCCATCGCTGCGCTCGAGCCCGCGCGTCCCTTCGAACTGGGCCGCGTTGAGGTGACCGAGGTGCGGGCTCAAGCCTACCTGGAGGCCGGTCAGGGAGATAAGGCCGCGTCCGAATTCCAGAAGATCATAGCCAACCCCGGCGTCGAGGACATCATCCAGCCACGCACCGTTCTCGCCCACCTCGGCCTCGCACGCGCGTATGCAGCGCAAAAGAAAACTGCAGAGAGCCGCAGCGAGTATGCAACCTTCCTTGCTCTCTTTCAGGATGCGGCCCCGGATCTTGCCATCCTCGAACAGGCGCGCCGCGAGTCCCTGAGTTTGCCGCCATCGAACGAATGATCCGCGCCAACGAGATATGGACCACCCACTCGTTTAAACCTGATTCTCCTGAATGCCGGTGATGAGGAGCCACGCGGCTGAAATGAAAAAAGCGAAAGACAGCACCATAGCTACGGAAGCCACATAAAGCCCGGCAACATATCCTGAAATAAGTAAGAGAGAACCTATTATCTGAGCTATGTAGCAAGATGTGCCCACGATGAAGCGACCGATGCTAAGCCCCACGGAGCTTCTTCCCATTTTCGTGGCCCGGAAGTATACCCGTATGTAAGTAATCGTGGGCACGAGCGTAACGATCAACCATTCAACGCCGATCCATTGGTAGTTTTGATTTCCAATGAGGGCGAATGCACAGATCATGAAGACGGCAGTAAAGCCCGTCAAAGTTGCTATGGCACGATTTTTATGGGTTGCATCCCGAGTGATGATCGAAAGATTGATCGACATGGCTATAAACACCAAGCCCGCGAGAGCCGCCGCTCCGCCACCTACCATGACGAAGAAATTGTTCCATTTGTCGATACCCATTTGCACTTTACGATACTAGATAGAAAACGAATCGGCTATGTTCTTCGTTCTGGAAGCCGGGTTCTAAGCACGGCTCGGGCGGCCAAGTCAAAAACGAGTGGTGACCCCGGGAAGATTCGAACTTCCGACCTGCGGTTTAGGAAACCGTCGCTCTATCCACCTGAGCTACGGGGCCACGTATGCGATTAGCAAGCTCCGAAAGTTTCGAACTGGAATTGAATCTCCAACTCACTTCGGTTCCTTGCCGCGCAAACAGTCTTCGCGGCACCCAAACACATGATCCTGGCGCGCAACGGAGACCGGGAAACTTCCCATACACAGGGTAGCATTCCAAAAGTCTTTCCCGCGAGCTTGTCGGTTCACGACGGCGCTAGGCGGAAAGCATGGACGGCAAAGACCGGCGTCTCGGGCTAAGCTTCCCCGAGCATCGGCAGCGGATCGGAAGCCAGTTGCAGAAGTTCTGTGGGAGGGACCGGCTTCGCCAGCACGTCGAATGAATGCCCTTCTCTTCGAGCTGACTCCAGGAGTTCGGCAGAGTCGATGAACCCGGAGAACAGCGTTAATTTGCATGCCGGATACTCCGCTTTCAGATGAATCGCCAGGTCGATACCACTCATCCCCGGGAGGTGCACATCAATGACTGCCAGATGCGGAGTCCAACGCGGAAACAATTCGAGAGCCTCTTCAGCTGTGTACACGGCGCGACTACTGAACCCCGCGCTGGCGAAGATTGCCGCAGCGGTGTCGGCTACCCTCGGTTCGTCATCGACAATCAGGATTCTCTTTTCGCTCTGTGGCTCAGGCATCCAGTTTTCCCGTCTCTATATCGGGAGTTGGATGCTGTCATCTCTACATTATTTGTCCGACCATCAATGGCTTCGCCGAACCCGATTTAGTGTACTCGACAATTTCATGGATGTGATTCAAATTACATCCTTTTCGCGCCGGGTCAGGAAGCTGGCCCGAGTTCCGACTCAACATGTTTCAGCAGGGCTGACGGGTGAATGGGCTTGGCCAGAACCTCGAAGTCTGCCGGATTTGCTTGTACCGATTCAAACATTTTGTGCGTAACGGCCTGCCCGGAGAAAAGCAGCACCTTGCAGCCGGGGCAGATTTTGCGCAGTTTGATTGCAAGCTCGATTCCCGAAAACCCAGGCATGACAATGTCGGTGATGAGCAGATCGGGCGCCTTCGACATCGCGGCTTGCAATGCCTCAACAGGATCGGTAAAAGAACATGAATCGAAGCCAAAATGACGCAAAATCAGTGCAACGCTTGATGCGATAATCTGTTCGTCATCCACCACAAAAATGCGGCGTTCACTGTTCGATAGCGACATAAATTGGCTCCTTTGGGCAGGTGTAGAGGCTCCCAGAATGATCGCCCCCGAATTGTGCAAAGGAGAGGATGGAATCAGGATAAATGTCTTTATGAAATCTTTATGTCTGGCACCAGACATAAAGCAACTGGCAACATCGGCTTGCGGGTGTAGGCAGGGAGGGGCATTTTCAAGATGGGGGAGCCTTGCCTAAGAACACCCAGTTCTGGAATCAGCGCGTCCCACGCCACGCCTGCGGACCGGAATGGGTTCTCTTCGAACGTTGAAGCCTTTGCAATCCGCCGGGACGTCACAAGGGTGGATACTCTCCCTGCCACGCGCAAACCACCGGTACAAAAGATCGGGAAGCAGTTGCCACCTCACTCGTGAAGGTGATATTCAAGTTGATCATGTCCCAACAGCCTCGTTCTGAAGACGTACGTCCGCCTCGCTCCCTGAATCGCCGCAACTTCCTAAAAGCCGCCGGATCGGCCGCCATCCTTCCTGCAGTGCTTCCCGCCTTCGGAGCACAGAGTTCGGGATCCTCGGCCAACAACCGCATCAATCTTGGCGTGATCGGCATGGGCTGGCAGGGGCCGGGCAATACACAGGCCTTTTTGGCTTCGGAGGATTGCCAGGTGGTCGCGGCATGCGATATTGATGCGAATCATTTGCAGGCCGCCATCAAAATGGTCGACGACGCGTACGCCACCGAGGACTGCAAAGGCTATCACGATTACCGTGAGCTGCTGGCCCGCGACGACATCGACGCGGTGATGATCGCCGTGCCCGATCATTGGCACGAAATTGTAGCCACCGAGGCCGCGCGCCGCAAGAAAGACATCTACGCGGAGAAACCCCTTGCGCACACCATCGCCGAACAGCAATCCATTGTCCGCGCGGTCGAGAAGAACGGCATTATCTGGCAGATGGGCTCATGGCAGCGCTCGGTTCCGACCTTTCATAAGGCCGCGGAGATCGTGCGAAATGGGCTTATAGGCACGGTGACCCATGTGGAAGTCGGCCTGCCCGGCGGTAACTCAGATTTTGACGGCGTACAAAAGGACGCACTGGCCAAACTGTCTGCCCAGGGAGTAGCTGTCGCGAACATGGAGGAGGTTGTGCCCGGCTCCAAAGCCTGGGACCTGCTGGCCACCGATCCGCCGGCAGAATTGGATTACGAGACATGGGTTGGCCCATCCAAGATGGAGCCTTACATGAGGGTGCGATCGCATAAATCGTGGCGCTGGAACTATAACACCGGCGCCGGGCAGCTTCTGGATTGGATTGGCCATCATTGCGACATTGCTCACTGGGGTCTGGGCTTCGATGACTCAGGTCCGTCGGAGGTTGAAGGCAGCGGTGAACTGCCGCCGCCCAAGGCAGTGTGGAATACGTCTCCCAAATACCGATTTGAACTGAAGTATCCGCAAGGCATAACCATGACCCTCGCAGGCGGCTATCCCGACATCAAGACCGGGGTCAAATGGATCGGAACTGAAGGCTGGGTGTGGGTCGACCGGGGAGGATTTGATGCCTCGAACCCTGCCTGGAAGGAGGGCAAGACTTTGCCACGCGAACTGCGCAAGGTGAAGCTTTACACCTCCGCAAATCACCAGCAGAACTTTCTCGATTGCGTAAGAACCCGTCAATCGACCGTCACGCCGGTGCAAGTTGGCCATCACTCGGCGATTCCCGGACATCTCTGTCTGATCTCGATGCTCACGGGAAAAAAGATTCGCTGGGACGTGAAGGCAGAAAAAATCATCGGCGATCCTGCGGCCAGCAAGCTGATGACGCGCGAATATCGAGCGCCATGGAAGATGAGCTAAAGGCGCCTTCAACTTAGCCGCTTTTTATTGCCGCCGCTCGAGCACGGAAACTCTTAGAATCTTTGCCATTCAAGCTTGGCATCGACCGGGGAGACATGACTGATTCGACCGAAAAAACACAGGAACCAGGACGCCCAGCCCCCGGACTGAGAGTCAATTGGGATTTCACCTTTGCCTTTCTGGCTTTGCGGCTTTGGCTCGGCGTCCGCGCTCTGTTTGTGGGCATTGAGAAATTTGGTGCCTATCGATCGGTCGCCCAGCCGCTCATCGACCCTTCGACCGGCCAGCCGGATGCGAGCGGCGTGATGGTCAACGTGAATATCAAATCCTACGCGCTGGCCAACTACGCCGGAATCCCCGCCGCGCTCCGAGACAAGTTCTCCCACGACCCGCTGTTTCCGAAGTTTGCTCTGGTGGCATTCGACCGCATGCTGGGCCCGGCTTTCATTATCACTGGAATCATGCTGCTGATCGGCCTGGGCACACGGCTGTCCCTGCTGGCCCAGGCGTTGCTTTTTATCGCTTTGACTTTCGGCCTGGTTCTGATCGATCAGTCGGACGGCGTTGCCTACCTGGGCATCCACATCGGGCTGGTTGCCGGGGCTTTTCTGCTGGCCAGATACAATAGATTTGCGGTCCTTACACGATGGTGAATCCGCTTTTGAATCGTCGGGAATTCATTGGCGCCACGACTGTCGCGGGCGCCGGCTTGTTGCTAAACGGCTGCAAGTCCGACTCCATCGAACAACCCGCGACTACCCACAAATCTTCGGCGAACAGGCTGAATATCGCCCTCATCGGTTACGGCGAGGAAGGCAAAGTGCTGCTCGAATCGATTCTGAATATCGACGACGTCCGGCTTGTGGCGCTTTGCGATATATGGGATTACCACCTCAACGAGGGCGCGCGCTACCTGAGTAAAGTCGGCAACGAGGTGCGCACCTATGAGAATTATGAAGACCTGCTCGCCAAGGAAAAGGACCTGCAGGCAGTGGTGATCGCCACGCCGGACTTCTGGCACGCGCCGATGACCAACACATGCCTGAAAGCCGGCCTGCATGTGTATTGCGAAAAGATGATGAGCAATACCATTGACGGAGCTCGCTCAATGGTGAACTCCATGCGCGAAACCGGAAAGCTGTTGCAGATCGGTCATCAGCGGCGCAGCAATCCGCGATACCTTTTCGTTCTGAATCGTCTGCTGCATGAGGCGCAGTTCTGCGGGCGCCTGACGGCCGCGCAGGCGCAATGGAACCGCGCCGTGAAGGAAGACTTCGGCTGGCCCAAGAAGTACGAAATCCCCCAGGGCACGCTGACCAAGTACGGCTACAAGGACATGCACCAGTTCCGCAACTGGCGCTGGTACAAGGGACTCGGCGGCGGCCCGTTGTCGGATCTCGGCGCGCATCAGATCGATATCTTCAACTGGTGGCTGGGCACGCCGCCCAAGTCTGTCATTGGCAGCGGCGGACTGGACTACTACAGCAACCACGACTGGTATGACAACGCGCTCGTCATCTACGAGTATCCGTTGGCCCAGGGCGTAGCGCGCGCTCTATACCAGGTGCAGACGACCACCAGCGCCGGTGGCGGTTATTTCGAAATGTTCATGGGAGACGACGGCACCATCAAGATGTCTGAAGACCCCTCGCTTTGCGCCATTTACCGTGAAGCTCGCGCCACGGAAGTTTCATGGGACGATCTGGTGCAAAAGGGATATGTGCGCGCCAAGGCTGCCTCCGCCGACGACGCGGCGAAAGTTGATGTGCGCGAAACGGCACAGATGGCGGAGTATGAAATTCCCGTGTTCTTCAACAAGCCGCCGCATCAGCCGCATTTGGAAAACTTCTTCAATGCCATCCGCGGTACGGCAAAACTGAATTGCCCGGCCGATGAATCTTTCACAAGCGAGTATCCGATCCATAAGGCCAACGAAGCTGTCGCCGCGCAAACGAGAATTGCCATCACCCCCGAAGAAGTGAGAGCTTGAAACGATGAAGAGAATCATTTCCAAGAGTGTTTTCATCCTGCCTGTTGTGATTGTCGCAACCGCTGTGCTTGCGCAGAACCAGGTCGTCTTGAAGACGCAATTGCCGCCGCCTCTGTTTGTGGGAACGCCCGCGCCGCTCAACGTGCCCAATCTTGAGCCACCAACAAAGGGCAAGCGACCCGATTTTCTCGTTCCCTCAGGTACGATCAACCTGGCAAGGAACAAGAAGGTCACATCGAGCGACAGCAATCCAAATGTTGGAACCCTGGACATGGTTGTCGACGGTGACAAGGATGGCAACGAAGGCTCGTGGGTCGAGCTTGGACCAGGTAAACAATGGGTGCAGATCGATCTTGCGAAGAAAGCAAGTATCTATGCAATCCTGCTTTGGCACTTTCACTCCCAGGCGCGCGTGTATCGAGATGTTGTGGTTCAGGTCTCCGACGATCCCACATTCAATTCCGGCGTGACGACGATATTCAATAATGACTTTTCCAACGAACTGGGCGCGGGCGCCGGCAAAGACCTTAATTACATCGAGACGTATCAGGGCAAACTCATCGATGCCAAGGGCACGCAGGGCCGCTATCTGGGCTCGGTGGGCGGCTTTTCTTCTCATCGCGCTTCTGGGACTTGTTCTCCGTCTTCAGCAATTGGGTGAGCGGCCCATGCACACCGATGAGGCCGTCAACGCTTATATCGTTGGACAATCGCTCGCCGGCAAACCATTCACATACGATCCGCATGACCGCCACGGTCCGCTGCTGGCCGCATTTGCCTTGCCGCTGGCCCGAATGCAGGGAGCCAAGGCTTTCTCCGATCTCACTGAGTCCGAACTGCGCCTGACAACTGTACTGGCGGGAACTGTCACGATCCTGCTCTTCGGCACAGCGGTCGAAACATTCGGCTTCGCGCCTTGCTTGATCGCCGCGCTGCTGTTTGCCGGCTCTCCCCTTCCCGTTTACTACGATCGGTATTTCATTCACGAGTCCTTGTTTGTCGCAGCTACGTTTGGGTTGATCCTGGCCGGGTGGAGGGCCGGTCAAAGCCGCTCAACCGGGCAGGCACCATTGGGGCAGGCAGCGCTTGCCGCCGGTTGCGCGGCGCTGATGCTGGCGACCAAGGAGACCGCCGTTCTTCACTTCTTAGCGCTGGCTGGCGCCGCACTGATCTACTGGCGCTGGAATCTTCGCGGAAAAAGTCTTGCTGGTTTGTGGCAGCCTAATGCCGCGCTGGCGGCGGCTGTTGCGTTCCTGCTTCTGAGCGTGCTGCTGTTCACCTGGTTCGGCAGCAACTGGAAAGCGCTGCCCGCCATGCTCGAAGCTGTGCCGAGTTTCTTCGCGCGTGCTGGCGGTGAGGGCCATCGGGAACACACTTGGTATTACGCGCGGCTGGTTTGCGGCGGCTGGTCGGGCGGTGTGATCGTTGGGCTCGCCTGCATAGGCTTCATACAGATCGTGAGCAAGCGCAGGCCTTCGCCTTACGCATTTCTGGCGTTCTATTCCCTTCTACTAGTCGCCTTCTACAGCCTGATTCCGTACAAGACGCCCTGGCTGGCGCTGAACTTCTGGCTGCCGATCACCCTCTTCGCTGGCCTGGCGTTCGAGTCGCTCTGGCGCTTACCTGCGCAACATCCAGTTCTTCGCAGAGTAACTCGCGCCGTTTGCATAGCGGGAGGAGTTACGGTCGCCGCGCTGATCCTTCACGATACGCGACTGCGCGTCTTTCTCCATCCTGCCGATGAAGCCAATCCGTATGCCTATGCCCACACCTCGGAGGATCTGCTCGGACTGCCTGTGGAGATCGAAAGGCTGGCGCAGCAGGACGGAATCGCGGCGCCGCGCATTGCCGTAATCGCCGCCGATCCTTGGCCACTGCCGTGGTATTTGCGGCACTTTGCCGAGGTCGGTTTCTGGCAGCCGGGTCAGCAACCGGGAAAGGCTGATTTCTACATCACCTCAGCCGATACCGCAGACTCGTACGCAAAACAACTCGATGGTTTCCGACCCGAATTCTTCGGGGTGCGTCCCGGCGTGCTGACCATTCTGTGGGTACCCGCGCCGAAATGAGATCGAATGGCTGACATCCATCAGTTCAACCATCGCGCCATGGCTACGTACTTCGAGGTGCGCATCGCCGATGAAGAGAGAACATATGCCGCGCAAGCTGCACAGGCCGCGCTCGATCTTCTCGACAAGCTGGAGTCGCATCTCAGCCGCTTTCGCGCCAATAGCGATATAGCGCAGATCGCTCAGCTCGCGCCGGGCGGAAGGATGCGCCTGAGCGAGCCGGCCTTTGCGTGTCTCGAAATCGCGAAGAGAATGGAGTTGACGACGTTGGGCGCGTTTTCCGTCACAGCCGCAGCCCTGCAAGCGCAGCCCTCATTGCCCGAATGGCATTTGGTGCCGGAGGAGCTTGCCATTCAGTGCGAGAGCGGGCGGTTGCAATTCGATTTGGGCGCGATCGGCAAGGGGTTTGCGCTGGACCGCATGGCGGAGCTGCTGCGGGGCTGGGATTGCCCTGCGTTTCTGCTGGTCGCCGGCGGCAGCAGCATATTGGCAGGCCGTCCGCCAAAGGGCACCGCCGGTTGGTCCTGCGGCCTGGGTGATGACCAAGCGGTACAGCGATTCTTTCTGAGCCTCACTTCATTGAGCGGATCAGGTCTGGCGGTAAAGGGAAGCCATATACTCAATCCGCGCACCGGCAAGCCGGCCTGGCGACAAAGCCGCGCCTGGGCATTGGCCAATAGCGCGGCCGAATCGGACGCGCTCTCGACCGCATGCATGGTTTTAAGCGAATCGGAACTCGAAAAAGTGCTGGCGCAGGATCACTCGTGGCTGCTTTTTCTCGAGACGGACAAGGTCGTGCGACCGATTGGAAGCCGCGCGCTACCGCCCCAGGCCTGATCCCTTATGGATTGGCGCGGATTTACGGCGTGCATCTGGGCAGATAAATCAAATATGCTCTATTTCCGCGCTCCGAACCGGATATGGCGCAAATGTTCTAAGTGGCTATTGCATCCGCGCTCACTTAAGTTAGGATCCAATATTGATTTCAAATAAGCCCTCGGCCAGTTGTGCCTTTGATCTATATGCTCTCGATACAAGAGTGAATCTTTAATTCTCAACCATCTTTTCTCGCTCTTGACAACTTGGATGAATCTGGCGCTATGGCATCCTTCGCGAAAAGGGGCTCTGATGCTTTCATCGATAAACTTCTGGATGTGCTTTGCCGGGCTTATCTATCTTTTGGCCGGAGTCACTATCCAACGACAGGAGATCGCCTCGGCTCACGGCTGGGACAAACTCATCTCGTGGGGCCCAATCTTCATCGCCGTTTCGTTGGCTGTCTTCGCGCCCGAACATTTCGGCGGCCCGATGAGAGTCGCGGATATGGTGCCGTCCTGGATGCCGGCGCACCTATTCTGGGCTTATTTTGTCGGATGCGCGCTGTTCGCGGCAGCGGCCAGCCTCACTGCGAGGAAGTTCGTGCGCTTATCTTCTACCCTGCTCGGATTGATGTTCTTTCTATTTGTCTGCATGCTGCATATACCGTCTGTGCTCGCGCATCCGACAAATAGATTCGGGTGGGCTTACGCGCTGAGAGATCTCTCTCTTGCCGCGGGCGCATGGGCACTGGCCGGATTGCATAGCCGCACATCGTCGCCGCAACAGTCGAATTGGATGATTTTGTTCGGGCGCCTTGTCATAGGAATTGCTGCGATCTTTTTTGCGGTGGAACATTTTCTCCATCCAAAGTTTGCGCCTGGCTTTCCGTTGGAAAAGATGACACCCTCATGGGTTCCGTTCCCCGACTTATGGGCTTACCTCACAGGCGCGATCCTGCTGGCCGCTGGAATCGGCCTGG
>JBEKVS010000312.1:0-6974 GCA_049513795.1 Occallatibacter sp. | reverse complement strand
CACTGGGACAAGTTCGCGGACAAGGACGAAGTCTATGGCAAGCTCTTCGCGCAGACCGCCGGCACCATCGTCATGCGCATTGCCGACGCAGAGGTCATGCCGTATAGCTTCAATGAGCTGTCACTCACCATCAACGGGTACGCAGACAGCCTCAAAAGCGAGCTGAAGCAGATGCAGGCAGACGCGTCGACGCGTTCGCGCCTGTTGAAGAGCGGCGCTTATGAGTTGGCGAATGACCCGAAGAACTCGATCGCGCCGCCGCCCGAACTGCCCATGCCTCCGGCAATGGACTTCACTGCGCTGGATAGCGCATTGGAGAAGCTGAAAACGGCTGCTGCTCACTACGCTCAGTCCAGCGCGAAGGCACCGGATCTGTCTGCGGACAAGCGTAAGCAGATCAATGACGGCCTGGCCGTTGCGGAGCGCAGGCTGATTGCCGCCGATGGCCTTCCCGGCCGCCCGTGGACCAAACACCTCATCTACGCTCCGGGCACCTACACGGGCTACGGCGCAAGCACGCTGCCGGGCGTCCGCGAAGCATTGGAAGCGGGCCGCTTCGACGAAGCGAAGCAGCAGCTCGATGTGCTGGTGAAGGCGCTGAACGACGAGGCGGACTTTATCGACGGACTTGCAAACCTGGCCGGCGCGTAGAGGTGGACCGGGCATCGTAAGCATGCTGATCGGGATCGTATGGAGAAGGGCCGGTGCAATCTGGAGGAGCAGCCTGCACCGGCCCTTCGGAAAATAAATATCGCACCAATGGAGCGGAGCCAGCGTCTATCCGGAGCTTCACGCCTTATCAGGAACGGAAATCCAGGAACGGAAAACAGTAACGGAAAGTCGGCATGGCGACGCGAATCTATGTGTCGCTCGAGGTGCGATCGCAGTAGCGATGGGAGCTTATGGCAATCAATCGTAGTGCAATGTCTTTGCCAGGTCCATCCGCAACGCGCGGCGCGCGGGCAAGAGCGCCGCGATGGTGATGGTGGAAATGAGTGCGAAGATCGCGCCTGCATAGCTGAGTGGATCGAGGTTGTCGATTCCGTACAGGGCAATGCGTAGTACCTTCGACGTGGCTGCTGCGATGCCTGTGCCGGTAGCGAGGCCGAGCACGACAGGCCATGAGAATTGACGCAGCACGACTGAAAGCACCTGTGCGCGTTTCGCCCCGAGGGCAATGCGGATTGCGAGCTCCTTCATGCGCTGCGAGACGGTGAAGGCAACCAGGCCGACGATGCCGATACCTGAGACCAGGACAGCGATCATGCCGATAAGGCTTACTGCGGTGGCGGCTTTTTCGATTCCAGAAATATTGTCGTGGTAGAGGAGCTTGAGCTGGCGGATCTCAGGAAAGATTTTGGAGTCGAGGCTTTCGCTGATCGATTTTGCGATGGGAGGAAGGTTGTCTGGCGCGCCTGCGGTGCGGGCGAGGACCACCATGTCGGGCATGTCGTCGGGCTGCGCGGACCAATATTGCTCGGTAGCGTCGTCGTCGCTGATAGCGTTGATGTGGGCGTTGCCGGCGACGCCCACCACGATGGACTTACTTGCGTCGTCATCGCCGAGGCGCTGGCCGATGGGGTTCTGATGGGGCCACTGCTGAAGCGCAAAGGATTGGCTCACGATGACGGCGTTCTTCTCCCGCGAGTAAAAAGTGCGGCCGAGGAGGATGGGAATGTTCATGGTCTGAAAGAAGCCGGGATCAACCCAATTGGGGTAAATGAGGACTTTGTGTCCGGCGATCTCAGTCGTTTCGCGATCGACTTCGTGCCCGAGGGGTGGGAGTTTAACCAGCGCGACGGAGAGTACGCCGGGAGTGGCACGGAGACGGGCCTGCATCTGGTCGAAGTAGGCCTGCGCGGCAGCGGGCGCGTAACCGTGCCGGCCGAGGTGTGGATCGATGGAGAGTATATGTTGATAGCCGAAGCCCGGGTCGGTATAGAGCGCGTGTTGCGTGGCGCGCACCAGCAGGCCGGCGACGATGAGCAGGACGCAGCTTGCGGCGACCTGCGCGCCAACGAGGACTTGCCGCGCGGTGGTCTTGTGCTGGCGCTGGCGGGCGATCTGCAGGGCAGGCATGAGGCCGAAGAAGACGGCAGCCGCGAACATGACGGCGACTGTGAAGAGCAGGACACGCCAGTCTGGTGCGGCGCTCACCCACTTCGGCGCATCCATTTTGGTGAATGCGATTTGGATCACGGCGCAGCCGAGCGCAAGGCCGGCGAGCGCACCGAGCATGGCCAGCAGCAGGCTCTCGGTGCACAGTTGCCGGAAGATGCGGCCGCGGTTGGCCCCGATGGCGACGCGTATGCCGATTTCGCGCTCGCGCGTGACGGCTCGGGCCAGCATAAGGCCGCCGAGATTGGCGCAAGCAACGGCCAGGATGAGCAGTGTGAGCACAGCGACCATCGTCGCGACCTGATAAATCTCCGGCTGCATGACCTGCATATGTCCGCCTGGCGAGATCTGGATGTACTCTTTATCCCAGATGTCTTTGGGGTGCTGGCGGCGCAGTTCATCGGTAAGGGCACGGAGTTCTTGGCTGGCAGTCGTTGCGGCAACCCCAGAAGCGAGCCGGCCCCACAAACGGACGGCAGAGTCGCCCGGGTCGGTCAGCGTGTGACTTCCCTCGACAAAATATGGCTGCTGGATAATGGGCATCCAGATGTCGGGACGCTGGCCGCCCAGGCTGGCGAAAGCGTAGGGCGTGACGCCTATTACGGTGGCGGGCTTCTTGTCGATGTGGATGGTGCGGCCCACGACGGAAGCATCGCCCCCGAAGCGACGTTGCCAGAACCCGTAGCTGATTACGACAGCCGGGGATGCGTTGGGATCGCCGTCGCGCGTGGGATCGAAGAGGCGGCCAAGGGCAGCCGGCGTTCCTAGCTCGGTGAAGTAGTTCGGGGTGATGAAGGAAGCTGAGGCCTGCTGAATATCGTCCTCGACTTGCACGGGAGGAACGCCAAGCACGCCCATGACTGCCGACAGCGTCTTTGCATTCTTCTGGTAGAAGAGGAGTGAGGTGTAAGGCGCCCCGTCAGTATAGGCATTGGGCGAGCGGCGTTCCAGGCGCACCAGAGAGCCGGGATCGCGGACCGGAAGGGGCTCAAGCGCCACTACGTCGAAGACTGTGAATGCGGCCACATTGACGCCGATCCCGATGGCCAGTACCAACACGGCCAGGAGCGTGAAGCCGGGGGAGCGGGCGAGAATACGCACGGCGTAGCGGAGGTCTTGGATGAGGCGGTCGAGCCAGGTCCAGCCCCATGCTTCACGCGCCTGCTCGCGCATGCGCAGCGTGTTGCCGAAGTTGCTGCGGCCGGCGCGGGCGGCCATCTCGCGATGGAATTCCATGTCGCTTTCGAGCTCGTCGTCGAAGCGGCGGCGATGGATCAGGTATTGAATGCGGCGGAAGAACTCGCCCATTGCGGGCCTCCTGGAATTGCGAGAATCGGCTAGGCTGTGCGAAGAATCTCCTGGATGGCTTGCGTCACACGATCATATTCCGACAGTTCGGCCTTCAGATGCTTGCGTCCTTCCGGAGTGAGGCGGTAGAAGCGCACCTTGCGGTTGGTCTCCGAAATACCCCACTCCGCCGTCACCCAACCCTTGACCAGCATTTTTTGCAGCGTGGGGTAGAGCAGTCCCTCTTCCACCGCCAGCACTTCGCTGGACAGTATGTGAATCCGCTGCGCCAACGCATAGCCGTGCAACGAACCGGATTGAAGGACGCGCAGAATCAGCATGGGAAGCGCACCAGCAGGCATCCCTGATTTAGGTGTAATATCCATAGGCATAACTTTATTATGGGTGCAATCGATTGTCAAATGAAGGAGTAGAGCGGCTGTAACAATGCGGCCCTGAGGTTGAACTCGCATCTTCGTGCCGGACGGTAAAGAAGAGTTCTGCCCCTTGACGATCTTCGGGCACAAATAGAGCTCACTGAGTGCGTTGGGTTGAAATCGTGAGTCGAGACAGGCCGGTCCGCCTTCGCCGTGGCCTCACTCCCAATTCTTCACCTTTGGCCACAGCGCCTGGAGATTCTCATGGAGGCCTCTGCAGATGAAAACCGGCCCACGCTCATACGGCTCCAAATACGGATTTGCATCCTGTGTGAATTCCACTACCGAGTCGAACTCGTTTTCGAGCGTCCTGCGACTATCACCAAACACGATCATGACGCTACCCGTATACGTGCGCGGTCCCCAGAAGAAGTAGTTCTGGTGACCGCTGATGGCCTCCGGCACATCCGGCCGGTACACGCTCACCGCGCTCGCGTCGCCATAGTTTTCCGTGTAGATCGCGGCCTGTGCGCGCTCCGCCTGCGGCAGCGAGTACCAGGCCGCGGCCAGCAAGTCCGCCTTCTCCCGCCAATCCAGCATGTCGGCGAAGTACTGCGGCAGCGGCGCGGTGGCGCCATTCTCCATTTTCGGAGGCTGCAGATGCAGCCGCTGCTGATATGCGAGAATTCTTGCCGGTGGCAGTACCGGGAGAATGATGGGCAACAGAATAGCGATGACAAGCACGTTCATCGCCACGTAAACGGGCGTGAGGCCGCGCCGCAACCAGGCCTTGCGGAAGAAAAGATCCCAGGCGGCCGCCCCCGCTGCAAAATAGAGCGGATAGATGGCCGCAAGGTAATAATCCTTGGCGTGCAGAATCATCATCAGCGGCAGATACAGGAGATAGGTCACGCCCAGGAAGCGGAACGCTTTTGCCGCCCGGCTGAAGAGCAGCCACAGAATGCCTCCCACCCACAACGGCGCCATCAGAGGACCGAAGACGAATATCTGATCCAGCACAAATGCCAAGGGGCCCACACGAACGTTCTTGCCGTTAATCTGATCGTTGTGCAGCAATTCGAGCGTTGCCCAGTGGTGGTGCATTTCCCACAGTAGATTGGGCAGAATCAGCACGATCAGGAGCGCAAGGCCGATCGGAAACCATTTCGAAGCCAGTAACTTTCTTTGCCTGGTCATCAACAGCGCCGCCAGCAGACAGGTGAGGAAGAAAACTTCGTTCCACTTGTTTTCGAGGCCCAGGCCAGCCGTCACCCCCAGCAGAACCCACCACCAGGCCACTGTACGGCCACTGCGAATGCCGCGACCGGCCAGCCGCGCCAGTTCGATTGTCGCCAGCGCCACCGTCATCCAGAAGAGCGGCTCAAAGGTGCTCGTCGAAAAGGTTGTATCGATGCCCATCACCATGGGCGCCAGCAGAATCCCCGTCATTGCCAGCGCTTGCGCCCAGCGCGAAGCGCCCATCCGCCATGCAAGCAGCCCCGTCATCGCAACTTCCGCGGCGCTCGCCAGCGAGGCAAAGGTCCGGAACAGCGCCAGCGATTGCAAGCCAAACAGCAACTCCGAAATGCGCGCGACCAAAGGAATGATGGGCGGCTGATCTACATACCCCCAGGCCAGATGCCGACCGCACACAATGAAGTAGAGCTCATCACGAAAAATGCCGTACCCTGCATGTTGGATCGTTATCTGGACCAGCGTTGACAGAACATACTTCAGCAGGCCAAACCCTACCGCCAACCACACCACGCTCTTCACTGATAGCGCGGCAAATTCATGCGGCTCTGCAATTCTCGTCTCAGCCGTCACCCGGGTTGTGCCTCCATCGCCGCGTACAAATATTTCGCCGGCATCGATCCTTACGCATAGCTTATCCCTTGTGTTCAGCGATCATGTTTCCCTGAACCCGAAAGGGCGAATTAGACGCTGATCGATGCCAATTCGCCAATGCGCTCATCGAGCCAGATTACTACCGGAAAGTTAGTGTTTACTAATGCAATTGCGGGGTGGAATTCCGAATTCCTCCCACATTTTCACCCATCCACTACGGACCCGCTTTCCCGCGGGGTTGTCTCTTCATCGAAACTGTGCATGATAAAGGACGTGGGTGTTGAAAAAGTCAGCACGAATGAGCTGATTTTTTATGAAATCCGTATGGCAATCCGGCTTGTTTAGCAGCATAGTTTGACCATGCTACTGTGGATCGCCATTTACGGAGGACACGCGCTCATGATGGGTCAACATGCCCGCTCGGAATCACTGTTCTACTATTTCCGATTGGAAGATCAGGTTCCAGAGAGTCATCTTTTACGGTTTGTCGATAAGCATATCGACTTCGGCTTTGTGCGTGAGCGGCTGAAGGATAGCTATAGCGATTCTGGCCGCCCCTCGATCGATCCTGAGCTGTTGCTTCGCATCTTGTTGATTGGCTACTTGTACGGGGTTACGAGCGAGCGCAAGCTAGTCGAAGAACTTCATATGCATCTGGCATGGCGATGGTTCACCGGGCTTGGTTTCGATCAGGAAATTCCGCATCACTCCACTTTCTCGAAGAATCGGCACGGTCGTTTCGCCGAATCAGATCTGTTCGAGCAACTCTTTGAGGAGGTAGTATCGCGATGCGTGGCTGCAGGTCTGGTACAGGGAGAACATCTCTCCGTGGACGGCAGCTTGATCGAGGCCAACGCCAGCACGTCGAGCCGCATACCGCGTGAGAAACTGGCAGAAGCTGCCCAGGTCAAGCGCACGGTACGCAAGTATCTGGAGGATCTGGAGCAGGAAAACTCCACCTACGAGCCAGTCCATCAGCAGGATCACATCTCCACGACGGATCCAGACGCCACTTACAGCAGCAAGATTGGACCTGCCGTGATGGGCTACTTCGATAACTACCTGGTCGATAACCAGAGCTGCGTGATTGTGGGCGTACAAGCCACTGCCGCCCGCTTGAGTCAGGAAAGTGCTGCAGCACGGGATATGCTGACCCGCTTTGCCCAACGACACGGATCAATGCCTGTGTCTCTGGCTGCAGATGCTGGTTATGGCAATGGAGAGCTATTGAACTGGCTCGAGGAGCGGAACATCACGTCCTATATGTACACGCGTGAGGGGCAAGCGAGACAAAACAAAGCAAGCTCTATGGAATCGAGCACTTCACCTATGTGCCGGAAACCG
>JBEKVS010000311.1:0-7371 GCA_049513795.1 Occallatibacter sp. | reverse complement strand
CCCGGCAAAAAGAACGCGAAGCGTATTACAAGGCCGAGACCATCCGGCGCGTTGCAGAGGCTTCCCCGGACGGCGCCAAGGCCACAATCGATCTGCTCCGCGAAGAGAACAGAATGACCTTGGTCAGAATGCGCGAAGGGCTAAAGGTCGGTGGCGTGATCTGCCTCGCTGTCGGCGTTGGCTTGATCGGTTTTCTGATGCGTCTCGTCGGTCCGCAAGTCGCCATGTGCGGGATGATTCCCGGGGCAATCGGCCTGGCGATGCTGGTCTACGTGTATTTCCTGGCTGAGCCCATTTAGTGGAGATCCATGCCATGGGCTACGGGCTGTCGAGCAGCTTCTCGATCTGGGGCGCAATGGCTCTGGGCGCGATCGATCGAAGGGCCGAAACGCCCGGTCACGTTTCCATTCCGGTCGACAAGGAACTTGGTGAAATTCCATTTGATTCTGCCGGCCGTCAGCACTCCCAGCCATCCCTTGTTCTTCTGCTTCAGAAAGCGGTAGAGCGGGTGCGCACGTGCACCATTGACGTCGATCTTGGCAAAGAGGGGAAAGGTGACATCGTACCTGGTTGCGCAGAAGTCGCTGATCTCCTCGGACGTTCCCGGTTCCTGACGGCCGAACTGATTGCATGGAAATCCCAGCACCGCGAATCCGCGTTCCTTATAAGTCCGGTACAACTGCTCCAATCCCGCATATTGCGGCGTGAACCCGCATTGGCTGGCCGTGTTTACGATCAGCAGGACCTGGCCGCGGAATTCGTCGAGCCGGAGGGCCTGCCCGTCGAGCACCCGCCCATCTAGCAAGGGCGCGGAGATGGCATAGATCGATTGGTCCGATTCGCCCGCCTGTTGCCGCAATCCGAAATCCTCCACCCACTGAGGATGCCATGTGAATCTCAAGTGCGTCTAAGAGGGATGCTGTGCAACCGGGAGGGGGAGTCAGGAGCGCCCCAACCCACCTGCGTCCGGTAGACTGAGAAGAAGGCCCCCGGTGCGAAGGCGCTTTGCGCGGTCTGGATTGTAGAGGAGAGGTTCGGTTTCCGGGCCATGCCCCTGGCTGGTGGTTTGGGCAGGGTGGTCGCGGTCCAATATAATCAATCTTTCCGTTGCAGGGATGCAGGATCAGATCTTTTTCGAGCAGTGAGGGTGTCGATATTCTTCCCGTGAAGCCGAACCAGAAGGCGAACTATGGCCCGCACCAGTACTTGTGTTCAACGCAGGGCTCCAGCCCGGTGAAGATCGAGCACACTCCCATCTTCCGCGTTTTGCAGGCTGCCCGACGGCTGGCTCGTGTGTCTCCGCTGTTCATCCAACTTCTGGCTCTCCCCTTCGCTGTACCATTCGCTCTGCTCCTCACGCCGGGACCAGCCCTCGCTCAAACAGCGCAAACCATCGTTTCGATCCGGGTTATCGGAAACCGCCGCATTCCCAAGGAAACCATCGTCGCCCGCATGTTTACGCACGACGGCGATACCTATGACCCTATCTCCATCGAGCGTGACTTCAACTCGCTATGGAACACCGGTTATTTTGAAAACCTGCGCATTGAACGCGAAGACACCGAAAAGGGAATCATTCTCGACGTGTTCGTCAAAGAAAAGCCCACGATTCGCGAGATCAACTACAAGGGCCTGAACGCTGTCTCGCAATCCGATGTGCTCGACCGCTTCAAGAAGGAGAAGGTTGGCCTCAGCGTCGAGAGCCAATACGATCCGGCCAAGATTCTGCGCGCCACAGCGGTGCTCAAGGAGATACTCTCCGAGCACGGCCATCAGTTCGCCACCATCAAGCTGGATATCAAGGACATTCCGCCGGCCTCGGTGCAGGTGAACTTCAACATCAAGGAAGGCCCGACGGTCAAGGTCGGCAACATCAAGTTTGTGGGCAACCAGCACCTCAGCGGCCTCATTCTGCGCCGCGCCATGAAGAACCTCAAGCCCATCGGCATCCCGTATTCGATCATCTTCGAGGACCTGTTTCCGCAGACCTTCGACGCGTCCAAGCTCGAAGAAGACACCGAGCGCGTGCGCCTGGCCTATCGCGACAAGGGCTACGCCAACGCCGCCATCGAAGAGCCCAAGACGCAGATTCGCGACGAAGGCGGCCTGAATTTCTTCACCTTCCGCCCCAACAAGGGCAAGCGCATCGACATCTTGATGCCGGTGGAAGAGGGAGCGCGCTACCGTCTGGGCACCATTACTTTCACCGGCAACAAAGCCGCGAACAATACCAAGGGCCTGCGCGCCACCTTTGCGCTCAAGGATGGCGACTGGTTCAATGCCACGCTCATCCAGAAGGGCCTGGAGAATCTGAAGAAGGCTTACGGGCAGTTGGGGTACATCAACTTCGGCGCCATTCCGAAGCCTATCTACGACGACGTGAAGAAGACCGTGTCGCTCGACATCGATATCGACGAAGGCAAGCCTTTCTACGTGTCGCGCATCGAAGTCCAGGGCAACACCATTACGCGCGACAAGGTGATTCGCCGTGAGCTGTTGCTGGATGAAGGATCGGTCTACAACTCCCAGCTTTGGGAGTACAGCTTGCTGCGCCTCAACCAGTTGGAGTACTTCGATCCTCTCAAGGTCGACCAGGACTCGGAAGCTCACCAGGACGCCGAAGCCGGCACCGTCGATCTGCTGCTCAAGGTGCATGAAAAAGGCAAAAACTCGATCGGCCTCAATGGCGGCGTGAGCGGTCTCACCGGCGCCTTCCTGGGCGTGAACTACCAGACCAACAACTTCCTGGGATTGGGCGAAACCCTCAGCGTGCAGGGCAACCTGGGCAACGTCAGCCGTCAGTTCCTGTTTGGTTTTTCACAGCCCTACATTCGCAACCGCCCATTGAACATCGGCTTCCAGCTGTTCAACAACAAGACCGATTTCAACGCCGCCAAGAGTTATCAGACCAGCCCGGGGCTCTCGGCCAACCTGAGCGCCGCGCAGCAGTCGCTTACCCAGAACTACAATCAGGCTTCCACCGGGCTCAACTTCTCGGTCAGCTATCCACTCAAGCGCCACGCGTTCCAGCGCCTGGGCATGACCTACAGGATCGACAAGTCCACCATCACGGCGTTTTCGACCGCGTCGCAGACATTCTTCCAGACCATCAGCTTCCGCTCCGGCATTCAGGGCAGCAACGCTCTGGCCGGGATCGTCAACAGCTCGGCGTCGTTCAGCTATACGTACAACACCATCAACAATCCCCTGCGCGCACGTACCGGCAAGGAATACTCCGCTGTCTTCCAGGTGGCCGGCATCGGCGGCAACGTGCGTTATATTTCTCCGTTCGTGGCCTACAAGCGCTTCATGCCCATGCATTACCTCATCCCATCGGCCAATGGACGCAATGTACTGGGCATGCGCGCGCAGCTGGGCTACGTGCAGGGGTACGGCGGCGATGTGGCCCCACCTAACAACCGCTTCTACTCCGGCGGTGAGGCAGAATTGCGCGGCTTCGATATCCGCGGCGCAACTCCCTACGGCTACGTTCCCAATCGGGTCAACGTTCAGCTCACCAATCCTGACGGCTCCTGCGTCCCACGCGATCCCACCAATCCGCAGTTGAACCAGTGCCTGCAGGTTCCGTTGCCGGTCTACGGCATTGCTTCCATCGGCGGCGATACCAGCCTCACCACCAACCTCGAGTACCGCATTCCCATCGCCGGACCGGTCATGATTTCGTTCTTCGACGACTTTGGCATCGACAGCGCTCTGAACAAGGGACAGCTGAAGCAGAGTCCCGAGGGATTTGCCTCGCTGACCGCGCCGCTCTATGGCTGCCCGGTGTTCAACAACGGCGCCTGCCAGGGAGGGATTCCAGGGTCTGAAGTCGGCTTCCGGGAAAACATCCGTCCTATTTCGGGAACCAACTTTGTTCCCCGCATGTCGCTGGGCGGCGAGATTTCGGTCATCATGCCGATCATCAATGCGCCGGTTCGCCTCTACTATGCGTATAACCCCCTTCGGCTCTACGAAACGCCTTATTGCAACTCCGTGCTCATCGGCGGCAACAAGGGCAGTTGTTCGGCCGAGTTGATTACCCGCGACCTGTTCCCGCCCGGAGGCGCAGGCGACTACACCTACCAGGAGGCCGTGCAGGCCTACGGTTCGCGTTACCTCTTCCACGAGCCGCGGAAGACTTTTCGCCTGACCGTTTCAACCACCTTCTAGCGTCGGGATACCTGGCGTGAAACCAGCATGCGGGACCCAACTTGTACGGGTTTCGAAGGCGAGGCAGGGGCCCGGTTTTCCCGCCATGTGCCATATGGTTTGCTGTGTTACCGTTCAATTACGGTGACCACTTGCCGGCGGGGCTCGAAGCCCAACTGACAAGCGAAATGTGGGCCTGAATCGGGACTTGAATCGGGATTGGGCCGAGCGAAGCAGAATATGTCTCAACAGCCGGAATTGATTTCGCCGTCGTTGCCTGCGACTCCGGCTCAACAGCCAGGAACAGGATTGATTTCCGCACCGGCGGCCGCGCCGGGCTCCCGGACAGAATCCGATCCGGGCCACGGAAACCAAGGGCCGCACCGGATTCCGCGATGGCTTGAGCGCGCCGAGCTATTCCTGCGCGTACTTCTTCGCATGTACATTGGTCTGGCGGTTTGTTACGCGCCGTGGTCCCGGCTGTTCTGGGATCAGAATCCGATTTTTCTGCAGTTTCCCACCCTGTCGATCTACGCGGCGAACGGTGCCGTGCGCGGGCTGATCTCGGGATTGGGCCTTTTGAATCTGTGGATTGCATTTCAAGATGCGATTCGCCATGGGACGGAGAAGTGATGAGTGCCGGGGACCAAGGAAAGGGCGACGAAGGGCCAGCCGCTGCTGCGCGGCCGGATCCGCTGACCGGCCTCGATGCTCCGACGGCAAATGGCGCCCCGGCTCCGCTCGCGAAGGCCGCGCTGGCCTATGAGAATCCTGTGTTTCTCAACAGCGCCGACGGGCGGTTGATTCGGGTGATGTCGGAGTATCTGGAACCGCTGGCCCGCTTCCGCCGGGAGCAAATCCAGGACACGGTTGTCTTCTTCGGCTCAGCCAGGTTTCGCGGCAAGGCGGAGGCCGACCACGAACTCGAGTTGCTCGAGAACACGGGGTCGAGCCAGCCTGCGCCGAGCCACGAGCAGCCGGCCAGCGTGCCGCAGATCGTTGAGGGGACGGCGACCGACCTGCAGCGCAAACGCGCCGTGGCGGCCGTCGAAATGGCGCGCTACTACGAGGACGCGCGGCGTCTGGCGCGCATGCTCACCCACTGGGCGAAGTCCATTCCTTCCGAGCGGCACCGGTTCGTCGTGACCTCCGGCGGCGGCCCCGGGATCATGGAAGCCGCCAATCGCGGCGCCTATGAGGCCGGCGGCAAGACCATCGGCTTGAACATCCGGCTGCCCTTCGAGCAGGCGCCGAATCCCTACATCACCCCCAGCCTGAACTTCGAGTTTCACTACTTCTTCATGCGCAAGCTTTGGTTTGCCTACATGTCGAAGGCGCTGGTGGTTTTTCCCGGCGGATTCGGCACCCTCGATGAGATGTTCGAGATACTCACCCTGGCGCAAACGCGCAAGCTGGCCAAGAAGATCACAGTGGTCATCTACGGGCCGGACTATTGGAAGAAGGTGTTCAACCTGGATGTGCTGGTGGATACGGGCGCGATCTCGCCCAAGGACATCGAGCTTTTCCAGTATGCCGACACGCCGGAGCAGGCCTTCGAGCTTTTGCGCCTCGGGCTGACGGAGAACTACCTCGCGCCCGAAGCGGCGGCGGGCAAAAAAGCCAAAGTGGCCGTAACCCCTGAAGCCGGCAAAGAATTGATGGCCGGCTGGTCGCTCGAGGATTTCCTCGGCCCGGACATGGCCAGGACAAGCAAGTAACGCGTGATTCTGTAGCAATTCTGTTGCAGAGCGGCGGCTTGATCCAAATGGGTTGTCGAATCGCGCTCTGATTTCCCATTTTGATTCTGAAGGATTTGGCCAGAACCCGTTACCAAAGTTGCACAAATTGAAGGGCAATTCGCAGCATGTTAACGCGCCGTTGATGAGCCGGAACCGATACTGGCTACAGAAATCCGAGAAAAGACGCAATTCGAGAGCAGACGCGAAGAAGGAGCTGAAATGGCCAAATCGACCATCTCGTATCTTTGGCGCGACGCCGAAGCACCGCGCGGTTTCCGTACCGGCGTTTCCTTGCACAGCCACACCAACCAATCCACGGAGACTCTGGATTTTTTGGCTAACCTGGGAAACCAGTTTTCCGTGCTGCGGCCAATTCTTTCGCGGATGGAGCGGCGCTCCGAGGACCTTTACGGGGTTCGCATCAACTATGCGGCCGCCTATTGGACACCCCCCATGACGCCCCGGCTGGCCTTCGATTTAGAGCGCGGCCAGATTGAAAAGCTTGACCTGGGGGCCATGGTGTCCATCACCGACCATGACACCATCAGTGCTCCCATGCTGTTGCGGACGGTCCCCAGCGCGCGCCAGATTCCGGTTTCCGTGGAATGGAGCGCGCCCTACGCCGAGCAGTCGTTCCACCTGGGCATTCACAACCTGCCCAGTGCACGTGCCAAACAGTGGATGGCGACGCTGGCCGACTACACCGCCCGGCCCAGCGCCCCGCGCCTCACCGAGATCCTGGTCGCCTTGAACGCCGAGCCGAACGTGCTGGTGGTCTTCAACCATCCCATGTGGGACCTCTACCTGTTGGGTAAGGAACGGCACCAGTTTCTGGTCAACGAATTTCTGCAGAAGAACGGAACCCTCCTTCACGCGCTGGAACTGAACGGGCTGCGCCACTGGGAGGAGAATCGGGCAACACGGCATTTGGCGGAGAGCTGGAATATGCTGCTGATCTCCGGCGGCGACCGTCACGGCGTGGAACCGAACGCCAACATCAATCTGACCAACGCGGCCAGCTTTACAGAGTTTGTGCATGAAATTCGGCGGGAAAAGAAGAGCAATCTGCTCTTCATGCCGCAGTATGCCGAACCCTGGAAGCACCGCATCCTGCAGTCGACCGTCGATGCGGTGCGCAACTATCCTGAGTTTCCGCTCGGCTCACGCAACTGGGACGAGCGCGTCTACCACCCGGATGCGCATGGCGTATCTCGCCCGCTCAGCGAGATGTGGCCCTCAGGCAAGGCTCCGCGGGTGATGCGGGCAGTGATTGGCGCGGTGCAGCTGATGGGGCGCGGACTGGTCTCCGGAGGGTTGCGCATGGCCTGGAACGACGGCCAGCAGTTGCGGCTCGCCCTCGGCGACTATGACAGCTAGGCGCATCCCAACGCAATGAAGCCGCATCCATTGGCTCGGAGTTCCTCAAAACCTGCGTGGCGACTGAAACCCTGATCCCGAACCTCCTTCAAGCCACATGCGG
>JBEKVS010000310.1:0-7079 GCA_049513795.1 Occallatibacter sp. | reverse complement strand
GAGGAGATCCTGCTGCAACAGCGCGTCAATGTCATGTTTGACGATTGGCTCAGCAACCTGCGCAAGCAGGGGGACATAGAGGTCCTCGATCCCACGCTTGAATTCTCACCGCAGCAAACCCCGGCTCCGTCAGCAGGAGATGCCACTACTCCGGCTTCGGCCAGCGGCCACAAAGGAAGCCTATGAGCGACCTGGATCAAGCCCAGGATCAGACCCAAGGACAAGCCCTGGATCATGCCCAGGCCCTGGCTCAAGCGCAAGCGCTTCCTGAAGTCATCGAATCGCCGCCTCCGCCCGATCTGCGCCCACCTCGTTTAGGCCGTCGCATGCGCCGCTTTCTCATCCTCGCCACATGTGTCGCGTTCATCGCCATCACCGCGCCCATCGCCTTCTACCTCTGGGCCAGTTCCGACGCTGTGCAGACCATCGTCCGCAAGCGCACGGTTGCGATTCTCGAACAAGCCACCGGCGGCCGGGTGGAAATCGCCTCCTTCCATTGGCATCTACTGCACCTTGAGGCCGACGCGAGCGGTCTGGTCATCCACGGCGGCGAAGGCCCGGACGAAGCGCCGTTCGCGCAGGTGGGGCAAATGACAGCGCACATCTCTCTGTTCGGATTGTGGAGCCCGCGCGTCCTGCTGCGCGACCTTGCCGTGTTCAAGCCGGCCATGCACCTGATCGTCTACCCGGATGGTTCCACCAATGCGCCGCATCCGCGCAAGCCGGCTAAGCCCGCCAAGCCGGCCCTCGACACCATCTTCGATCTGCGCGCCGGCCACGTCTCCGTCGAGCAGGGCGTTCTCGAATTCGAGAATCGAGCCGCGGAGTTCGACGCCCAGAATCGCTTTACAAATCTCGACTTCGACGCCAACGACGTCACTGCTCTGGTCCGCTACATTCCACGCACAGGCGCAGACCCCGAAACCTATCGCATCGAAACCGGCGCCTCCGCTTTGCGTCTTTTCCGAGCCACAGAGAAGCCAGCCCTCGGCTCTTTTCAGGCCACGCTCGACCTCACTCGGTCGGCAGCGTATCTCCGCTCCCTGCGCGTCACATCAAGCTTCCCAACCGGCAAAGACCGCCGCGAAGAAGAGCACACCGTTGATTTTTCCGGCGTCCTGAAGAACTTCGCTCAGCCCTATTGGACGGCCCGGACAACGGGCGAACTCGACATGCGCATGCTCGAGCCCGGTCTGGGATTCCCGTTCGCTCCGCAGGGCATCGCGCATCTCGATCTCGACAGCGCTGGCCAGGGTGGAGAATTCAGGACCGACGGTACGGTTCATATCGACGGCGCGGCCTACATTGCGCCCGGCATCGTTTCCACCGGCATGCTAGTCGATGCGCATGTCCATGCCGATCCGAGGCAGTTGTTGATCACCAGGGTGGTTGCCCGTCTCCGCGAAGGTGGCCAGGTCACTGGCGATATCGCCCTCACGCCGTGGCTGCCCGCCAACCCCTCAGCCCCCACCATGGAGCGCTCCGGCATCAACGGAGTGCGCGCCACCGGACCCATGGCACAGGCAAGATCCCCGCGGCATCCGCCCAGCCCCGACGTCATCCAGATCCCGGTGAACGGCAAGGTGACCGCGGAGTTCAAAGACGTGTCCCTCGATGCGCTGCTCGACATCGTCACCCTGCCGCCGTTTCAACGGATCGGCCTCGACACCCTGCTGCAAGGCAAAGCCACAGCCAATTGGGTCAAAGGCGATCAGCAGACGGTCAAGGTGGACGCAGTCATGAACCTCAGCCCCTCGATCGCGGGAGTGCCAGGCGAAGTTCCCACGAGCGGATCCCTAGACGCCACCTACACCCAGCGCGACGGCGCCGTCGATGTGCGCAAGCTCGAAGTGCATACCCCTGCCAGCCTGCTTCAAACAAGCGGCCATCTTGGCGCCTATCCTCTCACCAGCCCGTCAGGCCTCACCGTCGATTTCCATTCTCACAACCTGGGCGAGTTCGACCAGCTTCTCCGCGACCTGGGCCTTGTCCGCTACGGCAAGGCCGGTGCGGCCGCGCTGCCGGTAAGCCTTGCCGGCCAGGGCGATTTCCATGGCTCATGGACTGGCTCGATCCTCGACCCGCATCTCGCCGGCACAGCAAAGGCCACCCAGATCGCCATCGAAATGATTCCGGCCGCGCCCAGCACCAAGACCATAGCCGGGACCGAACAAGCCGGGCCGCCGGCAGAGGTTCAGCCGCAGTTCGTTCATTTTGATTCCGCCGAAGCCACGGGCAGCTACGGCGCCGAGCGCATTGTTGTCCAACATGGCCTCCTGCACCGTGGCCCATCCGCAATCTACATCGACGGCACGCTTGACGCTGGGCGTTCTGCGGAGCATCCATCCGAGCCCGAGTTCAATGACGGCTCCAATCTGCGCCTCAACGTCAAGGCCGGCAACATGGATGTCGTCGATCTGCTCACTCTGGCCGGGCAAAAACTACCCTTGACCGGCACGCTCAGCGCGCAGCTCCAGGCCAATGGGCCCATCCGCACCCTGAACGGGTCGGGGTGGGCCGAGATGACCGGCGCGACCGTATACGGCGAGCCGGTCGCGCGCATGCGCGCCGATGGAACGCTCACCAACCAGCTGCTCAAGATCACCGCCGGCAGCGCGACCGCGCCGGCCGGGAGTTTGTCTGCCACCGGCAGCTACGATCTGAAGTCCCGCCGCTTCCAGATCGACGCCAAGGGCGCGGCCATCGACATTTCAAAGATTGAAAGCCTGCGCCGCCAGACAGCGGGAGCGACCGGGAATCTCGGCTTCTCGCTCGCCGGCTCCGGCACACCGGAAGACCCGCGCCTCGACGCCCACGCCACGTTAAGCAACCTGGTGCTGGGCGGTGAATCGCTGGGCGAACTGGTCTTTGCCGGCCACACCGCCGACCGTTCGGCCAACTATAACGCCACCACTCGTCTTGAAGGCGCCAAGGTCGATCTCAATGGGCAAACCGCGCTCAGCGGCGATCTGGCCACCGACGCCACGCTGCAGTTTTCACACTTCGACATCGGCGGCCTTCTCAAGGCGGCGCACGTGCAGGGACTCACCGGAGAATCGGCGCTCGCCGGAGCCATCACACTGCAGGGGCCTCTCGCCCACCCGCTCGACATGCGCGGCGAAGCCCGCCTGCAGCAATTGGACGCCACCATCGCCGGCGTCCATCTCGGCAGCCAGGGCGGAGTTCATGCCACCCTGGCCAATGGCCGCATCAACCTTGATCCCCTTCACGTGACCGGCGAAGACACCGATCTGCACGCCCAGGGCAGCCTCGAGTTGAGAGAGAAGCAGCATCTCGATATCGCCGCCGGCGGCACTGTGAACTTGAAGCTGGCGGAAACGCTCGATCCCGACCTGACCGCCGGGGGCAGCACCACCTTCCAGGTGGAAGCGCATGGCACCTTGAAAGACCCCGGCCTCAAAGGGCAAGTCGAATTCCAGAACGGATCGCTTTCGCTTGAAGACGTGCCGAATGGCCTGAGCCAGTTGAAGGGCACCCTGGAGTTCAACCAGAACCGCCTGGAGGTGAAGTCACTGACCGCCATGAGCGGCGGCGGCCTGCTGAGCGTAGGCGGTTACCTTTCTTACCAGCACGGCATCTTCGCCGACCTCTCGGTCACCGGCACCGGCATTCGCATCCGCTATCCCGAGGGCGTAAGCTCGCTCGCCGACATTGGGCTTCGCCTGCAAGGCTCGCAGAGCAACCTGCTGCTCTCAGGCAACGTGCTTATCACGCGCTTCTCCGTCAGCGAGGATCTGGATATAGCCGCTCTCGCTGCCCAGGCCAATGCCGTGCAGACCATCGCGCCGCCCGACGCACCCTCAAATCACATCCGCCTCGATATCCACGTGGCTTCGTCGCCGCAGTTGAACTTCCAGAACGCCTATGCCAAGCTGGCCGGCAACGTAGATCTGCGCCTGCGCGGCACGGTCGCGTCTCCCTCGCTGCTCGGCCGCGTCTCCATCACCGAAGGCAGCGCCTTGCTTGCCGGCACACGCTACGACCTGCAGCGCGGCGACATCTTCTTCACCAATCCGGTGCGCATCGAGCCTTCCATCGATCTGAACGCAACCGCCCGCGTCGAAGATTACGACATCACGCTCGGCATTCACGGGACCCCGCAAAAGCCGGCCGTCACCTGGCGCAGCGATCCACCGCTGCCCGAAGCCGATGTGGTTGCCCTGCTCGCCCTGGGCCGCACCGAGAACCAGCAGCGCCTCTACACCCAGCAGCAAGAGCAATATGTGGCCAACCCCACCACCGATGCCCTGCTTGGCGGAGCTCTCAATGCCACCGTCAGCAGCCGGGTGCAGAAACTCTTCGGCGCCGGCTCGGTCAAGGTCGATCCAAATTACATTGGAACACTGGGTAACTCCACTTCGCGCATCACTGTTGAGGAACAAGTGGGCCGAAACGTGACCCTGACCTATGCCACCGATGTGGATACCACGGGCCAACAGTTGCTGCAGGCCGAGATCGCCATCAATCGCCACGTCTCGCTGCTGGTTGCCCGCGATGAATCAGGCGTATTCTCCATGGTGGTAAAAGCTACCCGGCGCTATCGCTAAGCCCATTTCTTGCCTTAGGCAACTAACTCGCCTATCTTTCGTGTCTAATCAAGCAGAGTTTAAACGGCGCTTGATCGCTCATTAGACGGCATTTTGCAGGCGGCGTTGACGCGGGCGCCTTATCGGCCCAACTCACCTTCATATCAATCCATTCCACTTTGCTGCGCGTAACTTTTCCAGATACCGCGTGTCTTTATGAACGCAGGATCGGGACATAGGTGGCAACTTTCACCAACGTTGTGCATCTCTTGGAGAAGCACGAAAAGGAGAACGAAATGAAATTGACGATGCGCAAGAATCGGACAGCTCTGCTAGCCGCCATGCTCGCCGGAGCGCTTCTGAGCCTTCCCCAAGGTTCGCTGGCGGCAGCATCGGGCAACGGCGCGAAGAGTTTCGCAGCCGATGAAGACAACGCAACCGGCCAGGCACAGGCCAAGCTGAACAAATCTCAGTTCAAAAACGTAAAAGTCGACGTGCAGAACGGCATTGCCACACTTAGCGGCACCGTGGATCTTTATGAGTACAAAGTCGACGCGGACAAACGCATCCACAAGGTGAAGGGAGTTACGGCCGTCCGCAACGACATTGAAGTCGCCGGCCCCAGCGTTCCCGACGCTGAACTGCAAGCCAAGCTGCAAGAAAAACTGGCTTACGATCGCGTCGGCTATGGCAATGTTTTCAATGCCATCACCTTGACTGTTCAGAACGGCGTTGCGACGCTCGGCGGCCATGCCCGCACCGATGTCGACAAGGACTCGGCGATTGCCCTGGTCAGCACCTATCCCGGCGTGAAGGAAGTGAACAACGAGATCCAGGTCGATCCCGTTTCCATGATGGATAACCAGACCCGCATGGCCGTGGCTCGCGCCGTCTATGGTTATCCCTCGCTGAACAAGTACGCCATCGACCCGGCCAAGTCGATTCGCATTTCGGTGCAGAACGGCCACGTCGAGTTATACGGCGTTGTGGATACGCAGGCCGACAAGGAGACAGCATCCCTTCGCGCCAACGGCGTCCCCGGTGTCTTCGATGTGAAAAACTACTTGCAGGTGGCCAACCAGCCTTCGGAATCGCAGAAACGCGCCTCTAACTAAGAAACTCAATTTGTCTCACTCGGCCCCGGAGTCGACTTCGCTCCGGGGCGTTTTTGATTTACCCGCATTTCTCCAACCTGCCGTCGCGCGTCGCATGGTTCAATCCATAGGTCCGCTTCTTCAATTGTTGGGAACGCGACGTCTGTTACTCATCCCAGTCGTCATCCTCAGGCTCTGCATTCTTCGCACCAGCAGGCGTCGTTGCCGAAGCGCCAGCTCCTGATTCAGTCTTCTCCTTGGCTCCCGGTGCCGGCTCGGCAGGCAGCGGCGGATGATCAAACATGTATAACTCGTTGAACATATATTTGTAAGTCGCGTGGGACTGCCCGCGAAACTGCGGCTTGAATCCAAACAAAACAATGCGGCCCTTGCCATAGGCAAGTTCAAGCGCGGCGATCTTGCCTTCGATGGCCTCCGGATGCAGCAGCAATCCGCTCTCCAGAGGATTAGTCTGCTTGGGGTAACGCGCCAGCACCGCGCCGTGGAATCCCGGAAGCGTTTGGAATGCCGGCCCAGCCTGGAACATCACCACAGGCGATTCGGAGACTCCATAGTTAGCCGGTAACTCGGCATGCTCCGTTTGCACGCGCAGCAACGCCCCCGAGCAGAAGAACTTGTCGCTCTTCACGCCATCCAGCACATTCTGCACCGGTAGGGACATGAGCGGAATCAGTGCGGAAGCAGTGCGATTGAAGGCCACGAGCGTCCCTCCGGCACGCACAAACTCACGCAGGTTAGCGAGGCCGTCCTCACCCACGCCCCCAACATACTGGCCAGGCACAATGCCGATGGTGTAACCGGTCACGAGCTGCCTGGTCGACATATCGGGCAGAACAACAATGTCGTAGCGGCTCTTCAAATTCGCCGAGCGAATATCGGCGTTGTAAAGGCTCTTGGGCTCAAAGCCGTAGTTCTCCAGAATCCACCGCGTCCAGCCCTCATCAATCGATGGGGCCCATGGCCGGTAAAGCCCGATACGCGCCTTCTTCAGAGCGAGCGTATGCGCGGGCGCACTTACCGCCGTGGCAGAGATCGCATACTTCTTCGTTAGCCCATCGACCGCCGCGTGGCTCAACCCGCCAATCAGAAAAGCCCCCGTCTCGCTGCCCTGCGCGGTCTTAACCGCGTCCTGCGCCAGCGAGACTGTCCCGCCTTGCGCCAGCGCCGCATTCACTAGCTGAAAGGCCGCATTGACCTTGTGGCTGATGGCGAAAGTTGTACCCGCGCCATCGACAGTCGCGTCGGGAAGCTTCGCCGCGTCAACCTTGGCCAGCAAGGCGCGTTGATCAGCTTCGAGCGGATCGGTGACAGCGTCCACATCCACGCCCATTTGCAGCGAAAGCGTCCATCCAGTTACATCGTAGGGTAAGTCGATGGCTTTTGAAGTCCCATTCTCCAACGCGTCCGGATATCTCTG
>JBEKVS010000309.1:0-7134 GCA_049513795.1 Occallatibacter sp. | reverse complement strand
CTGAGCCAATCGTCAAACATCACATTGACGCGCTGTTGCAGCAGGATCTCCTCGATGCGCTGGGAGACCTTTTCAAGCGGCGGAACGGGCTCTCCCTTGGCGTACTGGGGCAGAAGCGTGAGGCGATAATAAGTTTCAATCTCCTGCGCTGAGATGTTGATGCCCTGGCTAAAGCGCTGTTCGATGAAGCGCAGAATCTGAATGCGATAACGCAGGTAGGACTCGACGCGCTCCTGGGTTAGATTATGCGCGGCGAGAAACACCTTCCATCCTGCCTCGGATGCGCAGTTGTCGCGCACGCAGGCGGGCAATTCTCTGCGAATCTCAGACAGGTCCCCGTCCACTTCGGCTTGAGAGGGTTCGGACGCCTCCACATCCTGCTGGCGGATCTGCTGTTGAATCAGGTCGCGGCCGATCAACTGGTCGAGGGCCCGCGTGCGCGTGAGGACGCCGAGGCCGCCTCGGCCTGGATCCAGAACCGAGAGCCGGATTTCGTCGTCGATGTCGGTGGAGAGGATTGCCTGGTTGTTGACAACAGCGACCACGCTGTCGAGGACGACCGGCGCTGACGATTGGGGAGCCTGCGCCCAGGTTAGCATTGCGCCATGCGTAGCGAGCAGCATCAGAACGCAAAGACATCGGAACCGGGCCGCTAGGACTAGACAAGCTGCGGAACACGCCTCGGCTCGCGAAATCATACCTGCAAGCTTGAGCCGGATTGGATACGCAATGGTCATCAGAAGGTTTGTCCCAGGCTGAAGAAGAAGTTGAAGTGGCCGGCTTCACCGATGTGCTGGTTGGCTGTCACATTGGTCTGCGAATAATTGAGGTTGATCGGGTAGATGGGTGGATTCAGGTTATAGCTGAAGTCCAGGCGGATCGGCCCGGCGGGTGTATGGTAGCGCAAACCGAGGCCCGGTGTATGGGAGAAATAGTTGAAGCTGCAAGATCCTTGAGGTCCGGTCGAGTTGGAAGGGCCGGTCGGATTTGGAATGGGGTTCGTTGCGGTGGGAGGCGTGTTTTTGCATTCGTCGCGGTCGGGCTGATGGATGCGCAGCGCACTTATCCATGCGTCTCCGGCGTTGGAAAAGACGTTGCCCATATCGTGAAAGACGACAAAGCTCAAGGAATCGCCGAAGAAGGGTAGTATAGGCGGGGGCAGGCGCAGTTCGGTGGAGTTGATGAGCGCGCCGGCGCCGCCGATGGGATACCCGGTCTCGGGATCGCGCGGGCCGGCCGCGTTCTCGCCAAAGCCGCGCAGGGATGTGGTGCCTCCGGCGTAGAGCCGTTCCGGTAAAGGAATCAGCTCGCTCGAGGAGTTGCCGAAGGCGCGCTCCTGACCGTAACGCGTATTGCGCGCCAGAACGAAGCGGCTCTTGTCGAAGCTCCAATAGCTGGAGTTCGAAACATCGAGGCGGTTGAACTCGGCCTGTGCGCCGAAATACTTGTCGGAGAGAAACTCCTGGAAGCTGGTGTAGGTGCCGCGATGGGCTTCCAGAGCCGAGTCGCGCGTATCGCGGATCCAGGTGAAGGCCGGGCCGCCGACGCGTACGGCCGACGCCAGCAATGCGATCTCGTCGGGAGCCACTTGCAGGCTGTTCGCTTCAACCTTGACGCGGCGAAAGTTGATTTCATAGACGAAGGTATTGGCTTTGGAGAAGAAGGCTCCCGACGAATTGAAGCGCTCTGTCCAGCGCATGCCGGCCTGCAGGCGCGATGCGACGTAGGTGCTGACGTCAAGGCTGTTGGCGTAGCCGCCGGACAGATTCAAACCGAAGTTGCGATTGTTGTCGAAGTGCGGAATCTGGTAGAGCAGATCGAGCTTCTGTTCGAGCAATCCGTAGGTGCCCAGCAGAGAGGCTGACTGTTCGCGGCCGAATAGATTGTTGCGTGTGACATTGGCCAGCACGCGTGGGCTGACGCCGGTCTTGCCCTCCGGATTGCAGGTGGCGCCACTCGCGATGATGCCGCCGCAGTTGTATTGCGGTTGCCCGGTCTGGGCCTCGAATCCGAAACCGTAGGTGAGCGCCCAGCGTCGCGCCTCCACGGCCTGAAGGAGCACCGTTTTGCGGGTGTCGCCTCCGCTGGGATTCTCGACCGCGGTGTCGACTTCGTTAAACAGCGCGAATTCGTAGAGATTGCGCTGCGTGTCCATCAGCGCGCTCTGGTTGAGCGGATCGCCGGCGTGGATGGTGATGGCCTTGGCCACCGTCTCGGGGCGCGTGTAGTGCAATCCGGTGATGAGTACGTTGCGCACAAATACCTGCTGGCCTTCAGTGATGTGGAAGACCACATCCACGGTGTCGGGGTCGGCGGCTTCAGCGTCCTGAGCGACTTCCACCAGGGGGCGTTCGAAGCCGCGGCTCAAGTATTCGGTCACCAGGGCATCGCGATCTCCAGCCAGGTTTCTGGGTGAAAGCAGCTGACCCCGTGTGGTGTTGAGAAGTGGCGTCAGCTTCTCCGTGCCCAACTGGTCGGCTCCTTCAATCCTGACCGTTCCGACACGCTGCTGCGGACCTTCGTCAACTCTATAGACCACAGCCAGCGGAGCAGAGTTGTCTTCCGCAGTTGAAGTTCGCAAGGCCGGCGCCGTGTTGACCGATCCGGCGTTATCGACCACGCTCGTCTCTGGAGTGCTGGTCTCCGGTTTGACTTTGACCTTGGCGAAGCCGTTGTTCTTGTAGACAGCTTCAAGGGCACTGACGTCCGTCGAAAGCAGGGCCTGGCTATAGACACCGTGGCGGTCGAGCGTATCGGCGGCATGCACGCTGAGCAGCTCCTTCAGGGTTGCATCGTCGAAGTAGCGGTTTCCCTGAACAGAGACGCTTTCCACACGACGACGAGGACCCAGGCTGACGTTGTACGTAATCTCGACATGACCTTTGGTTGCGGACTCCTGGCGATGATCCACTTTCACGTCGAAGAAGCCCAATCGCTGGTAGTAGTCGCGCAAGCGGCGATTGCCTTCGTTGAGCAGATCTTCGTCCACCGTGCCCTCTTCGTAGATGGGAATCAGATGATGAGTCCGTTCCACGGTCATGTTGGCGCCCTGAACCCGCACCTTGACCGTTGGCCCCTGGGTAGCCTCGAAGTGGTAGTTCGATTTCTTTGTCGCGGCGTCGTACTGCTCCGATACGAGCTTGATTTCGGCTTCCAGCCGCTCCTGCTTGCGGTAATGCTTGAGCACGCCGGCCAAGGCGCGATTCACGGTGTCATGATCGACGCGCGCGCCAATCTTGAGGTGAGCGAAACGGCGGAATTCCTCCGCGCTGATGCCCGGGTCCCCAACGATTTCAACAACGCCGATCCGCGCCTGCGGCCCGCTGCTTACCTGGAAGGCAATGTCGACCAATTGTTCCGAGGGATGAGGCGTCACAGTATGGTCGATCTGTGGCTCGTGGTAGCCGTTGTTTGCCAGGATCTGGCGCATATCGACCAAAGCCCGGTCGAGCTTGGCCGGGGTGAAGCGTGTGCCAGCCGAGAGCTGGCTGGCGCGGCTAAGCTGGGTGTTGATGGTGGCGCCCCTGGCGCCCACCACGCTCACCGTCCCGATGAAAGAACGCGGCGCGCCCTTGAAGATCAAGGCCACGCCATCCGGCAGCGCCGAAGCCTGGACTTCGATGTTCTCGTAGAGGCCGGTTGCAAAGAGCTGGCGCAGGCTCTTTTTCACATCATCCGGATTGAGAGGGGTATTTTCGGCCTGGGCCAGATGGCCGGGAAGCGGCTCAAGCCGAGAGGGTGCAACACCTTCGAACGAGATCGACTTGACCAGCCGCCCTTCCCATTGGTTGAGGACGGCGGGTTCGGGGAGGGCATCGTCCATCGCCTTGCGTGGCCCTGGCTCGGGACCTCGCTCGGTCCCCGGCTCGGTTCCGGGCACGAAGGGGCGCGCCGGGGCAGCTGCACCTGATGCGGGACCTAACCCAGCACCGGGAGCAGCACTCTGGCCGCCGGCAGGGAGGCTCGTGGGACCGATAAACAGGATCGCCGGGATGCACAGAAGCATGGGCGCACGCAGAACGCGAGGCAAAATCGCGCCCCGCCTCGGCCCGGTGCGGACGAGCCAGTCACTGCCCGTCGGCGTTTGCCGCGTCCTGGCAGCGTGAAGATCCCGGCAAATCCCTGACGGCACTTTCCTGAAAATCATCACTCTCCCAAATGACGCAGGGAACCAGACGCGGTTTGCAGTGCGGAATCGTCTCACGACGCGGGCCACGCAAGCGGCGTCGGCGGCCGGTTGGCGACCACAGGCAAGCACGGGACTCATCCCTTTGTCCCGATCCCTTTATACTAGCTAGTGAAGAAGCTTCGGCGCGGCAGTTCAGGATAGTTGAGCCTTCTTGAAGGAGCTGAGATGCCCCCAGCGAGGTTCCCCATGCAAGCGACGGCAGCACCGCAGCAACTCCAGGTGGAGGGACTGCCTGGACAGCCACCCACGAGTGAGCCACGGCCCGTTTTCGCGCCGGCGGCGAATGCGCTTGATCCCGAGGTTCTGGCACGCGCCCAGGCGGGCGATCACCAGGCGTTTTCCCAGATTTATGCGCTGAACAAGCGGCGCATCTATTCGCTTTGTCTGCGCATGGTGGGCAATGTTGCCGCGGCAGAAGACCTGACCCAGGAGGCCTTTCTTCAGCTGCATCGCAAGATCGCGACCTTCCGCGGCGACTCTGCCTTTACGACCTGGCTGCACCGGCTGGCGATCAATGTCGTCCTGATGCACCTGCGCAAGAAGGCCTTGCCGCTGATCTCCCTGGATGAAGCCATGGAGCCGACCTCGGAAGAGCGGATCGGGCGAAGCTTTGGGACTGCCGATCTGACCCTTACCGGCACCATCGACAGGCTGGCGTTGCAGCGTGCGATTGAAGATCTGCCGGAGGGTTACCGGCTGATCTTCGTGCTCCACGACATTGAAGGCTTCGAGCATAACCAGATTGCCGATATGCTGGAATGTTCGATCGGGAACAGCAAGTCGCAACTGCACAAGGCGCGGCTTAAACTGCGCGAGGCGCTGCGGACGAATCCGCAGCAGGAGGGCCGGCGATGAAAGACGACGCCAACGAAATGACCTGCGCCGAGTTTCAGCAGCACTTGCCGGAGCTGATCGGCACGGGCGAGGACATATCCTCCCACCCGCACGTGCAGAGTTGCGACCTTTGCCGAGAGCTACTGTCTGATCTTGAGACGATAGCCGAAGCGGCCCGCCAGCTTTTCCCGGTCGCCGACCCGCCGGATGAACTTTGGGATCACATCGTCGCGGCAATTCACGGCGAAGCAGAATCACCCCAGGCAGAACTATCAGAAAATAAGCAAGTTGGACCCACCAGCGCGGACCTTTCCACGGAACCTGCTTAGACTTCAAGACGATCGGCCGGGCCTGTTTTAGGGTTCTCCAGCAGCGCGGAAGCCTTGATTTTTGTCGCCGAGGGCTTCTCGCTCGGGAAATCTGCTCCATCCGCCTTTGAGCCTCTCACTTTCCCAACCCATGCGCCGATACACGCTCTAGTGAGGACGCGACGGGGATTTCCAAAACAGAGCATGGTCGAGATCGACGCTTTTTCCATCGAGCCTCGGTGTCCTGACAAGCATCAATTCCTTCACGGAGCGAGGCGCAGCTTTGTTCCCGCCTCCCGGGCCGGATTGTCTGCCTCGCGTGTTTGCGCGTGAAAGCGAAGCTTGGAACCGTGCAAATTGTTTAGCCGTATCAGCCAAAGCGATGCAACCTTGCCCGCGCGGCCGGCATTTGCCAGAAGGGGTAGATTCTTGAAACTTTTGGAAGTCTGCGCTGTCTAAATAAGGAAAGTTGATACGAGGACACTCAATGCCGAACCAGCCTGTCACCCCGCTCCCCGCCAAAACGCCAGCCGGAAAAAGGATCTCCGGTGTACGCAGAATTCCCGTACTTCCTGTCCGTGACACGGTTCTGTTCCCTCACGCGGTGCTGCCGCTGACGGTAGGCCGTGAGAGCTCCATTCAATTAATTGAATCACTTGCCGACGAGCGGACGATTGTGGTGGCGGCTCAGCTTGATCCTCGTCTGGATGCTCCCAAGCCCGGCGATCTGCACGCGGTGGGCACCTTGGCGACGGTCCATAAAGTGGTCCGCATGCCCAATCAGAGCCGCTTCGTCTTCACGGAGGGCGTCGAGCGGGTGCGGCTGTTGGGCTATGTGCAGACTGAGCCCTTCATGATGGCCGAAGTGGAGTCGTTGGAGGACGTTGCGCCGGCGACGACTTCGGGTGTTGAGGCGTTGGTGCGCAACGTGATCGGCCAGTTCCAGCAGATTGTCGCCGAGTCGCAAACGCTCTCCGATGAGCTGCGGACCATCGCCAGCAACATTGAGGATCCTAGCCGGCTGGTCGATTTCGTGGCTTCTTCGCTGCCGTTCCTGACCACCGACGACAAGCAGCAACTGCTTGAAACCGCCAGCATCGCCGAGCGGCTGGAGCAGCTGAACAAGCACCTGGCCAAGGAGATCGAGGTGCAGCAGTTGCGCACCAAGATCCAGACCGAGGTGCAGGACCAGGTGCAGCAGTCGCAGCGCGACTACTATCTGCGCGAGCAGATGAAGGCCATCCAGAAAGAACTGGGCGAGCAGGACGAGGGCCAGCGCGAAGCGGAGGACCTGCGCAAGAAGATCGATGACGCCAACATGCCGGAGGATGTAAAGAAGGAAGCGCTCAAGGAGCTTTCCCGCCTGTCGCGCATGTCTCCCATGGCGGCGGACTATTCGCTGACCCGCAACTACATTGAGTGGCTGGCTGTGCTGCCGTGGAGCAAGAGTTCCGGCGAAAAAGTCGACATCAACAAGGCGAAGGAGATTCTGGACGAAGACCATTACGAGCTCAAAAAGGTGAAGGACCGCATTCTCGATTACCTGAGCGTGCTGGAGCTGAAGCCGGATATGAAGGGCCCGATTCTGTGCTTCGTTGGGCCGCCGGGAGTGGGTAAAACCAGTCTCGGCCGCTCTATTGCCCGCGCCCTGGGGCGCAAGTTTCAACGCATCGCGCTGGGCGGCATGCACGACGAGGCGGAGATTCGCGGCCATCGGCGTACTTATATCGGGGCCTTGCCGGGGCAGATCATCCAGAGCATTCGCCGCGCCGAGGTCAACGACCCGGTGATCATGCTGGACGA
>JBEKVS010000308.1:0-7157 GCA_049513795.1 Occallatibacter sp. | reverse complement strand
GGCAACTGGGAGTTTGGCTGGGGCCCTCAGGACGATAACGAGTCCATCGACGCCATTCACCATGCCCTTGACCTGGGTATCAACTGGATCGATACCGCCGCCGTCTACGGCCTGGGCCATTCGGAAGAGGTGGTGGGCAAGGCAGTCAAGAGCCACGCCGGTCCCAAGCCGCTGCTGTTCACCAAGTGCTCCATGCGCTGGCACACTGACCGCTCCATCTATCGCTCTCTCAAAGCCGGCTCGCTGGCCGAAGAGCTGGAGGGCTCCCTGCGCCGGCTCGGCGTTGAGACCATCGACCTCTATCAGATCCACTGGCCTAATCCTGCCGATGAAATTGAGGAAGGGTGGGAACAGCTCGCTCGTTTCCAGAAGCAAGGCAAGGTCCGCTGGATCGGAGTCTCCAATTTCTCCGTCGAGCAGATGCGGAAACTGGAGCAGATCGCGCCGATTACCAGCCTCCAGCCGCCCTATTCAATGCTGCGCCGGGCTGTCGAGGAGGAGATCCTCCCCTATGCGCAATCTCGTGGAATCGGCGTAATCAATTACTCGCCCATGGTTTCGGGCCTGCTCACCGGCTCGATGACTGCCGAGCGCGTGGCGGCATTTCCCGCCGACGACTGGCGTCGCCGGGCGGTGGAGTTCAATGAACCGCGCTTGAGCAGGAACCTGCGCCTGGTGGAGTTGTTGCGGGAGATCGGCAGCGGACACGGCGTCAGCCCCGGCGTGGTGGCAATTGCCTGGACGTTGCATCATCCGGCCATTACGGCAGCCATTGTCGGAAGCCGCAGCCAAAAACAGCTTGAAGGCGTGGCGCCAGCGCTCGACTTCCGGCTGAGCGATGAGGAGTTTGGCCGCATCAACGCCTTCCTCGCGTCCAATGCAGCATGATTTAGCTGGAATTCCAGACCGGCAATGGAACAAACGGAAAAAGGGCAAACCTCCAGCCTCGGCCGTAGGTTTGCCCTTCAGAGCGACAGCTTAAAACTACATAGCGGCTACAAAATCGGGCACCATCATCGGTGCATTCTCTTGCAGCATCTGCGTCATGCGTGCAGCCATGCCGGTATACATCGTCGCGGCGCGGAATGCATTGACCCGGACGCCTTCACCAGCCTTCGAGAAGCCGTACTGGGCGAGGGCCATCAGGACGCATACGCGAATCTGCATGGCGTCGCTGCGCAAGGTCTCCAGCAGCAGGCGATCGACGCTGTTGCTGTTCTTGGCTGCGTAGTCCGCCATTTCCATCATCACGCGGGCATTCTGGTACATGACCCACAAACCCTTGGGTCCTTCCATACGCTGCCACGCGTCTTCGGGAGTCGCATTCAGGCCTTCCTTCCAAAGGAATTGGTCGCTCAACTCGCGAGCGCTCCAATCCAAACGAAGTCTGCCTAGAAGCGAACCCCAGGACTGCTCGTTGCGCCGCTTCATTCCGCGACGACAACTGAACAGGTAGAGCCCGATGCCCAAAACCACGGCAATTTCTAGAGAGATCAGAATCATAGGTGATCCTCAGATCTGGCTTTCAGTAATCAATCATGCATGCACGGCAGGCCAATTGGTCTTTGCCGTACCCAATACTAGTAACAGGAAAAAACATCTTTGCAAAGGGGAAATTGACCGCATACCAGGCAGGCGGCCGGGTTTGCCGGGTACATGTGCGGCTTTTCTTCTCCGGTCATGCTTGCCCAGCTGGTTTAAGCCGTCGTCGACTTTACACAACTAACTGTATTAAATACTTAAAGTTACATCGAAAATTGAACCGTCGAATCGAGCCAATTTGGAAACCTTCAAGGGGTTCGGCGGGCACCATCGCAGGCCGTTTGAAGGGTGTTACTTTCGTTTTTGCGGTGCCTCGTCCTGAGGCGGATTTTTCATCGCCAGGCGCGTGGATCGGGCGTTACCCGCCACGGCCAGCAGGAAGCTTTCCATCTGCGGAGTGAACTCCCGCCGTTGAGCTTCCTGTTGTGCAAAGGAGTATGCCCAATAGGCAAGGGAACATATATAGCTGGCAGCTACGAGCTGGTCGAGTGCGTGGTACTGCGGACCGGTCCGGTGCTGCATCCATACCGCCAGGCTCACCAGGGAGTAGAACCCAAGTCCGGTCGCAATCTGAAGCTCTCGATCCCGCCAGCCGATTGAAAGCAGCTGGCTGCATCCGGCGAGCAGCAGGAAGAACAGGATGCGCAGGACAGAAAACGTCTCTTGCACATGGACGTTGACCTGACCGGCCAGCGAGAGAGAGCCAAGCCCCCAGCCGGCGGCCAGCGGCCAAACCGCTGCGCCCACCAATAAGATCAGGATGGCAATTGCCAGCAGGGTCCAGCGCGGCAGCGAGCCGCGCAGCGGACGCAGAACCGCCCATGACAGTTCGACAAGCACCCCAAACTGAAAGAGGGAGTCGATGGCGTTGCTGATCGAATAGGCGTTGTAATAGAACGCGGGATCGAAATGCCCAACCGCGAACAGCGCAAGGTCGCTGAGCAGGCTCCAAAGCAGGTAGGAAGAGAAAAGCGGAAATGTGCGGAATGTGCCTTTGCGAAGAAGAAGGATGGCGACGGCTGCAGTAGCCCCGTCGCCAGCGAGCCAGAGGATCGTGTCCAGCGGCACCATTCGCCTCCCGCCCAAGCCTGATCAAAGAGGAACAATTCGCCTCAGTATAACCACGCAATGGCCTGAATCCCCTCTCGGGGTCAAGGTTTAGGCGTTATGATGCACCGGAGGGTTAACTACGACCGGGCTGGAAGCGGCGAAGTGGACAGGTGGGTTCACGACAACCGGTGAAGCGGCGAAGTGAACAGGTGGATTCACAACCACGGGTGAAGCGGCGAAGTGGACGGGTGGGTTCACGACGACTGGTGAAGCAGCCAAGTGAACAGGTGGGTTCACGACGACCGGTGAAGCGGCCAAGTGAACAGGTGGATTCACAACTACCGGTGAAGCGGCGAGGTGCACGGGCGGATTCACGACTACCGGTGAGCCGGCAAGCGCGGATCCGGTTAAGGTGAAGGTAACGCAAACGAGCAGAGCAAAGCGTTGCTTCATCTGGGTCAATTTCATATGATTTCAACTCCTGGATACAACTTACGTACCGAAATAGTACCCCAAAAGTTGCACGATTCCTACGACAAAAGTAACTAAATCATCAAGCAACCCCATTTTTTCCACAGTTTTATCTAGAAATCCACAGAAAACCGTGATACGGAAACACGAAACTTCGGTGCGGTGGGTCGGTGACCGCAAGAAACTCCATGGGAACGGCTAGTTTAGGCGCCGACAGGTTACCTTAGGTCAAAGGGAGAGAGAGATGATTCCGGAGCTCCGCAGACGGCTGAACGACGCATTTAAACCTGCACGCTATGCGTCACTTCTCAGGTTGGTGGACGAACGCTGTGGTGCGAAGGTGGACTACCGCGTTGCCGAGACTCCAGTCTTCCTGCCACTCCCGCTTCTGGAGCAGATGGCGGCGGAAGGCGCCGAAATGACCCACAGCCTTATTCGCAATGCCGACTACCTTGAGGCGGCGCGAAAGGCGATTCCAGCCGGCTACGAGGTCGCGAAGGAGACGCAGCATCCCAACTTTCTCACCGCCGATTTCGCTTTGGTGAAGGATGCGGACGGCTCGCTCGTTCCCCGGTTGGTGGAGATCCAGGCATTTCCCTCCGTCTTTGGCTACCAGGACGTCCTCAGCTCCGCATATCGGGATGTCTACGATTTGCCCGAGACGCTGGGCAGTTTCCTCAGCGGGCTGGATGAGAAGAGCTATTGGGCGTTGTTGAGCCGGACGATACTCGCCGGCCACAGCCCCGAAAATGTCGTCCTTACCGAAATCGACCCCCGCAACCAGAAGACGCTGCCCGACTTCGAGGTCACCTCACGCCGTCTCGGAATCGCCGTGGTCGACATTCGCAGCCTCGAACCGGTGGGGAACAAGCTGCACTACCGTGACGGCAACGGCCAGCTCATTCCAATCCATCGCATCTATAACCGGGCCATCGCCGATGAACTGATGGCGCGCGCGGTGCAACTGCCATTCGATCTCGAGCGCCCGTGGGATGTGGAATGGGCCGGGCACCCCAACTGGTATTTCCTGATTTCGAAGTTCTCCATTCCATGGCTGTCTAGACCCTCGTTATCGGGACCGGGTCCAGCGCATCGAGTGGTCCCGCCGGCCGTTTTTGTAGACGAATTTCTCGAGGGGAACGGCCGGGCGGATCTCGAAGCTTTGGGTGTGCCGCTTCCCATCTCTGCAGGTCCCGGGACGGTATATGGAGAGCTCTTGCTGAAGCCTCTATTTTCATTCGCCGGCAAGGGAATTCAATTCGATCCCACGCAAGCGCAGCTTGAAGCCATTCCAGCTGACAAGCGCAGCGGGTACCTCTTGCAGCAGCGCATGCGCTTTGAACCCACGATCGAAACGCCGCACGGACTCACGCAGGCCGAGATCCGCATTCTCTATTTGTGGCCGGACGATGGAACACTCACTCCCGCGCTCTCTCTAGTAAGGCTAGGCCGGGGAAAGATGATGGGTGTCGACCACAATAGAAATCAGGAATGGGTGGGTGCGTCAGCGGCGTTTTTTCCACATGACGCATATCAGGAATCTAACTAGTGAACAGGGGCGCTGCGGGCTTTCGACGGCGCTTTTTCAGTGTGAAAATGACCTAACCCAACCTGTTAACTCTCAGGTATATAAGATGTGCGTGTTCAGGCATCCGTTTAAGCCTCACGTTGTGCGGTCGACAGGGCAATGTCCCTGGCGGTTACCATTCTGAGAACTTTCGTGCCGTAGGTTGAATGTGTGATTTGGGTTTACATTCACATACGGGTCCCAATGGGGGCTCTGGAAGATCCCAATGAAAGTTTTCAATCCGGAGTTTTCGGCTCCAACTGCGGCTCCTGTTCGAGGAGCGGCCCGCCAGGAAGTGCGATGCGCGGTTCGGTTTCCGCTGGCGCTGCCTGTTATGCTCTCGACCAGAAACGGCGACGTGTCCGCGGTGTCGCGGAATGTCTCCGCCAGCGGTGTCCTTTTTGAACTGGACCGCGAGTTGCCGGCTGGCCAGGACATCCACTTTTCTCTGCGTATGCCGGGCCCGGTGCTGGGAACCCTCAACGATGTGCTGGTTCATTGTCTGGGACGTGTGGTACGCTGCTCATTGAGTCAATCTCAATACCTAGCTGCCGCCACGATCGACGAGTATCAATTCTCGGAACAGTGACAGCCTTGGTTGATCTGGCCGCAACCCCTATGGAATTCTTGGACGATTCTTCAGATGCCGATGCGCTTGAAGCTCCCGTAAAGCCGGGCACGGTCCGCATAATTATTGCGGATTCTCAGGCCATTTACCGCGTCGGCATTCGCAAGGTGTTTGCCCTCGAAGACGACTTGCGCGTCGTCGCGCAAGCGGACTCTATCGAGAATCTGCGCCTGGCCGTCGAGCGCTATCCAACAGACGTCGTCCTGCTCGAAGGCAGCATGCTGGCCGGCACCGCCAACGTCATCCCCGAACTCCTCCGCGTTGCCCCTGACATGAAACTGATCGTCCAGGCCGTGCAGGCAGATGAGAATCACACCGTGGAACTCTACCGGCGCGGCGTGCGTGGCATCATCTCGCGTTCCATCTCGCCCGACCTGCTGGTGCGCTGTGTGCGCAGAATCGCCGCCGGGGAAACCTGGATCGATAATCAGTCTGTAAATTGGGTCATTGAAGCTTACCGGTCGCAGGCGGCTGCTCTGGTCAGCCCGCGCACCCAGCCCCGCCTCTCGCCGAAAGAGATGGCCATCATTACCTGCATTACCCAGGGCAAGCGCAACAAGGAAATCGCTTTCCAGTTGGGAACCACCGAGCAGGTGATCAAGAATTATCTGCGCAAGATTTACGACAAGCTCGGCGTCTCAGACCGCCTTGAGCTGGCTCTCTATTGCCTGCACAACAAAATTATCCAGACCGACGCGGACGAAGAAACTGTGGCGCAAAAAGTTCTGGGCAAATAGAGCTGGGTCATTAAAAGGCCGGACTATTAGCGGATTCTCCTCCGGCCTCATCCTTTCGCAGCGACAGGCGTCTCCCCTTCAGCACATTGTTCCCCGCTGCAACTCACAGGCGAAGTCCGTTCCTCGCAGGGATTCCGTGCCAGCTCCAAAAGTCGAATAAACTCCGCAAGCTCGGCTTCGCTCAAGTGACCGAGCAACTCCCGCGGCGCCTTTTCAATCACCGGATCCATCTGCTTGAGTAGCTCCAAGCCGGATTCTGATATCTTCGTCCAGACCACGCGGCGGTCATGCGGATCGCGTTGCTGGCGGACAAACTTGAGCGTCTTGAGCCGCGAGAGCAGCCTTGTAATATCCGGCTCGGCGGTAATCATGCGGTCGCCGATGGCTGAACAAGTGAGCCCGTGCGGCCGGGCTCCGCGCAGAATGCGCAACACGTTGTACTGCGTGGAGGTAACGCCCCAGTCCCGGGTCTTGCGATGAAAGGCCCGGTTCACGCAATCGGCGGAGCGCATCAGATTGAGAAGCGCTTCTTCTTCCACGCTTGTAAAGGGCAGTTCTTGCGCGATTTCCAGTTTGAGACCACCCATCAATCCTTCTCCAACCTAGGCCTCATTGCCTGCGCAACGGATGAAGGGCGCGCGCCAAAGCAAGCGCCCCTCAAAAGGTCGCACCGTTCATGAAAAGCCAGCCATCGCCGCCTGGGGCAGCGAGCCTACTGCTTGGCCACGTCAAGCTCGATATTCAGCTTGACCTCTTCGCCCACCATGGCCGCCGGGAACGTTGGCCCAATGCCAAAGTCGCTGCGCTTGATGGTCGTGGTTGCGGAGAAGCCGGCATGCTGCTTGTGGTCCATCCCTGACGCCGGGCCGCGCGGGCCTTCCGCCTTGAGGACAACGGGCTTGGTCACGCCGTGCAGTGTGAGATCGCCGTTGATCGTCAGTTCGTCGCCGCTCTTGGCAACGCTGGTGCTGGTGAACGTCGCTGTGGGGTAGGTCGCGACATCGAAGAAGGCGGGGCTCTTCAGGTGATTGTTCCGGCCCTCTTCACCCGTATCCACGCCGGTCACATCGATGGTAGCCTTCACGGTCGACTTCGAGACGTCAGCATCGTTGTAGACGATGGTGGCATTCACATGACCGAAGCGGCCGTGCACATTGGAGAT
>JBEKVS010000307.1:0-7184 GCA_049513795.1 Occallatibacter sp. | reverse complement strand
AGGTTGGCCTCAGGCGCCTCCTTGTGCAGGTATTTGAGGATGAGCGCATCGAGGCCTTCATCGGCAAAGCGGAGAGGGACCTCGTAAATGAAGGGAACCGTTGTCGCTCCCACCACGGCCCGCTCTTCAACGTTGCAGAAGGCGGCAATCTTCTGCTTCATCTCGCGGCTCAGGTTGCGGTCGGAGCGGCAGAGCAGCACGTCGGCCTGGATGCCGATGCTCAGTAGTTCTTTCACCGAGTGCTGCGTGGGCTTGGTCTTGAGTTCCTGCGCGGCGGCGATCCACGGAACCAGCGTTAGATGAACGAACAGCGTGTTCTCGCGGCCCAATTCCTGACGCATCTGGCGTATGGCTTCAAGAAACGGCAGCGATTCGATGTCGCCCACGGTGCCGCCGATCTCGACAATGGTCACATCGGCGCCGTTGGCCGAAACCTTGCGCATGGCATTTTTGATCTCGTTGGTCACGTGGGGAATGACCTGCACGGTCTTGCCCAGGTAGTCGCCGCGCCGCTCCTTGAGAATGATCTGCTCGTAGATGCGGCCGGTGGTCAGGTTGTTATCGCGGGAGAGCGGCGCGTGGGTGAAGCGCTCGTAGTGGCCAAGATCAAGATCGGTCTCCGCGCCGTCGTCGGTGACAAAGACCTCGCCGTGCTGGAACGGCGACATGGTTCCCGGATCGACGTTCAGGTAGGGGTCGAACTTCATCAGGTTGACGCGCAGGCCGCGGCTCTCGAGCAGGCAGCCGATCGAAGCCGCCGCCAGGCCCTTCCCTAGACTGGACACAACTCCGCCCGTCACAAAGACATACTTTGCCGACATCGATGCAACCTCACTTTTTGAATTGTTTGGGTTGGCGTACCAGGTGGGCACGATCAAGTATGGCAGAATTTGCGACGGGAATGAACAGGAAAATTCGCGACTCGATCTACGACTGTGAATATTCGGACTTTAACTCGCCTATGATCAATGCTTTGTGACTGGAACCCTTGGTGCAAAAACAGCCTCCGCGCTCCACACAGAATTTTGGGCCGCGCTCTAACCCGATTCCCATCGAACCCTCGTCTTGCCGCAATTGGCGGGTAACGCTACGATGCTGCAAGGAAGGACGAGCCATTATGAACACCACAACCACGGTGAGGCGCAAACTGGGCGCAACCGGCCCGGAAGTTTTCCCGCTTGCCCTCGGCTGCATGGGCATGAGCGGTATCTATGGTTCGACCGATGACGCCGAATCCATTGCAACCATTCATGCGGCCATCGACGCAGGAGTGAACCTGATTGACACGGGCGACTTCTACGGCATGGGTCACAACGAGATGCTGATCAGCCGCGCGCTCCACTTCCAACGCGACCAGGTCTTGCTCTCGGTGAAATTCGGCGCGCAGCGGGACCCTGGCGGCGCTTGGCTGGGTTTCGATGGACGGCCCGCTGCGGTGAAGACGGCATTGGCCTACTCGCTGAAGCGCCTCGGCGTGGAGTATGTCGACATATACCGTCCCGCGCGGCTCGACCCGACCGTTCCGATTGAGGACACGATCGGGGCCATTGCGCAGATGGTCGAGGCCGGCTACGTGCGGCACATCGGGCTCTCCGAGGTGGGCGCAGAAACCATTCGCCGCGCGGCAGCCGTGCATCCGATTGTGGACCTGCAGATCGAGTACGCGCTCGTCAGCCGCAGCCCGGAGGCCAGGATCTTTCCTGTGCTCGATGAGTTAGGCATTGCGGCAACGACATACGGGACCCTGTCTCGCGGTTTGCTATCCAGTTCGCCTTTGGCTGGTGCGGCAGATTATCGTGCCCACCTGCCGCGGTTTACAGGAGATAACCTGGCGCGCAACCAGCAACTGGTGGCGAAGCTCAATGAGATTGCCGCCGCCAAGGGAATCACGCCGGTGCAGTTGGCGATTGCCTGGGCGATTGCCAAACATAAATTCATTGTCCCGGTGATTGGGGCGCGCACGCGGGCGCAGCTCAAGGAGAGCCTGGCCGCTTTGGATGTGAGCCTCACTGCGCAGGAGATTAGCGAGATCGAAACGGCTGTTCCCGCCACGTCCGTTGCCGGAACCCGCTACGGCGCCATGCAAATGGAGAACCTCGACAGCGAAAAGTGAGTCAACGGTGACGGATAGGATTGAGATTCTCAAAGCCGACATCACGACTTTGGCCGTGGATGCGATTGTGAACGCGGCGAACACATCGCTGCTCGGAGGCGGAGGCGTGGACGGGGCCATTCACCGCGCGGCCGGCCCGCAACTGCTGGCCGAATGCCGCTTGCTGGGGGGATGCAAGACTGGGGACGCGAAGCTTACCCATGGGTATCGGCTTCCCGCCCGCCACGTCATCCATACCGTGGGTCCGGTGTGGCAAGGCGGAACGCGCAATGAGCCAGAATTGCTGGCAAGTTGCTATCGCTCCTGCTTTGCCCTGGCGCGCGAGCACGGGCTGCTGACGCTTGCCTTCCCCGCCATCAGCTGCGGCGTTTACGGCTATCCTGTTGATCTCGCGGTTGCGATCGCGATGCGTGAAACGCGCGCGGAACTCGAGTCAGGCGCAGACATGCACAAGGTGATTTTCGCCTGCTTCGATGACATCGTTTGTCGGTCTTACATGCGTGTTGAGCAGGCCAGCAAATAATCGACAGACGAGGCACATGACTTCGCGACACAGAAAATGGGACGAGCCGTAAAGGCTCGTCCCATCGATTTCCCGGTGTTAGAAGTTTAGAGTAACTTTCGCCGTCAGCGCGCGCGGAGTTACATAGTGCGTCCCGCTGAACGTCGAGAGGAAGTTATAGAGCGCATACTTGTCGGTGACATTGATGGCCGTCAGATCCAGGTTGACCTTGTAACGATCGGCGTGGAAGATGTTGTCCTTGCCCAGCGTCGCGTCGAACAGGTTGCGCGGCGCGATGCGGGGCGGGTTATGATCGTTGTCGCCGGTGCCGGGCGCGGGAATCTTAACTAAGGACGAGGTGTATGCCGACGCCAGGCAGACAGCGGGTAATGGATTCCCCGGCGTAGCGGTTACGCCATTACACGTGAGACCTGCCTGGAACTCTTCGTCCGCCGTCAAGCCGCTCAAGTTCACAGCCGGTTCTCCACCAAGCAAGGTGGAAGTAGCTGCGCATGCGCTGTTGGGATCGTTGGCTAGCGTGTTGTAGCACGGCACAGAGCCCGCAGTGAGCCCGGAATCGTAGCGCCAATTGAACCCGCCCCACAGGCCGCTGAGCACCTTTCCGCGTGCAAAAGTGTATTGCACATGGGTTTCCTGGTTGAACTTCTCGTCGTGGTCGATGCGGAACGGCAGGCCGGTCTGGCCGACGGTCGCACCGGCGCCGGCCACCTGCGGCGGGAAGAATCTGGCCGCCACCGAAGACATGACGGTATACGCGCTCACGTTGTGAAATTGCGGAACCTCCACATGCAGCGCGTAGCCGGGAATCTTCGAGTTATGCCAATCGATGGGGAAAGTTATGGGCGTGTTACCCAAAACCGAGAAGTCGAAGGCATTGTGGGTGTACTTCCAGATGTATTCGCCGCTCACGACGACACGCTTTCCAATCGCCTGCTGCAGGCCTGCGTGGAACTCATTGCGGAAGCCCGGCTGAAGCGTTCCCGACACACCCGAAGAGCAGAGAAGCAGGGGCGCCAGAACGGGGTTTGAGCAGCCTTCGCTCGAGAGCACCAGGTTCTCATTAAAGGGCGTCTCCAGCGTGCGTGCATAGGAGACTCGCAATACCGTCGCCGAGGGCTTGATGTTATAGGCGATGCCCAGCCTCGGCTGCGTCTGGTTGGCATCGGTCAATCCGTTGTAAACATCCTCGCGCAGGCCGAGATTGAATAGCCAGTCACCGGCTTTGATCTGGTCTTCGAGAAAGAGCCCCAACTCCTTGATGTCGGTGTGGCCCACATTGTTGTAGTAGGCGCCGCCGCGCGTAAAGTCGTAGGGAGCAAGCACGGAAAGGTAGTTGGGATTCTGCCCAGCCGCGCCGCCGGGGCATTGCGACGGGCTCGAGTAGCCGGGCAAGGAATTTCCATTGCTATCCACGCATGGCGAGTTATAGAGCGGGTAAACCACGCCCAGGCTGTCATTTTCATTCAGGAAGGTTTGGCCGTATTGCGCGCCGGCCTTGATGGTGTGGATGCCCTTGGCATAGGAGAAGTCCGCGTGCACGGCAGAGTTAGTAAGCGTGCGCTGCTGCACGATTGAGGATGTCTGCAGATTTGCCGGACCCAGGTCGGCGAGCGGGTTGCCGCTGGGATAGTAGTTATAGTCGTCGCGGCGAACGAATGCGCCAACGTTGAGTACCGAGTTATCGTTAATGACCCGCGTATAGGTGGGCGATACATTGATGGTGCCGATCTTCGAGCGCTGGTCGGCATCGCCCACATTGGCGAACACGGGGCTATCGCTGGCGCCGCCGCTCACAACGTTTTGCACATTCAGGCTGTCAAAAGAGTTTGGCGTCTGAAACCACGACCGGCTGTAGTTCACATCCAGGTGGACTGAATTGGCAGGCGAGAAGGTGTAGTCGATGCGATCGAAGAAGTTCTGCTCGTTTCCCTTGTCGTGGAAGACCTTGAACTCCGGAGGATCGAGGAAGCGTCCCGAGTCCAGTCCATCTGTCTCGACGAAGTTTCCCCAGTTTTTGCCACCGTACGCCAAATCGAACCCCGCTGTGGCCGAACCAAAGGCTCCATAGGAACTGCTGACGCTCCCTGTCGGCTTGGTTACGCCCTGGCCGGAGCGGGTGGTGGCGACGATAACCAGGCTGGTTTTGCCTCCATATTCGGCCGGCGGCGCTCCGCTGATGACCTCGATCGATTGGATGGAGTTGGACGGAATCTGGTTGGAGAAGACTTTGCTCTGCTGATCGGTAATCGACTGGCCGTCGACGGAGAACGAGTTCGATGCATGGTCGCCCAGGCCGTGGAACAGTCCATTCGAGTCGGCCGATACGCCGGGCGTGGTCGCCGTGACCAGCGAGCTGAGCGAAGAAGACTCGCTTTCCATGGGCACCTTGATAAACGCGTCGCGGTCCACATCGGTGTGGAAGGTGGGATCGGTCTCCACCAGGTCCCCCTGCGCCTCGACGGTTACCGTCTGGTTGGCCGTCGCCACCTGCAGGACCAACTTGAGAGTCGTTCCCACAACCGAACGAATTTCGATGTTTTTGCTCAATGCGGCAAACCCGTTAGCAGAAACGTCGATCCGGTACGGGTTGAAGGGCACGTTGGAGATTTCGAACTGGCCGAGCGCGTCGGTGGTCGCAGTGCGGTCGAGCCCGCTGCCTTCATTGGTTAGATGGACCTTTGCGCCGGGAATCACGGCGCCCGATGGGTCGGTGACCGTGCCGCGAATGGCTCCGGCGCTTCCACCCTGCGCCGAGGATGCGATAGCACCAAGAAAAATGGCAAAAGCGGGAATAATACGAATGAACTTGCCGAAAGTTGCCGGCATGGGAGCCTCCAATGTGATGGCTGTGATGCGATGGAAGGGTCGCGGAGGGAAATGCCGCAGTCCTTTGCGCATGGGGCCCAAGTCCACTCGTCGCTCAGCTGGAGAGGATACGCAGCCTCCCGGTTCAGAAGCCGGAACGGAGAGGAGTGACTGTCAAGCTGAAGCAAAGATTGGGACTTAGCCCAGTAAGCCGCTCGGAGGGGGTCGGGTGAATAAAGTCGGATGCCAGGTCCGGGAGACGGTGTGTACTTCAAAGATCGGCGTCGGGCTCTTTACCTCGACCAGCACGACGACGGGAGCAGTCACGGAAACAGGCGCCGCTGTATGCATCACGATGCAAAGCGGGCAGTGATCAGCGTCCGTATCTACCGGGTGGACGTGCGCGACTTGCGCCACGGCCAACAGGGTGAGCAAGACCAGGCACACGACGGTAATCGCCGGCAAAGCTTTCAGCCTTGCGCGGAGATTGCCGCTCCGAAATGCCTGATTGCCTGTCAATACACCTATCCTTACTGTAAGAATACACGTGATCGATTATTGGATGTATCGAAAACGGAAATGTTACCGCAGTCGTTCACATTCGAACCCAACCGTCCACTCGCCCGTTCGTCTAACCCCTGTTGATCTAGACTTGGATCAGATTACCTGGATCAAATTTAGCCGGATCGGATTCCTTGTTCGGATCTATCGGTCGGATTTCTTGATCGGATCGCTGCCACGAATGAATGGCCCACCCAATTTGCGCATTTTGCTTTGGTGCTGCCTTGTCGCGGCAGTTTTGGCGGTATCCGGCGCCAGCATCCGCGCCCAGAAGACCCTCCCCTTGAAGCCCGACGTTCCCGGAACGGCCAGCAACCACCGGCTAATCCTCAAAGACGGCACCTACCAACTGGTTCGTAAATATGAAGTTGTGGGCGACCGCGTGCGCTACATCTCCATTGAGCGCGGCGGCGACTGGGAGGAGTTGCCCGAGAATCTGGTCGACTGGGACGCCACGCGCAAATGGGAACGCGATCACGCCGCGCTCGTTGAAGATGCCTCGCCGGCCATGAAGGAGGCCGAGGATATCGACAAGGAAGAAGCGGCCGCACGCGCACAGGAACTCTCACGCCGCCCTGAGGTGGCTACCGGCCTGGAACTGCCCGATGAAGACGGCGTCTTTGCGCTGGATACCTTTCATGGCACGCCCGAGCTGGTGGAGATGCTGCCCAGCGAACTCAACGCCAACACCAAAAGCAAGCACGGGCTGAACACACTCAACCCGCTCGCCGGCTCGAAGGCCAGCATTGAGCTCGACGGCGCCCATGCCAAGGTGCATCTGCACGTCAACGATCCGGTTCTTTATCTTTCGCTCAACGCCCGCGACGACGCGGAGGAGGTTCTCTCCCACGCCATGACGGTGAATACGAGCGGCGCGAAAGAGGTTGCCAGCCGCAAGCATGGGGCGCACTCCGTGAATTCGGGCTTTGCCATTGTGCGGGTGGACGAGCGCCGCGCCATGCGCGTTGTTGGAGCAATCCACATGAGCCCCAACGGCACGGTAACGCAGGATGAAGACGTGATCCCGACCAAGGTGGAAGTGATCGCCGGCAAGCACTGGCTGAAGATCACGCCTGCGCAGCAACTCACCATCGGCGAATATGCGCTGGTCGAAATCCTATCTGCTTCGGACATCAATCAGTCCGTCTGGGACTTCCGCGTCGACCCGCAGATGGGCGACAA
>JBEKVS010000306.1:0-7219 GCA_049513795.1 Occallatibacter sp. | reverse complement strand
CTGCGTGAGCACGCATATCATCAGCCCGCAAATCCTGAGTTGTTGATTGCCAAGGTGCGGCTTGCCGAAGCGCTGCTCGCAGGGAAGAAGCCAACCGATGCGCTGGCGTTGCTCCAGCCGGCTGTTGCCGCTGCCGAAGGGTCGCCGTATCCACTTCCCGACTGGCGCCTCGCGGAAATGCGCGTCGTCCTTGGACTGGCGCTTCAACAATCCGGCAGCCGAAGCGAGGCTTGGGCAACGATCGCAGCCAACAGTGCCGCCTTAGAAAGGTACAACCAGCCAGCTGTGCGAGCATGGCTGTTCCGTTCGATTGCGATGCGCGCAAAATCTGCCCGAGTGAGGGGCTGATTCGCTAGGCCCGATCAAGGCTATTTGAGTTGCCTCGACACCAAAGATCAATGGTGCGTCATCACGTAGGCTCAAGTCGACCTTCTGGCAGCCAGATTTCGGGATTCCGGGGGTGGGACGCACTCACGGTCGTCGGCCACAATCCAGGATCCTGAATTGCAGCCGATGCCGCGACGGGGCAGCGGGCGCTATCACTCTTCCCTTGCAGAATCGTCCAAGCCACGTGCGCAGATCAGGGAAGTAGGCTTATGATCTGCCGACACCTACTGGGAGCGTCAGTGATAAAGGCAGGATGGTCCCGCTCGCAGACGCCGTTGATTACAGCGAGAGAACCGGAGAGATTCAAACACAGGGTGATGTGCACATTGACCTTATCGACCCAGGGGCCAGGACTCTGGCTTCAAACTAGCGCCAACTCCTGAATCACCGGCCATACGTACATTACCGCTTGGTAAAGTACGTATGGCCGATCAACCGCCCGGAACCGCTTTCCTGTGCGTAAAATGGCTCAAGGAAACGACACAGAATTGGCATCCACCGAGATCTACGAAGTAGGTCGCTGCTGACTGCGAGCAATCTGTTGCAAGCTCTCTGCAATGCTCGTGAACGACTTAACAATCGTCCATAAAGCCCAAATAACAAAAATCCAAAAGGCAGCGATCACGGGGTAGACCAACGCGGCGAGTATCAATTTAGGCTCCTTCACATGCGGGCTGACATCATGTTGGGATTATGACATTGGCCATAGCACCCCAACAATCCGGACAAAGGTCGAAAATCCGAGTTCTGTACGGTTAGGCGACAATCCACCAACTACGCAGGAACCAGGTAATATGAAGTCCGTTTGGCGTATGCGACTGCTCACCTCTGAATTTAGCTTGACTTATTCAAACTGGCACAGAAAAGACCGCGGACTCCGTGCCGCCTTTTATGCGGACAGCTGATGGCTGGCTATGGAGTTTTGGTATCGTTAACTGATTAGCGGGGACAACAGAGTGATCGACTGCAGAGCCGCGACGAAGAGCTATTTCTCTCGACCTGTTCTCCGAAGTATTGATCTCGTCGTAGAACCTGGCATTTGCGCTTTACTAGGTGCAAACGGCGCTGGCAAGTCCACGCTGCTGCGCTTGCTCTCGGGACTAGAGGAGCCAGACAGTGGTTCCGTTTTCATCGGTGGACTGGGTTTCCGGGATCATGCAATTGAAATCCGGCGGAATCTAGGTGTGCTGCCTGAGGCGCTTGGGCTTTTCGAATCTTTGACTATCATCGAGAACCTGACGGCAATCGGGCCGATTTATGGACTCACGAACAGCGAAACAAGAGCACGAGCGATGAACCTGCTGGAATTGCTCGATCTTACGCAAGGATGCCACACCGTTGCACGCGATTGTTCCTTCGGCATGCGGAAGAAGATCGCCCTGGCCATGGCCCTCCTGCACAAGCCGAGGATCCTGCTGCTTGATGAGCCGTTTGAAGGTATTGATCCCGCATCGTCTGCGGTCATTGAGATGCTGCTCGGCCAACTCTCGAGCAATGGCACTACGATATTGCTCACCTCTCACATTCTGTCGATCGTGCAGAAGATAGCCACCCGTGTAGTCATTCTTCACCAAGGTCGAGTTGAATTGGACTTTAACCCGCCCACTGCAGAAGAAGGAGTTGAGGAGGCGTATTTCGGCATTGTTGGAAAACCACAGCCGGAGGTGCTGGATTGGCTCAGGTTCTAGCCCTTCTGTCCTTGTTGAAGAAACTGATGTTGAAGGAACTGGGCGGCCTTTCCTCATTGCGTTTCAACAACTTCCTGTTCTGCATCCTCTTTATAATGTCAGCGGGTTTAGAAACCGGGGACCCGAAAGAAGCATTCTGGAGTTCGCTCTTCTTTCAAATCGTCCTCATTGCGCCTCTGCTTGTTACTTTTTCCATAGATACACAACATAGGTTGCCCCCGGAGCGAGTCGCTACGTGGCCCCTGACTGGCACACAAAGACTCTTGCTCAGTTCAATAAGTTTTGCGCTGAATCCATTATTTATTGTGTTGTTTTTTGGCTACCTGTTCTGGATGGGCTTAGCCGCGGGTCTCTTTTTTGTTCTACTGGCATTCATCGTCCATGGGGCGGTATACGCCGTTGGCTGTCTTCCATTCGAAGTGAGGACGCCTGCAGGTCTCAACATCCCAAGAACACCTCTGAGGCTCGGCGGAATTGCGCAGGAGACGTGGCGGGGACTGCGGGGAACTCTCGACTTTTGGGTGGCGCTGCTTATAGCCGTTAGCGGAACCCTTTATCGGTTGTTCGGGCAGGCACCAGAGCCGGAAGCATTTCCGGTGCTGTCGCTATTCGTGGGTATTGCAATGAGCACGATCGGGCAACGCATGCTCCGCTTGGACGAGGGTCGAGCGTTACTGCGGTATCGCCTCCTACCGATCACGGGTTGGAAGCTGCTGATCACGCAGGACGTGACTTTCCTGATCCCGCTCGCCATTATGGTTTCTCTCCTGAGTCTACGAACGGGCGTGGCATTTGGCTTGGTCGCTATCACGGTCGGACGATATCCGTCGCTGAGGCAAGGAGCGAACCAGCGCAGATGGCGTTTCGTGGGAGGAGATCCACGTTTCGGAGTAGCACAGGTTCTCTTCGGTGGAATCGCTGGAATCGGATCGGCAAGGGCGGGACTCTGGGTCTTAGCGGTTGCCTTCGCCCTTTACGTAGTCTCCTTATTCTGGGGCGAACTGCTCTGGAGACGCTCCCTGACTGCGTAGTCGAAAAACACGTCTCTGGTAGACCTTTCCATGCAGCAACGCCGGACGGCAATAGGAATGATAAGGAAACCCGGTCCCTCGTTTAAATGAAGTTCCAACTCTGACGAAGGCCCAGAACGATTTCATTAATGGGCATTTACCGAACTTTACGAAACCAGTACACCTCGCGCCAATCCGCCCAGAGCAGATCAAACGATCACCACCGTCAGGCCCAAACGTCTCTATTAGCAGTGTCTTGCAGCGACAAAAGAGGCAACGTTGAGAGCTGTTTTGGGCTTGCTGCTAGTGCTGGTGGGTCCGCAATACCGCACCCCGGATGAGGGTGAATCCGAAGTGGCAGTGTCACCAATACATTTCGCGGGCTGACTCAAGAATAAATGCAACGAACAACACACATACTCGAGCCGACGAGAACAGGTGCGAAGTTTGCAGCGAATCTGTCAAAGGTAGTTCTCTGTGCGTTGCTCTTGTGCTGCTCAGGGTGCTTCCACCACAAGATCGCGATTGTAAATGGGTTCCGTCTCATCGAAAACGGCGGCGCTCCAATGCTGATCCCGTTTGACAGCCAAAGTTCCGATCCAGGTAACTTCCAGACATCGACGCTCGTTCTTTCGGGTGTCTCCGCCGGCGCGAAAGATCAAGTCAATCACCAGTGCTTGATCAACGGTGACATCTTCTCACTTCGTTTAGCGTCATCCCTCGATTCGAGGTACTGGATCGTTCGGAGCCCAAGCATTTGTGGCTGGGATACGCTCGCCAGCAAAATAGATATTGGTTCGCAATGGAAGATCTTTACGCGCGGCCTCGCGCGCATGAATGAAAATGGCTGTTTCCCTTCGGGCCTTACCGCCTTAGAGATTCGAGTCGCAATTGCGCAAACAATTCCATTGCCGGCGGATGAAGTCCCGTTGTTTTTCTATTCTGACCAGGGGATAGGATTCACCGACCTGGCGCCCGGAATGGAAGTCAGGCTCCAGCGGTTTCTGCCTACAGCAAAGTCGATCAGCGCGCGATCACAAGTCCCACCTCGGATGTGGGTTGTGAGCTATGAGGTTATCCCTCGCCACGGCAAAAGTGTCCGGCTAAAACTTACAGGGAGGGTTCAGAGTGGTCCGGATGGTGACTGGGGACCAGAAGAAAATGAGCTTTTGTCGCTGTCACAGCGATTCGCTCAGACACCGGTATTACGGCTTTTCCTGGAAGGAGTCTACGGAACGGGTCAGGTTTCCCATGGAATCCTTATCGGCGCGTCCAGCCAGAGGCAACTCGACGCGCTGACAGATCTCATCCATCAAAGTGATCCAGCGAAGTGCATGAATTACCAGGGGACTGTTTGCACTGAGTTTCCTCTCGGCGCACTCAGTCTCTTTTCTACCGTCTGGGTCAATGGGCGTCGGACTTCCTGCCTGTTTGGGTCGTCGCTCGCGGCTCTCTCGAGTTGTCAACCTCGGCCGGCGCAGACGATGGCGCTGGAGTCGGCTCAGGTATTTCGACGCGTGAATCCCGATCATTTTGCGGAAATAGATTTCCCGCACGATAAGGATGGCGCTGCGCAGCTACTTCTACTTCCCGGAGACAGGGTTGAATGGAGGCACTGATTCCCTGAGACAGCTGTCGGCTTCTTTCCACGTGCAATGGGCCGTGGATTTGCTTACCCCCACGGCCATTGCCAGCTTGCGGCAGATCCGGTGTGCCGATCACCGGCAACCGGCAGTAGCCTTTCGAGTATTGAACAAGTTCAAACTGACGGATGGGCCACAATACATCCGGAACCGCCCAACAGTTGAACTTTGATGTCTATTCAGCGCGCAGCATGATCGCCGGATCGATTCTTGCTGCGCGGGTCACTGCCGGCAGAGACGCGAGCAAAGCTGAAGCAAATATCACCAATGCCGGCAAGACGAGCATCGACGGATCGCTGCCTTTCACGCCGAAGAGCAGCGTCTCGACATAGCGCACAGATACCACGCCGAGCGCCGAACCAACCACAGCCCCAAGCAGGACCATCGCGAAGACTTCAGTGGTCAATAGCCGGGCAATACTGCCGACCTGTGCGCCAATGGCAATCCGAATCCCAAACTCACGCTCTCGCTGCAGCACGGAATACGTGAGCACTCCGTATAACCCAATCCCCGCCAGCAGCAATGCAATGCCGCCAAAGAACGCCCCCAGCATGGCCAGGAGCCGCTCGCGAATTGTCTGCGCGTAAATCAGTTCTGTCTGCGTACGGATGCTGCTCACGCGAAACGCCGGCTCGGCCCGCTGCAAACGCTGGCGCAGGGTTGACGCCAGTGCCGCCGGATTGTTGCTCACCGTCCGAACAATGACTGTCGCGGAATCGATTGGCTGCAATACTCCCTTGGCATCGAGGAAGTGAAGAGGAATGTACGCGACGTGGGCCCACGGGTCGCGCACATCCTTGTAGGCCGCATCATCGACCAATCCGACAATCTCGTATTTGTTCGGACGACCACCTGCGCCTATAGTGGCAAAAGACTTTCCAACCGGGTCTTGTCCGCCGAAAAACTGCTTTGCAAATTCCTTGCTGACTATGGCGGTGTGCGGGCTCGCATCGGTTGGGCGCAGATCCCTTCCGTCCGCAAGGGGAATCTTCATGGTCCCAATCCATTGCGGAGAGACGCTTAGAAAATTCGCCAAAACATTGCTTGGGGGCGCGCCGTTGATAGAGACAAGTTCGTTGTCGTTATTCCCGCTCAACAACGGCCAACTGGCCAAGGCAACTGCTTCCACCCCCGGCACCGATTTCAGATCCTCGACCATCTCGTCCCATCGAGCCGCGGCCTGCGGATGCTGCGTCACCGTATCCAAAAGCAGGAGCCGATCTGGAGAAAAGCCAAGCGGCCGATCGGAGAGATGCTTGAAGGTTGCAGTAAACAGCGATGCAAGGAAGAGCACCACAAAGCAAAACGCGACTTGCGCTGCGATCAACCCATGCATGCGACGACGACGCGCACGTGGGTCGTCCCCGCCCTTCAGTGCGCTCACGGGCTTCACCCAGGACGCGCGGAGCGCCGGCATCAGTCCAAACAGCAGCGTGACCACCAGGGTGAGAAGCAATCCAAACCCGAGCACCCGCCAATCCGCGGGCAAAATCAAGCGTACCGGGTTGCCGGGAGTGCCGATGCCATTTACCACAAACGGCGCCGCCCACCAGGCAAAAACCGCGCCCAGGCCAGACGCCAGCAGCGCCAGCATTGCGCTTTCCACCATCACCATCTGCACCAGCCGCAACCGTCCGGCGCCGATCGACACCCTCAGCGCCATCTCCCTGACTCGCGAAGCTGCCCGCGCGGCCATCAGGTTGGCAACATTGGCGCATGCAATCAGCAGCACCAGAGCGACCAGAACACCCAGCGAGATGAGTGCGGCCCGATAGTCCTGTTGGGTCATCGAGACGCCCGAGGACGCCGAATTCAGCAACAGCTTCTCGCGCGGATAGCCGACCAGCAATTCTTTGGGAATATTTGTCCAGCTCTTTGCGCGCTCCTGCTCGAACGCGCGATACACGGCATACATCTTTTCCCGCACAGGCTCGATGGCGAACCCAGGCATCGGCCGTACGAAGACTCGCAGCCACCCATCCCCGGGCTCGCGAATGCCATAGAGATTCATCATGGTTGGAACGAAGATATCGGGGATGGTGCCCGGCTCCGTGCCCGTGAATTTCTCTTCCGAGACACCCACGATCTCATAGGTGTCGGCTCCAATGCGGAAGGTTCGGCCAAGCACCTTCGGGTCGCGGCCAAAGCGAGCGCTCCAATACGCGTAGGAGATGACCGCATAAGGCTTTGCGCCCGGCACCCGATCGTCGTCTTCGTTGAGGAGCCGGCCCAGCGCAGCACGCAGTCCGAACGACGAGAACATATTGCCAGAGATGTACTGGAACTGCGCCTTTTCCATCTGATCGTCCGGTCCATAAGTCAGGTCGACTCGCTGCGCGGGTTGAATGGCAACCAGTTCTGCCTGCCCGCGCAACGCTTCGCGCATCCGGTGAAAGGAAGGATAGGAAACGGTGTCCCACAAGATCGGCTTGCCTTGAAACGTGAACCCGTCGAGCTGTACCGCGTACAGCGTGGCAGGATCGTTGATCGG
>JBEKVS010000305.1:0-7279 GCA_049513795.1 Occallatibacter sp. | reverse complement strand
GGTCGAGCTCCGTCCAGCGTATCGAACAGTCTTGCGTGAACGATGGTATCTGGATGAATCCACCATCGTTGGACGTCCGAGGCTGCAATCTCTATAAATCCACAGGGCGCATTGAGCCATAGGTTTCTGTTGTCGTCCACCGCGAAGCCGTTGACCCCGTCGCAAGGAAGTCCGTTTTCTTTGCCCAAGTGCTGAACGTTTCCGGCGTGGAGCATCATAAGTCCGTCGTCAGATGCGGTCAGCACTGACCCATCGGGATCAACAGCAATCTGATAGGCCCACGATCCGCGCTTCAGCTTCAAGGGAGAGGCATGCGCGATACCTTCCCGGAAAAACGTCAACTCACCGGTAACTGCGCCCAGCCAAATTCCTCCCCTTGGGTCTGCCGCAATGGCCTTAGCCTTCGGAACTTGAGGCTGGGAGAACTCCTCACGCACCTTGAAATCGCGGATGCGGATGAGTCTTCTTTCTTGAGCGCCTTTGCATTCCGCCCAAATATTGCCGTCGACGTCTTCGGTGAGACCAAGTACCAAACCCAGCGGGTGATGATCGGGTTCCGGGATACGCCGGAAGTGGCCATCTTTGTAGATGAACAGCCCGTCGTCGACGCCAACCCAAATGTTGCCCTGACGGTCTTCGAGTAACGAACTAACTTGCTCTCCAGGCACGCGAACTGAGGAAACAGCTCCGTTTCGAACAAAATCGAGGGCGCCGAGATTTGCCACCCAGACCGTCCCCTCTTTAGTGACCATGACCGAAGCGGCACCGGTTGGCCCGCGCCCGGTGGAGGTCGAAAAGGTAGTGACCGGAAGGTCGCGAAAATTGTCAAGCCCATCGGTCGTGGCGGCCCATACTGTACCGTCATCGCTTTCGTACAGATCAGAGACGCTGTCGCTAGATAGCCCATCCGCTCGTCCAAAATGGTCGACTGTTTGGCCGTGAATGCGGTAGATGCCATCGCCAAACGTTGCGATCCAGATGTTCTTATCGGAATCTTCCATGATCCGGTGGACAAAGAGCTTACTGCCGTCGAAGTTTGGCAGAATTACCGAGCTCAGAACGCCATTTTGGAATCTTTCAAGCCCCAGTCCCGGCCCCTCCGACATAATCCCTACCAATAAGGAACCGTCGGAATCCTCGAGAAGACTGCGGATGCCGATTTGTCCCACGTTTGATTGAAGGTGCTTAGGGCGGTAGATCTCAGGGACTGCGCCCATTTTCCAATGAAGCAATGACGTGTCGCCCCCGATCCAAAATCCTCCGTTCCCATCCGGGAGGAATGAAAACGGCATCTGAATCGTTATGCCTTCTGCCTTCCCGAAGCAACGGACTTTTGCGTCGGTTGCCTGACATAGAATTCGGTCCGGATTCTGGTTGGAGAGTGTCCAGATAGATCCGTCGGAATCTTTGTACATGCTATTTACCGAAACATCGTAATGGGAAATTATGACATTGTCCCTAACGTGAGCGATCTGGTTTCGAGTGGCAATCCAAAAATCTCCCGCTCGCACACTGAAAGGGTGAAGAACTGGTGTGGCAGCGATCGGAGCCGACCAGGGAGTAAAACGGACACCGTCAAAACGTAACCCGCCACTGTTGCCGCCCACCCAGAGATATCCGTCTTTGGTTTGTGAAATCGAATACGGAGCGTTTGGAAAGAATCCGTCTTGTATTCGCCATGCAGTGTGCGCGTATTGGGTAAGGCGTTTGGTAGGATCCAGTCCGTGAGCCGCGCTTGGCGTGAGCCATACCGCTAACGCGCAAACCAGGAACGATCGCAGAACATGCAAGTCCCGGGCTCTCAACGTGCACATGGGGCGGGGCAACGTGGAACCGACTTGGGCAACCATGGCTCAGAATCCTAGCAAACTTGTCCCATCAGGAAAAATCTGAAGTTGCCTCCGGCCTCTGTTCGTGAACGTGAGATCCAAATCTGGCCATCTTGGTCCTCGTAGATCGAGTTCACACGGCCCGCCGTGCCCGGGCGTGGTTCACGCGTTCGGCTCAAATCTGAACATCTCCCGGTCCCTGGCCTAGAACATCTATACCTTCCCGAGCGATAGGTCGTGAGATCCCCAGTCTTCTCATCTTCGCCAGCAGTGTAGTCCGTTTCAGTCCTAGTTTGGCGGCTGCACCGCGGGATCCGCCTACGATCCAGCCGGTCTGCTCAAGTGTCTCCACCACTAGAGCGCGATCTGAGTCTTCCCAGTTCATGGACGACGGTGAAGACTGAGCGTTGGAACTGAGGATAATGGCGCTTGGTTGTCTTCTGTGCAGAGGGTTCGGGAGGACGCCGTTGCGCGAGAGGATAACCGCGCGTTCCACCAAGTTCTGCAATTCCCGTATATTGCCAGGCCAGGAATGCCACTGAAAGGCGGCCATCATTTCCGAAGGAATGCTATCGATTGGTTTATCCATGCGCCGGCTGAAGATCTTCACGAAGTGCGTTACGAGTGCGGGAATATCTTCGCGGCGCTCGCGGAGCGCGGGCAACAGGATCGGGAAGACGTTCAGACGATAGTAGAGATCGCTGCGGAACTGACCGCGCGCCACCATCCTGCCCAGATTCCGATTGGTTGCGGCGACGAGCCGCACATCCACCTTGTGAGTTCTGCCGCTGCCCAGTCGCTCGAACTCCTGCTCCTGCAGCACACGCAGCAATTTCGGCTGCAGAGCAGGGGGAATATCACCCACTTCATCCAGGAATAGCGTGCCCTTGTCAGCCATTTCAAAGCGTCCGATCTTCTGCGCGATCGCTCCCGTGAAGGCTCCCTTCTCATGACCGAATAATTCGCTTTCCAAAAGATCGAGCGGGATAGCGGCGCAATTCAGCTTGATAAATGCGCGTCCGCAGCGCTGGCTGGCATTGTGAAGGGCATGAGCGATGAGTTCCTTTCCGGTACCGGTTTCGCCCTCAATAAGCACAGTCGAATCTGTGGGAGCAACCTGTTCCACCTGGTCGAGAACGGACTCGAGGGCAGCACTATTGCCGATGATTCGCTCGAAGGTTCGCCCAACCTGATCCCCCGTCCCAGCGTTCGTGACTGATGCATGTTCTTCCACAGAAACCTCTACACTCAAGACTGCTGGTCGACTGCGATTTATTCCCGTTGCTCACATAGCGAGAGCGGTGCGCACTCTTTTGAGTAACAATTGATGATCGAATGGCTTTGCAAGGAACTCGACTGCACCGCGTCTCATGGCTTGAATCCGCATCCTAGCATCTCCATGAGCCGTGATAAAGATGATGGGAACATTGCATTCCTCTTCTTTCAGTCTGGTCTGCAACTCCAGACCCGACATCTTCGGCATGCGGACGTCAACGATCAAGCACGCGGCCTTGCAATGCAAATCGGATTTGAGGAACTCCTCCGCCGACCCGAAGCACCGTGCCGCAAGCCCCGCCGCCTCTAGAAGGTCTCGCAGAGAATCTTGCATGGCCTCATCATCATCGATGATCGCAATCAATTTGGATGCTTGATCCAACGGCATGCCCGGAGGATAGCGTGATCGCACATCTGGAGCAATCAAACTTTGGTCGGGCAAACCTAGACTTTAGTAGTCAGACCGTAACTTTCGATGGGGTGCGATTGACTGAATTGGCGATTCGATGCCGAAAGGCAGGACTCAACGAGTTATAGGGATTTGAGCTTGTCCGCCATCCTGACGAGCTCAGGCAGCGATTTTGCTTGCATCTTTTTCATGACCTGGCTGCGATACATTTTGATGGTGGCTTCGCTGGCACCGAGCTCCGCTGCGGCCTGTTTGTTAAGCATCCCGGAGACGACCAGGTTCATTACCTCGCGTTCGCGAACGCTGAGCCGTTCGTGACGATGCCGCAGTTCAGCTAACTCCCGCTCTTTCTCGCGCCGGGTGCGATCTCGAGTGAGCGATCGCTGGACCGCATCGAGGAGATCCTGATGCCGGAATGGCTTGGTCAGAAACTCAACCGCTCCAGACTTCATGGCCTTGACCGACATCGGAACGTCTGCGTGAGCCGTGAGAAAAATAATCGGAATACTTATTTTCCCTCTTTTCAGTTCGTGCTGAAGATCCAGGCCGCTGATGCCGGGAAGTCTCACATCCAGTATCAGGCAATTGGGGCCGTCACCGCGCACAGCGGCTGCGGCTAGGAACTCTTGTGCAGTTCCAAAGGGCCGAGAGTGAATGCCGACCGACTCCAGGAGTTCCTGAAGAGACTCACGCACGTCAGCATCATCATCAACGATGAATACAGTTGGTACGTCGTCTTGCGCACACATCCTAGTGCCCCTATAAAAGTACAGCGAAAACACTGCGCCACAAGCTTCTGCTTGCTGTGCCGGCTCGATTGGTCAGGTCGCCATCGATTGTATCGGATGATGCGATCTGCAAGCCGCTCTCCCTAAACTCACCGCATTCAAGGACCGGGCCGCGGCGCCGACCGTCACGAGAGATGTTGAGCGATCAGCCTCGAGTCAAATGAGAGCCGAAGGTCAGCGCAGCACATTCACCGGTTTAGGTTTGATCCCTCTCGGAGCGCGTACTTCCGACAGTTCTTTGGTGAAATCGAAGTTGGTGGCGGGTTTCGCCATCGTGCCGCAGCGCACCCGGAACTCCCAGCTTGGCCGGCGAACGGTGTGCTTTTTCGGACAGGTAATGCAATTCCTCTGCCACAGAATCCTCGTCACAGACCACAACTGGCAGAGTCAGTTGAATTCTCTTTACAAGCGTGAAGTGACGAACCCCGTGACAGTTGACGCAAGCGGCACCGGAATGACACTGAACGTCGCGCCAGTCAGGGCACAAGGCCAGCGGCACAATTGGCGGCATTACGTGCTTGCGTCGCTGTGTAACGCAAGAATCGCACTAAACAATCTGTTTGGTACCGCGCTTGCTCTCCTCCCAGTTGAATTCGCAGATGAATTCCGGATGGCGCTAAAAACCAAATCGAATTTACGTGGCCCGTGGCAGATCATCCTGCTTTTGTTTTGGTCGGCTAGCGCACTTTGGGCAGTCGAGCCAGCCGCCATCCCAGCTCATGGCACGAATATCTTCGCTCCCTCGTCAACCCCAGCCAAGTCGATCGCGAACTTGTCACTCTTTGTGCTTGTCATTACCGGAATCATTTTTGTCGTAGTTTTTGCGTTACTGGTCTATTCCGTCATTAAGTTCCGTGGGCGAGCCACGGACGCGGGCCGCGAGCCGGCTCAGATGTATGGAAGCACGCAAATTGAGCTGGCTTGGACTGTCATTCCAATTCTGGTTGTCGTTGTCCTGTTCTTGGCCACTGCCCGAGTCATCCACGCGATCCAGGATGCTCCAGAACCGGCGAGCGCTGTAGAGGTCACCGCCATTGGACACCAATACTGGTGGGAGTTTCGTTACCCAAAGCTGGGTATCGTCACCGCCAACGAACTGCACATCCCGGTGAGCGATCCCAGTCATCCCACGCCAACGTTCTTGCAATTGCTCTCGGCCGATACCGACCACAGCTTTTGGGTGCCGGAACTTGCAGGCAAAACGGACCTTATTCCGAACCACCCCAACAGAATGTGGATGGACCCTCAGCGCACCGGCGTCTTTCTTGGCCAGTGTGCGCAGTACTGCGGAACACAGCACGCCAAGATGCTGCTGCGCATTTCTGTAGAGGGGCCGGAGGATTTTGCCAACTGGGTTCGAGCCCAACAAAAACCCGCAGTCGAGGACGCTGGTGTGATCGCAGGCAGGCGAGTGTTTGAACGCAATGCCTGCATGAACTGCCACACGGTGACCGGAACTCCAGCGGACGGACGCTTTGGCCCAGACCTGACCCATTTGATGAGCCGCGCCACGATTGCAGCGGGCGCTGCTGAAAACACCCGCGACAATCTCCGTCTCTGGATCCAGAACCCCAGCGCAATCAAACCTGGGTCGCTAATGCCCGCTATGAAGCTGAGCGATGCGGACCTGGACGCGGTCGTTAGTTATATGGAAACGCTTAACTAGAACGCTCGAAAAACTGACTATGGTATCAAATGCGATCACCGTTCCCGTCGGCCAAACCGAAGCCAGGCCTTGGGTCGACGAGCTTCATCAGTGGCTCACCACGGTCGATCACAAACGGCTGGGAATTCTCTATATTCTCTCGGCTCTGTTGTTTCTCGTGATCGGTGGAGTCGAGGCCCTCATCATTCGCATTCAGCTGATGCGGCCGCACAACGACTTCGTCTCACCCGAAGTTTTCAATCGCATGTTCACCATGCATGGCACGACCATGATTTTCTTTGTGGCCATGCCCATCCTGTTCGGGTTCGCCAATTATCTGGTGCCCTTGATGATCGGCGCGCGCGACATGGCTTTCCCGCGCTTGAATGCCTTCAGTTTTTGGCTCTCGTTTCTAGGAGGGCTTCTTCTTTATTTCAGTTTTCTCGGAGGCAGCGGTTTGTACGGCGCCGGAAGCGCACCCGACGTGGGCTGGTGGTCGTACGCGCCATTGGGCGCTCGAGCCTTCTCGCCGGGTCACAGTTCCGACTATTGGACACTCGCGCTGCTCGTCTCCGGCTTTGGCAGCATCGGAACAGCGATCAACATCATTGCCACAATTCTGTGCCTGCGCTGCCCGGGTATGAAGCTCAATCGCATGCCGCTGCTGGTGTGGATGAACCTCGTAATGGCGGGCATGGTCTTGCTCGCAATTACGCCCCTATCGGCAGCACAAATCATGCTTCTCATCGATCGATACCTGGGCGGCCATTTCTTCGATACTCAGGCCGGAGGGTCGGCCGTACTTTGGATGCACTTCTTTTGGATCTTTGGGCATCCAGAAGTTTACGTTCTGATCATTCCTTGTTTTGCTTTCATGTCAGAAATCATTCCTGTGTTTTCGCGCAAACCAATCTTCGGATATCCGGTGATGGTTGCCGCAACCGTGTGCATCGCCTTCGTGAGTATGAGTGTTTGGGCGCACCACATGTTTACGATCGGAATGAACTCCTACGCCAACAGCTTCTTCACTCTGACCACGATGGTCGTCGGTATTCCTACTGGAATTAAGATTTTCAACTGGATCGGCACCATCTGGGGCGGAAAGATTCAGTTCAAGACGCCGATGCTATTCAGTATCGGATTTCTATTCCAATTTCTCATCGCAGGCCTGACCGGGATTATGATGGCCGCCTCGCCTTTCGATTGGCAGCTGAGCCTGACGTATTTTGCGCAAGCGCACTTACACTCTGGGTGCGTGGGTCGAATCCTGGTCGCCCACTTCGCGGCGTTTTAGTACTGGGCTCCCAAAATGACTGGCCGAATGCTGAGCGAG
>JBEKVS010000304.1:0-7307 GCA_049513795.1 Occallatibacter sp. | reverse complement strand
GCACGGCGTCGGCCTGCGTCTCAGGCAGGGGCGCGTAGATCCAGGTCTGGGTAAGGTCCATGATGGTCACGATGGCGGCTCCGGCCGCAACCACTTCTCCCTGGCGCGCGGCGCGCACGTTGACCTTGCCGCTGACCGGCGCGAAGACCTGCGTGTAGCCGAGCTGGACCTTGGCCTGATCGGCCAGGGCGCGGGCATTCGCGACTTCTCCGCGCGTGGAATCGACGGTGCGCGCGGCGACGGTGGTAAGCATCTCGTGGGCCCGCGCCTGGCGCAGCGAAGCTTCGGCGGCGGAGACATTTTCCTGCGCCGATTCGACGGCGGCTTTGGAGGCATCAAGGCTGGTGGCGGCATCGTCCTTGGCCTGCTCGCTCATAATGCCCTGCTGCGCCAAGGCGACGGTGCGGCTGGTATCTGCCTGTTGATGGTTGTAGTTGGCCTGGGCCTGTGCCAGCGCTGCCTTGGCGGCCTGTACCATGGCCGCAGCGTTGACGGTGGCGCTGGTGGTTTCGCCGCGCGTCTGGGCTTCGGTCTCGACGTTCTCACCCAGCTTGTATCGCTGGCTGGCGGCAGTCGCTTCTGCGGCCTTGCGCGCGGCTTGCAGGTCGTCGCTCTCGATGACGGCGATGAGCTGGCCGGCCTTGACATCCTGGCCTTCGTCGACCGTCAGAGTCTGGATGCGGCCCGGAATCTTGGCGCTGACCACCACTTCGTTGGCGTCGACCGTGCCGATCAGCTGCAGGTCGCCTGACGGCCGGACGGTGACAAAGTACCAGATCAGCGATCCGATGGTGAGCAGAGCAAGGATCAGAAAAACTCGGTTACGTGCGTTCACTTGTGCCTCACTTCAGTTGCAGACGTTGTGGTGCATTCGATATTGCCTGGCGAGGATTCAACGGTCCCGGAGAGCTTCTCGAATTGTGTTGCAATTGGCGGGTGGTTCATCCAAAGAGCTCCTGAATTCCAATGCTGCATCTCGAATCTGATCATATTATTAACTGATGTTAATAGATATTGTTAATCACAATAAACAAACCGTCAACTTGTTTCTTCTCCGTGTTCGTCTTGCCCGACCGCCGTTGGGCCGACTGGCGCTGACATTAGACCTGGAATTTCGGTCAGCGAAAACTGAGGCATGGGCGTGTCTGCGAGCACACCTGCGGCTAATCTGCCGCCCAACTCGCGATCCATAAATATGGCCTGGGCGAGGAATTCTACAGCTGCCTTGCGGCGAAACGCGATGGCCGGCAAGTCAAACGCGTTATCATCCCTGATCAGCCGCATCATGGGTGCGGAGAGGAAGTAGAAGACATTAGGGCCCAGCACCGCGTAAATGAGCTGCGAGCTTTCTACGGGTATCAACTCGCCTGAGCCGATTCCCTCCTTCGCCAACGCGAGCACTCTTTCTGCCATGGGCCTGAAAAGTTTCTCGACCAATGGACTCATGGCGTCTGCTTCACCCTTGCGCAGACGGATCATCTCCTGCTGCATCAGCGTCTGGAAAACTGCCTGCGAATAGATGCGGTCAAAGTGGTTCAGTGCGAAACGGATCATCCGTTCCCCCGCCGAACAGTCGAGTTCGAGTACGGCCATGCTGGATAAAGCGACGCGAGCGGCTACGGACTCCAGTGCGGCAGCGTAGAGATCGTCCTTGCTGCGGAAGTAATAGTAGAGCAAGGCCTTGTTCACTCCAGCGGATTCGGCAATGCGCTCGGTGCGGGCGCCGGCCAGGCCGTTGGCGCTGAACTCCTGGGTGGCGGCTTCCAGAATGCGGGCGCGGGTCTGGTCGGCTCGGTCGGTCTGGGTGCGCGATGTGTTCAGGCTTGTCATGAATTAACTAACTGGTTAGTAAACTAAAGGAAAACTGGCCACATTGCAAGGGTCTCCGCAAAGAAACTTGCAGACTCGCATGCCTTGTTGTGCGAGATCAGCGCGCGCCAAGCCGTCTAGGCAGGTGCTTAAGCTATTTAAAATGAATCATTAAGGTATCTATTCTTCGAAATCAGATCCAAATCGAAGTATTTCTAGGCGAAGAAGCTGATACCGCCGGGCAAGGGCATTCCAGTGGACGAATCGGCCTGCTGAGAGACCGGCTCTTCGTCGGTTTCGCTGGAGTCAGCTTCCATGACGGTCTGGTTCGCATCTTCTTCCGAGTCTGCGGCTGGCTTGCCATCCCCGTGCGAATAGGTCTCGTCCCCGGACCTGGCCGAGTTCTCCACGCGCTGCATGGGCAACGACTCACGATCTGCCCTGCCTGCGCTTTCGACCGCGAGCGGGAGAAGATTAGAGATCGGGCTGATTCCCATAAGCGCTCCTGCCGGCAAGACTTGCCACGTTCATCAGTATCGGCATTGCGGAGAATAACTTTAATTGATTTTGAAGGAAGTTGTTCGAAATCCGCGCAGTTTGGCAGCGTCGGGTAGGGTGGCCCTCATGCGCGTCTAATATTGCCACCGTTCTCACCCCCTCGGCAAGTTGGTAGACTGGGACCATGATGGACGATGTTGAGTTCCGCAAACTGGCGGAGAAGGCGCTGGACGAGTTGCTGCAGCATTTGATTGCCAGCGAAGAAGCGGACGATGCCGGATTTGAGGTTGAAGGGGGACAGGGCGGGCTGATCAATGTCGTGTTCGAAGATCCGCCGGGCAAGTTCGTGATTACGCCCAACGCTCCGGTGCAGCAGATCTGGATCTCGGCGCTCTCGACGAGCTTCAAGCTTGACTGGGTGGCGAAGGTCAGCGCATTTGTGCTCCCGCGCACCGGAGAGCAATTGAAGGAACTGGTCGACCGGTTAATTACCGAACATATGGACGACTAAGGTACTCGATCCGGGAGATCCGTTTTGCGAGCGAAGACAAGAATGGCCTGACGCGAGGCCAGGCCATTGCTGCTGTTGAATCCCCTTCTTTATTGCAACGAGTAAACCGTCTTGAGCACTTTCTCCGCGACCGACTTGGGAAGCGGCGCGTAGGAGAGGGCGGAGACTTCGTTCTCTCCGGAAGTGATGATCCAGCTCAACATGTCCTTAATGACCTTACCTTTTGTGGCGTCGGCGGCGTGGGTGGGAATGAGCAGGTAAGTAAAGCTGGAGATGGGGTAAGAGTCCTTGCCGGGAGCGTTGGTGATGGAGATGCGGTAGTCGGCGGGCATCTGCTTCACGCTGGCGGCAGCTTCAGTGACTCCCTCAATGGAGGCCGTCACCCAGGTTCCGGCGGCATTTTTGACTGCGCCGAAGGTGATCTTGTTCTGCAGGGCGTAGATGAGTTCCACGTAGCCGATGGCGCCGGGAAGTTGTCGCACAAGACCCGCCACTCCCTCATTGCCTTTACCACCGACGCCGACCGGCCAGGCCGGCGAGGAGCCTCGCCCGGGGCCATTTTCCCATTCCTTGCTCACCTTGCTCAGATAGTCGGTGAAGATGAAGCTGGTGCCGCTGCCATCGGAGCGATGCACAACGATGACTTTCTGAGCAAGAAGCTGAACGCCGGGATTGTCCTTGGCGACGCGGGGATCGTTCCACATGGTGATCTTGCCAAGGAAGATGTCGGCAAGCACGTCGGGGCTGAACTTGACGGCGCCCGCTCCGGGGACGTTGAAGATCGGCACCACGGCGCCCAGGACGGTGGGAATATGAATCAGCTTGACCTTGGAAGCAGCCAGCGCGTCGTCCGCCATGGGCATGTCGGATGCGCCAAAATCGACCAAGCCGGCCGTTACTTGGCGAATGCCGCCGCCGGAACCGATGGATTGGTAATTGATCTCAACCCCTGGGTGCGCTTGCGCGTACTCGCTAAACCACTTGGAATAAATCGGATACGGGAAGGTTGCACCGGCTCCGGTTAACTTTTGAGCCTGGGCGGCGCTCATGGCCGACATCAAGAGCACTACGGCTAACAGCGTTTTCTTCACTGAGTTCTCCCTTGCAGATGGACTGCCGTATCTTATTCTCTGCGCAGAATGTTACGGGGATTTGAACGAAGCGCAATTCGCGGTTGGTTTGAGCGAGTTGCGGATTGCGGCCACCCCGAATCAAGATCCGGAACGACTTCCCCAGCCGGGTCAGGGTTCTGTGCGGTTGCGCCATTTCTCGGCCAGGGCGTGGTCGGCGAGAGCCTTGATATAGACGCCGCCGACAACGGAGCGGGCCTGGAATCCGATCTGCTTGCCACTCTTCGTGTCGTACCAGTCGGTCAGTGGAACACGGCTCGGCCCCTGGTTGATCCAGCGGCCGATCGGATCCAGGATGGCCTGGAAAGGGTCGGGTTGGCCCGGCTCTGGCGGGTCGGCGAGGGTAGCCGTCCATACCGACCAGTCGAGCTTGGTGTAGTCGGCGCGATTGTCGAGGGGCAGGCCAAACTCGTTTAAATGCTTCAAATAGAACGCGAGCTCGGTCTGACGGACCTGGGGCGGGAACAGCTTGAGGTCCATGATCTGATCCCAGACCAGGTTGTACTTCTGGCTCCAGGTTCCGGGATTATCAAAGGCCAGCTTGTAATGGTCCCCGTCGATAGCCAGCGTCTGCCATTTGCCGGCCATTTCGGCGGCGAGACGTGCGTATTGGCCGGCGACATCCGGCTTGCCGACGCCGCGCGCCATCACGGAGTAAGCAGCAAGGGCTTCGATGGCCTTGATAGACAGGTTGGCGTTGTGGGCCAGATGACCGGCGAAGTCGTCTGTGGAGAGTTGGTTCGACGGGTCGAGCCCTTCGGCGCGAAGATATTCGGCCCACTTGGTGAATTGCGGCCAATAGGCGCGGGCGAAATCCCAGTTACCCAGCTCCTGCTCCATTGCCGCCACCAGAATCAGCAAGTTGCCGCTCTCTTCAACCGGCATCTGGTCTTCTTCGGTGACCTCACCACCGCCGTAGACCTGACCGTTGGCCAGGGGATAGGTGCCGAGATCGTGAGGAGCGAAGGGCCACTTCCAGCGCTCGAGGGCGGCGTATTCGAGAACCGGCTTCAACTGGGCTTGGAGAAGCACGGGATTGAAGAAGAGGAAGAACGGCGCGGAGGGGTAAAGCACATCGACGGTGGAGATGCAGCCGTTGGAAAAGTTCTCCTTGGGAAAGAGCAATGGAGTGCCGTCGACATCAGCGGCAAAGCCGTGAGCGGCCAGCGTTTGGCGATAAGCGAGAATTGCGAGTTGGGCGTAGGCCGGACCGCCGGTTTTTTCGAGATCGGTGGTCAGTTCTGCGTCGAAGACCTCGCCGCGCTTTTCGAGGGCTAGATATTGCGCCTCGGCGTCGGCCAGCATCTGCTCGACGGCCAGGCCGTTGCGCTGCCAGTAGGGACGCAGCTTGCGGCCCAGGTATTCGATGGCGTAGTCCTCGGTGTAAGACAGTAGGACATGCTGTCTTACAGGTCGGCTGCCGACCTTGCCAAGAGGCAACAGGATGGCAAGGTGCGCGGCGCCCTCGCGCGGCATGCGTGGCATGTCCATCTGGTCGGCTGGGGGCATGGAGCCGGTGGTTGCGAAGTCGTGAAGGGCGTGCTCGGAGAGCGCGTACTGGGCTCCCGCAGCATCGGGCGCGGCGAGGTGGAGGTAGCCCCAGTCGATGCGCAGATCGTCGCCGGGGCGGTTGAGGACACGCTGGTCGCGGGAGCCGACGTTCAGAACAGTGAGGCCGGCTGCATGGGAACGCCCCCAGGTCACCGGCTCATCGGATGTGTTGACAGCGATGATGGGATCCACATCGAAGAGCACGGATAGGTCGTGGTCACCCGCTGCAGTTGCGCTCACGGTGAGGTAGGTTACGGGACGGGAAAGCACGTCTAGATCTTTTGGAAAAGCGGGAGTGAAGAAAGTGAGCGTGAGGCTGACCTGGTTGGCTTGAAATTGATAGATGGTGCGCGTGGGAGTGACCTGCAAAGCCGTTTGGTCCATGGCGGGAAGGTTTTCCGGCTCCGCTCCCATGAAGCGGAAGGTCTTGCCATCGATGCGCGCCAGGCCGGCGATGGGCTGCGGACGGCCGGTCCAGTGTTTCGTGTTCTGGTCGGTAAGTTTGTCGGCCATGGACCAGACGCTGAAATAGGGGTTGTGCGCGATGAGCGGGACGGCGGGAGGACGCTGCTGTGCGATGACCGACGTCGCGATCAGAATGGCGATGGCCGATGGAAGACAATGGAGGGCGGATCGACTTGCTTTGTTCGATAGCATGCTGGGACCGGTTTCCTGTTCGCGTCGGAAGACAGGAAACAGAATAACCGGTCGGCGCGGGTGAGAGGTGCTTGGGGCATTCCGTGGCGTGGGGTTGCTCCGAGTTGAGGATGTGGTTCCTGTTCGCACCGCCCCATACGGGGCGGGCACATGCGGCGCGGATCTATCCCAGGAGTGCGCTGCGCTTCCCCTGGGCTACTTTCGACGGCTCCCTCCGGGAGGGATTTTAAGCGCCGATCAATCCGATTTTGAATGGACCGGCAATTCGATCTCTCAATCCCAGCCTTCAATCCCAAGTCTCAATCCAAGGCCTCAAGAGCGAGACCTGGGGCACCCTTTTGCGTGGATTGTCTCCAAAAAGTTCAGATCTACGCGACTGAGGGCGCGGCCTTCTCGGCAACGGGAGCGGGCGCGAGAGGCAGTGTGAAGTGAAATTGCGCGCCGGAGCCGAGTTCGCTTTCGACCCACACGCGGCCGCCGTGGGCCTGCACGATGTGCTTGACGATAGCCAGCCCGAGGCCGGTACCGCCGGAGTCGCGCGACCTGGCCTTATCCACGCGATAGAAGCGCTCGAAGATGCGGTCGAGATGCTCATAAGCGATGCCGGGGCCGAAGTCCTCGACCGTGAACTGGACCTCGTTTTCAAGCTGCGTGGCGCCCACGCGGATGCGCTTGCCGGCCTTGGCATACTTCAGGGAATTTTCGATCAGGTTGCCGAAGACCTGGTTCATGGCGTCGGCGTCGGCCTGCACGCAGGCATTGGGAGCTCCGGTTGACTCGAGCGTGACTTCAGAGTCGACGACAATGCCGCCCAGGCTTTCGATGGCGTCCTGCACCAGCGCCGAGGCCCGCATTGGCTGCAAAGCCAGGCGGTAGTCTGGACTCTCGACGCCGGCAAGAGTGAGCAGATCCTCGGTCAGGCGATTCATGCGCGTGGCGTTCTTCAGGATGATGCCGAGAAACTCGCGTGCGGTGGCGGCATTGGGGCGCGGCTCTTCAAGCAGTGTTTCAACGTAACCCTGGATCGAAGTGAGCGGCGTGCGCAGCTCGTGGCTCACGTTGGCGATGAAGTCGCGGCGCGACTTTTCCGCTGCTTCGATGCGGGTCACGTCGTGGAGAACAAGCAGCGCGCCGCCGGAGGGCAGTGGAGC
>JBEKVS010000303.1:0-7371 GCA_049513795.1 Occallatibacter sp. | reverse complement strand
GGACGGTGTCCGCTACCCTGAGTTTCCTAGCGTCGCGACTTGCATATTTTTCTGCGACTCCTTGGCCTGAGTGACGCGATGAAGAAAAACAACACAATACCGCTGCCATACACAGAGCAACAGCGTTCGAGTCATCCGCTTCGCCTTGTCGGCCGTCACTGGCCAACGTGACCTTCGGACGGACAAAATGGTAGGGCAAACTCATAATTCCCCCAATGGGCGTGGTTTTGGGGCCTTGTTGATGCATGGTTATAGCTCAGCAGTGCCAGCCGAAGTCTGTGACGGATATCACATAAAAGTTGACACTCTAGGTACCATCAAGTTCTCACGGATGCCGATCTATTCTGACGGCACGAACCGCAAACCCACAAATGTTGGACCTGTCACGACCAAGTGAGAAAAAGATCACGCGCGACTGCCGGGCTATCCTGAACGCAGACACGACGACACTGCGAGTGCGTCGTTTGTCTGCGGGTAATATTGGCCTCTATGGCAGCGAAATCGAAGTGCCACTGGCGCAGGAGCTATGGAACTGAGCTTCGGAGCGTTCGCCGGGAATTGAAAATCCCTGTCGTGGCAACGTTTAGAGCCGACTCTAGCGCGTCTGGCTTAAGCAAGGGCTGCTGCTCATCCTCTGGAAAAACGCCCAAATAAGTCAGCGCAAGTCCTTTGTTTCTGTCGCAGCCTGAACTCGAAAAGTGGCGTGCCGCCCGTCTAAGGCATCCGCTGAGCCCAACCTGGCCAAATAGCTCTTGTTGGGGGCGCGTTTCTTTCGCGTTTTGACCACTTCCTGGCCGCCAATGAAGGCCAGCAGTCGCTCGCCGTTCCCGATGGTTGAGATGGCAGGCTGGATGTCTCCGTTAGCCATCAAGAACAGCTCTGCACACCGCACACTGTTAAACCATGTTTGCTTCGATTTCTTACTACCGAAATTCCTGCCATCCGTGGCTACCTTGATCGACACACTGAACTGGTGGTCTTCGTTGAACTGGATGGGAAGCGATTCGGTCACGTTGGCACGGCCAAAGATGTACTCGCAGGCGTTCTGGCAATCTTCGCCAGCGATGGCCCCGCAGCCCGCACAGGTTGGCTTGATGTCCAGCGATGGCGGCTCGGCTGGCAGGATGCGATAGGACTGATACTTGTACGGTCCTCCACGCTGCATGCGAGCTAAGAGATCGCCGACCGGCTCGATCGCCCAACCGCTGTCCCATGCGCCGTCATGCCGTCGCCACTGAAAGAGGCCGACGGTGAAGTCTATGTCTCCGTGCTGTGTGAAGCCATCGGCACTGCGTTCAAAGATAATCATCTAGTCTTGCTCCTTATTTGCGTCATCCTGATCCGAGCGCCTTACTGCAAAGTCTCTCAAGTCGATTACTCCGGGCACACTTCGGGCATTCCCTGGTGAAATAGCCTGAGCCGCTCACCATCAGTGCTGACTCGCTCGCAGCACATCCCTACCTGCAACAGTGCCTGGCTTACTCAAATTCACTGCGCGCCTACTGACCGTGGTTTTTGTGATTTCACTTAGGACCGGGGCGTATGCCCGAGTGCAGGATCAGACCACCTGCCCGTTGCCCGGAAAACCTCTGAACGAGGAATCACGTTTCGGTTGGCTGGAGATTGTTACAGGCCCGTTGTTTGGTGCTCGCCGGTTACTCGTGTGCCTGGAAGGTCCGGTCTAAAGTCTTGAGCTGTGCGAGATTAAATTGTGAAGTGCAAGAACTACCGCTTTGAACTACTAAAGACATCCACTTCTATTGCCCGTGGGAACTTGGAACCAGACAGGGGCGGCAGTCGCACAAAAGTCACCTGCTGGCCAATCACGGGAATCGCGGGAAACATCAGGAAGTTGGGACCGTATGCGAAATGCTCCGTTCCCTCTTCATCTTTGAGAATCGCCCAGAAGACTCCCGATCGCGAAGGAGCGACAAAGCAAACATATCCAGCAAGCCGACGTGCTCGCCGGGCGCGCTGATTGGGTGTTCCTGTAGGTCTGCGCTCGATCACGAACTCCTTTGTCCATAAAAGCCGAAAGGGCGGCTCCCGTTTGGGAAGCCGCCCTTGAGTCAAAGATCCAACGCTGTTTTGCGCTGGAAACCTGTTCTGGATCTTTGACTGCAATGCGGCACACGCAGGAGCGCCGGGGAAAAAGCCCCTCTACTATAAGGAAATTTCCCGCTAAGTCGTTGATTCCTCGTAGAAGCAACAGCCATGGTCTGAACCGCCGGTGACCGGGCGTTGACCAACGGTCGCCATCGGAATCAAGATTATCCGTGGTGTGACGTTGATTTTCACGCTGCCCTCCGAGGTCTGCGCTCCGGTGGCTTCTTTCGCCGGTCGGGCTGTTCTCCGGGCTGTGGTTCGATGCGCGGACCCAGCGCCAAATAGAAATCGAAATGCATCTGCCTGGGATCCATCCCGGCGTAGTAGCGGGCCATCTCGTCAGTGACTACACTCTTCACAGGCTTGGCTCCATTCCTAGATCTGCGTCTAGCGTCTGCATCCCGAAAATAATTTGCAAAGCAGCCAACAATCTCTCCAAGAGAGTCGGCAGTGCAGGCGGTGGCTCCACGACCCTGGCGGTCACACGGAATATTTCACAACCGAGATGGTTGTAGTAAACGTCGATCATGAAGCGATCAATCGCCGGACCCTCGACCGGTTCCCACCCAAAATACCGAACAACGAAGTATTCCCCCTGTGCGCCAACGGAGTGCAATCTCAATTCTTCCCCGTTGCGTCGCGTCGGCGGCTTAAAGTCCGCATTTGTCGATCTGATGTCTGTTAATTCAAGCATCATAAGTGTGTATTGGCTGCCAGAGCAGCCGTTCCTTTCTTCCGTGTGTTGATACTCGAACCTTGTACATTCTTTCGTCAGGCGTCGAGATCAGTGCCATCCCGGTCCATACCGCCTAGTCTTTTGTCGATTCTGGCGGTTCATGCAGGCGCTGCCTGGTCGTTTGTTCGGAGGCGAAGATCATCAACCTGCTTTGCCAGTCTCTCCGCCACGCCCCTGATGCCATTCTCTGTAAGCCTATCCTCCCAGCAGGTTTGACCATTAATCGCAACAACGCCATTGGACGTTACCCACCAAATGTAACCGCCAATATAGCGGAGCTTCTCATTCCCGCTCACCCCAATCTGGCACACGTCGCCCGGGAGAATGTGAACGCGGATCGCTTCCCCAATATCTACATACCGGACGCCGTCTGGTAAATCGTCATCGAAGATAGGGAGCTCGATTGACGGGGACTGACCGTACCAGCCAAAGGAAAAGTACCCACCGTCCTCGACAAAGAATCCCTCCTCGCTAACTGCGTGCGCTTTCAGCAGCGCAACCTGAGGATCGGCCAGGAATGCAGTGCGGTCCTTGACGCGGAATGACGTGCTCTCTAAACATCCGTAGAAGTCCGACATTGTTTTCTCCTTGGATCTGGTTTTGCCCACGATACTGACTCTGCTCAAATTGAAAGACGGAGCGCAATCGATCTGAAGGAAGGACTGCGCCCCCATTCCGGTGCGCAGGCGAGCGCCGGAAAACTACGCCAGCGGCCAGGCTTACGCAGCCTGAGCAACTGCCTGCGGCTCTGTCGCATCCGCTATGGCCTCCGTTTCGCTTTCGTCTTCGTCATGCTCTTCCGACTCGATTTCTGCTTCTTCGTCGTCATGCCTCTCGCAATCGGCACTCAGAAGCGAGTCGAGATGGCGCGGTCGTTGGCCCGCCAACTTGAGCGCTAGTTCCTGCTCCTCTGAAGTCAGAGCAGCTTCCGACAACAACCAGGTTCGATACCCCTTGCGATACACATGGAGTGGATCGGAATTTCCCTTTAATCGGGGATCGTAGCAATCCTCGTGTGCAAGATCGCCGGACATGTTCATCATGTTACGGACCAGAATGTAACGTCCTGCCTTGTTGGTGTCGTAAACAGCACGCACCTGTACTTCTCTATCGCTAAGTTTTACCAGCATAAGTTTTCTCCTCTTGATCGCGATTTCCGTGTCGCCGAAACTACGATGTTTGTGCCCCTTGCTCTGGCGCTGGGCGTGTCGCGCTAATGTTTTGGGAAACAACCTTCGTCTTTGGCTTTGACTTCGACTAAGACTTCGACTAAGACTTCGACTTCGTTAAAGTTTCACAACCAAAATAAGTAATTCACGCGGCGTTCCACTCGATGACCTGGAACCGGCCGAAGCCCTGAGGCCGCGCCGATCCGATACCAAACCAGCGCCCGCCGTATTCAATAAGCTTGCGCAGATCTCCAACATTGATAATTCCCTCGTCGACAAGGAACGTTCCTGTCGCGGCGAAGTCAGAAATGTAAGGAGCGGATGAAAAAATTCGCTGGTTTGAGTTTTCCATTTTGACGAAACGTTGAAAGAGCTTTGCATCCCGTTCGTACCGGCCGGTTCGCAGGTACCCGCCCTCAAGCTTTATGCCGATGAAGGTGAGCCCCTTTGAGGCGATACGGGGAATCGCCTTTGGTGCTTCCTGGTTCGCATTGTTCAGGAAGGATTGAATAATGCGTTGTGGAATGACGATCTCGCCGTTTCGGGTGCCGTCAAGCGTGTAAAACGGGCGGTCCGCCAACTTTGAGATTTCGTCGTACCGTTCCCGCGTAATGCCGTGTTTCTCGCAGGCTGCGGCCAGGGCCGCTTCCTTCTTAGCCGGGCCGAGCTTTGGGTGCACCTCTTTGCTGATGTTTATGCGCAGGTCGCGTTCGGGCCAATACGGAAGGCCGATGTAACCGGGGTCGTTGAAAGTGAGTTTCGCGCTGACCGATGTCATCTCAAACCTCCATCTACTGGTAATGATTATACTACACACTCTGCTATTTTTGCAAGCACAAACTATTCTTACGCAACATCGCAATGTTAGAATGATAATTTCCTAACAGCGTCATGCACGTTGTGTTAGCATATTTGGCGAAGACAAGTTTGCAAAAGGAGGAGCGGTTGAATAATGGGATTTGAAGGTTTTGACGCCAAGGAATTGGCATTTCTATCCCCGTCGGATCAAGCAACGACGCTGGAATACATCGAAGAGATCAAAAACTCGAACTCGTCGCTCTACATCGGCAAGCGGCTGGTGTGGCTGCAAACCAAGCTCGCGCCGTATGGAATGTTCAACACGGCCCTGCGGGCGACACGCGTCGTAGTCCGCACGGCGTATGCCTATATGTACGGCTATCGCAATGCGGTGGAATTGCTGCCGGAAGGGGCGATTGAGGCGATGACGGATCGCAAGCTGGTCATTACAGCAGCACGTAATACCAAGTCACTCGGGATTTACACCGACGCAGTTGCGCAGCTCCCGCCTCCGGCTACTGGTACGCCAGCAACCTACACCAAGTGGGTGGATGCCATGATCGAGAAGAAAGGGAAGCGGTTGCGCGGTAACATGGCAAACCGTGTGCCGAAAGATCCGGAGATGGTTCTGTTGGAGATGTATCGTTTTTTGGAACGCCAGTCCAGGCGGTTACCACCACGTCCGCAAACACGTGCAGCGTTTGCCCGGCAGTTGATCGGTCTCATCATGGAGCAGTTCGATCTTGAAGCCCAGAAGTTTACTCCGTTGAAAATACCGGATACCTTCCGGTCTTCGAGAAATCGGTACGGCGTCGGCCCAGGCAACTGACGCTCGGTTTCACACGGAAAAGAGAGCCACCAACCTGATAACGCTTGAGCAAGCCAGCTCAGAGCGAGTTATGGAGGACTCTCTTTTTATGCAGTACGAACACGTTGAACCATTCGTAGACGCCGACCGTGCAGCAGAATTTCTCTGCTGCTCTCGTAAGCACTCACTTAAACTCGCCCGCGACGGTGTGATTCCGTCGCATATTCTGCCCACCGGAAACCAGCGCCACACAAGGCTTTTCAGGATTTCAGAGCTTGAAGCGCATGTGTTAACCTGTGCTGGGCGGCTTCCACATTCTAAAAAATTGGAGGCCGAATGAAATACCAGACAGGCAGTTTGCGGCAGGTAAAGCGCAGTGACGGCTGGACCTGGCTTTTTCGATTTAGAACCAGCAAGGATGGTAAGAGAGTCGAGAACACGAAGCGCATCGGACTTGTAAAAGAATTGAAGAACGAGACCGATGCGTGGAAGAAGATCGACGAGATGGGACTCCGGGCCGAGGTAAACAAGGATGCAGACGTTGACCGCCTCACGTTCGGCGTGCTGGCCTTGCGTTATCTCGATGCGGAATCCCGCAACGAAGGGATCGTTCACGTCGTGAAGAAAAGCTTGATTCCGAAGTGGGGTAATGTTCCCGCCGAAGATATCAAGCGTAAAGAAATTCACGATTGGTTGAACGGTTTCAGAGGCCAAGGATACGCGGGACCGACGATTGGAAAGGCAAAGCAGGTCATGCACGGCGTTTACGACTACGGACTGTTTGAGGAAGTCTGCAAGGTGAACCCGTGTGCGAATTGGCGGCTCAAGAATATCAAGTCAACGTATAAAGCCATAACGGTGACGCCCGCCGAAACGCTCGTGATGCTGCAGTCTTTTACGAACATGATGTACTTCACGCTGGTGTTCACCGTGGCTGCTACTGCTTTGCGAGCAGGTGAAGTGGTCGCATTACGGTGGGCTGATATCCGGTGGGAAGAGAACCGTATTCGCGTGAGTAAGAGCTGGCGGCGTGGGAAAGAAGGCAAGCCCAAGACGGCGGCATCTGACTCTACGGTCCCACTCGGTCCGATCCTGGCTCAGTTCCTCCGCTCATGGAAGGAACAGAGCTTGTACGCGGCTGACGCTGACTTCGTGTTCCCGTCGATCAAAAAGAAAGGCAAGATTCCAGTTTGCGCCTCGATCTTCGTTCACGACCATCTTCGTCCGGCGGCGATCGCTGCTGGCGTCGAGATTCCGGATGGATATCGATTCGGACTTCACAACCTGCGCCACTCGCTGGCCACATGGCTGGTGAACAAGGGCAACGTGAATCCGAAGACTGTGCAGGAAACTCTCCGGCATAGCAGGATACAAACGACGCTTGACCTTTACGTGCAAGGAAACAGCGACAACAAACTCAGCGCGCAAGAAGAATTTTGCGAACTGATTAAGGATTGCGGTCGGTTCCCGAAAGTGTGTGGATCGATCGTGGATCAGAATGGTAAGCTAGAGTCTGTAACTGCTTGAAAACAATGTAGGCGCGTAGCTCAGTTGGTTAGAGCGCTACCTTGACACGGTAGAGGTCAGGAGTTCGAGTCTCCTCGTGCCTACCATTTTCTTTTGAAGAACCTATCGGCGCTTTCCTCCAAAGCGTCCAACTTACAGCTCAGCCCACATGTCTGGAACGTGCCTCGACCTGGCGCCGCCTCAAGATACCTATCTTGCGCTTTCTGGAAACCAGTGTTGTGCTTGAA
>JBEKVS010000302.1:0-7416 GCA_049513795.1 Occallatibacter sp. | reverse complement strand
GAACTGCTGCCATCATCGTTGGGTAAGAGCATCGGCGATGTGGCCGCGTTAATGGCGGCACTCACTGAGCCTGAGGTGCGGCAGATACTTGACGCAAAAGAGCGTGAGCCAAAGTTGAGAGGCGCAAGTCATGAGAATAGATCCGAGTAGAATCTCCAGGCGTGATTTCCTGGTGCAAAGTGCGGCATCGCTGGGCGCAATCGCTAGCCGGGCCTGGCTCAGCAGGCGACGGATGGTGCCTCCGCCACCGGCAAAGTTATTCACATCATCGGCCACTCGCACATTGACGCGGCCTGGCTTTGGCCGTGGCGCGACGGAGCTGACACCGTGCTCACTACATTTCGCAGCGCCTTGAATCGCATCAGTGAAACGCCGGGCTTCTGCTATACCCATTCGTCTTCGGCTCATTATCGTTGGGTTGAGCGTGCCGACCCTTCCATGTTTGCCGAGATTCAGACACGCGTGCGCGAAGGCCGCTGGGAGGTGGTTGGCGGATGGCCCGTCGAGCCGGATTGCAACATTCCCGCGACCGAAAGCTTCATCCGCCACTCGCTCTGTGGCAAGGCGTTCTGTCAGCGCGCCCTCGGCGTCGATGTCAAGATCGGATTCAATCCCGACTCCTTTGGCCACGCCGCCGGCTTACCGACGATTCTCAAGCGAGCCGGTTACGGCTACTACGCTTTCCAACGACCCCAAGAGCATGAGATGAAACTACCACTCGTGTTCTGGTGGGAAGGCCCCGACGGGTCGCGCGTACTTGTGAACAGAATCTGGCATGATTACGACGCGGATGCAAGCATGATACGCTCGGCTGCGACAACCGCCTTCGTTCCGGGCCTCGATCATGCGGCTTTCTTTCTCGGCGTGGGCGATCATGGCGGCGCCGTCACCAAGGAGCAGATTCGGGCCATCCTTGAAATGCGCAAAGACTCTGCGCTTCCGGAGCTCCGCTTCAGCACGCTGCGCAGCTTCTTTCAGGCCGTCGAGAGCTCGTCAGCGTTCGGTTCCCTTCCCGTCGTCAAGGGCGAGTTGCAACACCACGCGCGCGGTTGCTACTCGGCCAATGGAGAAGGCAAATTTCTCAATCGCCGCGCCGAACGCTGGCTGGGTGAAGCTGAGGCCATTTCGGTTGTGGGCAGCCTTCATTACGGTCGCGTCTATCCTGCCGAGCAATTCGCCGAGGCCTGGTGGAAGGTGCTCTTCTGCCAATTTCACGACATGATGGCCGGAACCTCGCTCTATTCCGACTACCAGGATGTGCGCGACAGCGTGGGCTATGCCTGCGAGGTTGCACAGACCTCGAAGGTTGAAACCCTTGAAGCCATGGCCAAGCGCGTCGATTTGAGTTCGGTTGAAGAGAGCGCGGTCTTCGTGTTCAATCCATTGCCGTGGAAACGCAAGGCGCTGCTCGAATACAACCCCGAGCACAACCCATCCGGCAAAGCGCCCATCACGCATCTCGCCGCAAAAGACGGCACAAAAATTCCCATTCAATGGCGCCCGCCGGCGAGCATGTCGCTCTGGTATCCGCGCATGTCGGCGTGGGTCGATCTGCCCGCCTGCGGCTACAAGGTCTTCGAGCTTGCGCATGGCGACCCTCCGCCACCCGAGCCCTATAGCGACTTCGTTACCGTCTCCAACTCCGGCTTCGGGATCTCCTCTTTAAAGGCTACGGATGGCGTCGAGTTGCTGGCTGCGCCCATCGGATTGGTCGCCATCAGCGACACCAGCGACACATGGGCGCACGGCATCAATGAGTTCCGCCAGGAGATGGGCCGGCCCACTCTCGTTTCGTCGTCTGTGGTTGAAGATGGTCCGGTTACGCGCGTCACGCGGCAGAGAGCCCGATGGATGGACTCCGAGATTGTTCTTGACATCGCTCAGTTCGCAGGCGCGGATTTTGTGGAGCTTCGTTTCGTGATTGACTGGCACGAGCATGAACAAATGCTCAAGCTGGAAATCCCCACCGTCGTTGCCAATCCAAGAATCTTCGCCAAAGTTCCCGGGCAGGTTATCGAGCGCAGGACCCACGGCGAAGAAGAGCCTTATCAGGATTGGGCAGCGGTGCAGGGCAAGGTCTCCGGCCAGGACTACACATTCGCGGTGCTCAATAACTCGACCTACAGTTACGACTGCCTCAACGGCTTGTTGCGCACCGTGCTGATTCGGTCCGCGCCATACGCCCGTCACAACCCGGCGCAGGTGCAGCACAACGACACCAATGCCTGGCAGGATCAGGGCCGACAGGAACGGCGATTCTGGCTTATAGCCGGGCGCGGCGGCTGGACGGAACTGGGCCTCGACCGCCGCGCCGAAGAGTTGCAGACGCCGGCCGAGCAAGTTATGGATTCCGCACACACGGGGACGGAGTCTTGGGAGAATACGTTCCTTGAAGTCATGCCGCGCAACGTATGGGTCCTCGCTGTCAAGCAGGCGGAACACGCACCCGGCGCCACGATCATCCGCGTTCAAGACCGATCGGGCCTCCCCGCGCAGGCCACGCTCAAGAGCACGGCTCTGGGCCTGGACCACATCGTGAAGCTCGATCCATGGGAGCTGAAATCGCTCCTCGTCTCGCCAGCAAAGCCCCTTAACGCGAGAATTCAGGAGGTCTCGCTGTTGGAAACCTAAAGCCTGGATTTGCTCTAGACTTTCTCTATGGTGTTGTTTGGTTTCGCCGGATTTCGGCGCGTATTTTCGACGTTCGTCGTCATTCTTTTTCTTGCATCGAATTCGCAATCGCGTGCGCAACAGCTCAACGAGTCCAGCCTCATTCCCGCCGTCGATGCCGCTGTCAAAACCCGATTCGAGGCCATCGCCGCATATACCGTTACGGAACACTACGCCGTCTTTCGCAATGGAGACGAGACCCATACCGTAGCGGAGATGGTGGTCAAGACCAACTACCGGCGCGAGTCAGGCAAGAGCTACACCATCCTCTCGGAGAGCGGTTCAACCGTCATTCGCCGGCTGGTTCTCGACGCCATCCTCGATCGTGAAAAACAAATCAACGAGCCGGGAGTGCGCGAGCATGCCTGGATCACCTCCTCCAATTACGAAATGAAGTTGAAACCGGGCGGAACTCAGCGCGTCGATGGTCGTGATTGCTTCGACATCTCCATCAACCCCCGGCAAAAGGCTCCAAACCTGGTTATAGGCGAAATCTGGGTCGATGCCCGCGACGGATCGCTTGTTCTGCTGAAGGGAACGGCCTCCAAGAGCGTCTCTGCCTTCGCCGCGCCGGCGGAGATGATGCGCCAATACGCAACCGTCGACGGCTTCTCCATGGCCACCCATGTACGGGCCGTCTCCAAGAGTTTTCTCTTCGGCACGGCGACCGTCACCATCGACTACACTGATTACCAAATTCAAGTGAACGCAAAGCCGTAAACAGACTAGCGTCTCGGCGTCAGATGATTAATTCGAAAGACTTTCGGGCCGGTCGAGATCGTCGCAATGCGGTACGAAGCTGGGTCTCGGTGATGCGAGTCACCGCTGCTGCACTGTGGTCCATTTAGAACAGAATTAGACAGAAAGCAGGATGCGGCGGCACAATCGCTTTGAATCCTCTTTCTCGACATTCTGGAGGGAGCCGTGCCCGCTTTCACACCCCCGCCGCTGCCCAGCGACGACAAACGTTGGAAGATCGTGAACGGCACCATGCGCAAGAATGGTTTTGCCCGCCACGCCCTCATCGAAACGCTCCACACCGTGCAGTCCGCGTTCGGCTTTCTGGATGATGACGCCATTCGCTTTGTAGCCCGCTCGCTACGCGTGCCTCTCAGCCAGGCCTATGGAGTGGTCACCTTCTACCACCATTTCAGCCTCAAGCCGCCAGGCAAACACACCTTGACCATCTGCACCGGCACGGCCTGCTACATCAAGGGCACAGACAAGCTGGTGGCTGCGGCTGAAAAACGCCTTGGCATTTCCCAGGGCAAGACCACCAAGGACGGCCAGATCAGCCTGATGACGGCGCGCTGCGTGGGCGCCTGCGGCCGCGCTCCCGTTGGGCTCGCGGACGGCGAACTGTGTGGCCAGATGACCGGCGAGCAGATGCTCGAGCAACTGGAAAGGTGGGCCGTCGAATGACCATCGAAGAGCTTGATCAGATCGCCGAATCGACCCGCGCCGAGTACGCCAAGTACGACCACCAGATCAACATCTGCATGGGCACCGGATGCCTCAGCCAGCATTCCGACAAGCTCAAAGACGCTCTTTCCGCAGCCGTGACAGCTCAGGGCAAAAATGCCTTTGTCCGCCGCACCGGCTGCATGGGGCTTTGCGCGGCTGGTCCGCTGGTTCTTGTCGATCCGGAAGAAGTTCTTTATCAACACTGCAATGCAAGCCATGCTGAATCCATCGCTTCAAGCCTAGGCGGCGAGCCTGTGGCTGCCCTGCAATGCGACCTGCGCGAGCACTTCGACCAGCAGGTGCACGTGGTACTGGAAAACTCGGGCCACATCGATCCGGAGAAGATCGACGACTATATCGCCCGCGACGGTTATCAAGCATTGGTCAAAGCCCTTACGGAAATGGCGCCCAATGATGTGATCCAGCAGATCACGGAAAGCGGACTGCGCGGGCGTGGCGGCGGGGGCTATCCAACCGGACTCAAGTGGGGCACCGTGGCCAAAGCGGGCGGCGATCTTAAGTACGTCATCTGCAACGGCGACGAAGGAGACCCCGGCGCGTTTATGGATCGCAGCGTGCTCGAAAGCGATCCGCAACGCGTTCTCGAAGGCATGGCCATCGCCGCCTATGCCGTGGGGGCGAGCAAGGGCTACGTCTACGTGCGCGCGGAGTATCCGCTGGCCGTCACGCGCCTCACCACCTGCCTGCGCGATGCCCGCCGCCGTGGCCTGCTGGGCAACAACATCTGCAACACGGCGTTCAACTTCGATGTCGAGATTCGGCTCGGCGCGGGAGCTTTTGTCTGTGGCGAAGAGACGGCGCTGATCGCCTCTATCGAGGGCAAGCGGGGCACGCCGAAGCCGCGTCCCCCCTACCCTGCCGTGAGCGGTCTGTGGGGCAAGCCAACCCTCATCAACAACGTGGAAACCTTCGCCAACATCGCCCCCGTCATTCGCAAAGGCGGGAAGTGGTTTGCCTCCATTGGCTCGGAGCGCAGCAAGGGCACCAAGGTCTTCGCGCTTACCGGCAAAATCACCAACACTGGCCTGGTCGAAGTGCCCATGGGGATCTCGCTGCGCAAGATTATCGAAGAGATCGGCGGCGGCGTGCCTGACGGCCACACCTTCAAGGCGGTGCAAACCGGCGGCCCCTCCGGCGGATGCCTGCCGGCGGAACTGCTCGACATAGGCGTCAGCTATGACGCGTTGGTAAATGTCGGCGCCATGATGGGCTCCGGCGGGATGATCGTCATGGACGACACTTCCTGCATGGTCAACGTGGCCCGCTTCTTCATCGAGTTCTGCATGACCGAGTCGTGCGGCAAATGCATTCCCTGCCGCGCCGGCACCGCGCAGATGTTCACGCTGCTCACCCGCATCTGCAACGGCTCCGGAACCATGGATGACCTCGATCTGCTTGTCGACCTCTGCGCCACGGTGAAGGAGACCAGCTTGTGCGGCCTGGGCCAGACCGCGCCCAACCCGGTGCTCAGCACCTTGAAATACTTCAAGCACGAATACATCGACCACATTGTTCACAAGCGCTGTCCGGCTGGCGTCTGCAACATCCAGGTTCCCACTTCCGGATTGGAGGTGTTGGCATGAGTCCCAGCGTCGACGTCAAAACGCTCACCATCGATGGGCAACAAGTCAGCGCCCGCGCCGGCCAGACGATTCTCGAAGTGGCTCGCGAGCACAACATCGACATTCCCACCCTCTGCCATCTCGACGGCCTCAGCGATGTGGGCGCATGCCGCCTGTGCGTCGTCGAGGTCAAGGGCAACACCAAGCTTTTCCCCGCCTGCGTCACGACCGTCTTTGAAGGCATGGAAGTCACAACCGTCACCGAGCGGCTGCAAAAGCATCGCAAGACGATCCTCGAATTGCTCTTTGCCGAGCGCAACCACATCTGCTCGGTATGCGTCTCCAACGGCCACTGCGAACTGCAAACCCTCGGCCAGCAGCAGGGTGTGACCCATGTTTCCCTGCCCTATCGCAATCCGGCGTTGCCGGTCGATGCTTCGCACGAGCGCTTCACTCTCGACCACAACCGCTGCATCCTCTGCACGCGCTGCGTCCGCGTCTGCGCGGAGATTGAAGGCGCGCATGTCTGGGACGTAATGGGCCGGGGCATCGATTCGCTGATCATCTCCGACCTCAACCAGCCATGGGGCAGCTCCACCAGTTGCACGCGGTGCGGCAAATGCGTGCAGGTCTGCCCTACCGGAGCACTCTTCGATAAGAGCAAGATCGGCTCCGACCATCCCAAATATCCTGATTTTCTCGTCGCATTGAACCTGATGAGGGAAGCGCAATGAGCAAACTGAAACTGGCAACGGTGTGGCTCGACGGATGCTCCGGCTGCCACATGTCTTTCCTCGACATGGATGAGCGCCTTCTGGAACTCGCCGAACTGGTCGACGTGGTCTACAGCCCCATCGTCGATGCCAAAGAGTTCCCTGACCAGGTCGACATCGCGCTGGTCGAAGGCGCCGTAGCTTCGGTCGACGACGAAAAGAAGATCCGGAAGATTCGGGCTCACACCAGGCTGCTGGTGGCCATGGGCGATTGCGCCGTCGCCGGCAACGTTCCCTCCATGCGCAACCCCATTGGTCCGGAAGCCATCTTGAACCGCGCCTACATCGAGAACGCTTCCGCGCAACAGCAGATTCCGTGCGTCGTAGTCCCGCGCTTGCTGCGCGTAGTCCGGCCAGTGCACGAGTTCGTCAAGGTGGATGTATTTCTGCCCGGCTGCCCGCCCTCGGCCGATACCTTTCACACCACGCTTGTCGCATTGGCCACCGGGGCACCGCTGGATATTCCAGCCCTTACGAGATTTGGAGCCTAGCCTCTTCGGAGATTGACCCATGAGTCAGACCATCACCATCGACCCGGTAACTCGCCTAGAAGGGCACGGCAAAATCACCATTCAGCTAGGCAGCGACGGCGAAGTGGAAGACGCGCACTTTCACGTTACGCAGGTGCGCGGCTTTGAACGCTTCTCGCAGGGCCGCCCTTTCTACGAGATGCCCAGCCTCATGGCGCGCATCTGCGGCATCTGCCCGGTTTCGCACCTCATCGCTTCGGCCAAGGCCTGCGAAGCCATTATGTCGGTGCGCATTCCACACGCTGCCGCGCAGTTGCGCCGCATGCTCAACCTGGCGCAAATGGTGCAGTCGCACGCGCTGAGTTTCTTTTACCTCGCCTCGCCCGATCTGCTGCTTGGCATGGAGTCCGACCCCGCGGCCCGTCACATCTTCGGCGTCGTCGCCGCCAAGCCGCA
>JBEKVS010000301.1:0-7441 GCA_049513795.1 Occallatibacter sp. | reverse complement strand
TCAGCCGCGATTCCATTCAAAGCCGCGCCGGAACAGGCGAAACAGCCAACATAAATCTTCTGCCAATGGGCGCCGGCATGCTGGATGCACTCCCCCGTCGCTGCGCGCACAGGTTAAGGTCACGTTACATGCAGCCTGTGGAATTCTGGGTGAGCTATCTTTTGCCCTGTGGTATATATTTTTCGGTGGTAGACTCAACTCATAATTTGGGCATTTTAATAGACTCAGAACACTGGTGATAACCCCCCATGAGAAACTCTGTGACGGACCCCTGCTGTAAACTTGCTGCGCTCCTGTTGGCTTTCTCGACTCCTGCCTTTGCTAATGTCAAGGTCAGCAGTCCTGCAAGCGGCTCGACCGTGACGTCGCCCGTGCAATATGTGGCGACGGCAACCGCCAGTTCTTGCTCCAAGGGCGTATCTGCCATTGGAATCTATGTAAGCGGAAAACTCGTTTACTCGACGTCCGGGACGTCGCTGAACACAGCGTTGGCGATGACTGCAGGGTCGCATACCGCCGTCGTCGAAGAGACAGATAATTGTGGTAAGGAAACCAGCACAAGCGTGAAGTTCACCGTAAAGGTGGTTCCTGAACCGACGGTCGCCTTCACCGTCAATCCGCTCACCGTCACCGCCGGGTCCTCGTCCGTGTTGAGCGTTGCCGCAACAAACACTACAGCGCTGGTAATCACCGGGTCAGATGGCAGCAGCTATAAACTGGCGCCTGCCGGCGGAACCCAGACCGTCACACCGGTTGGGACCACCACCTACACGGCTGAAGCCACCGGGGCCAAAGGCAGCGTTTCTGCCGAGGCAACCGTCAGCGTTATACCCACAACCAGCCTCAATGCGATTAACCACGTAGTCTTCATGCTGCAGGAGAACCACTCCTTCGACAATTACTTTGGCATGCTGAATCCTTATCGCGAGGCGAATGGCTGGAATGTGAGCGAGGACGGCAACACATATACGGTCGATGGCATTGACGACAAGCTGACCACGATCATGAATAAAGACGATCAGGGCCTCGAGTACCCGCTGTTCAAGATGAAAAGCACCTGCATCGACGACGACAGTTCGGCGTGGGAAGCAAGCTACGGAGACGTCAGCCGCTATGACTTTCTCACCAGCCGTCCCATCCTGATGGATGGCTTCGTGCATACCGCTGAAGGATTCGCGACGGCATGCAACGAACCGGGGTCCTCATGCTCCGGCCAGTTCACCGATGTCACGGGCGAGCGCGCGATGGGGTACTACGATCAGGAATACCTGAACTACTACTACTACATGGCATCGCAGTTTGCGGTGTCCGACCGCTGGTTCTCGCCGGTGGCGAGCAAGAGCATCGACAATCGCATCGCAACCTTCACCGGTGGCACCACCCAGGGACTGGTCCAGGACCCGGGCAGCAACGACCACCTCACTCAGCTGGCGATTGAAACGATCTTCAATGAACTCGACAAGGCAAAGGTCTCCTGGAAGATCTATTACACCGTAACCCAGGGCTTCTGCCTGAACGAGGACGAGTGCACCGGCTCTGCTTACGACAAGTATCCGGCCACCGACTTCGGCTCGCTGAGCTATTCATTCAATTATCTCCGCGAGAACCACGGCTCTTGTATAGCTCCCATGCAGCCGTCTGGCGTGGTGGGCGATCCGTCGAACTCGTTCTGCGTCGATCCCGATCACATTGCCCCGTTGTCGCAATATTTCAGCGATGTGGCCAACGGAACCCTGCCCAGCTTTGCATTCATTGAAGCCGGTTATGCCAACAACGATGAGCATCCAGGATCGGGCCAATCCGTCCTGAACGGCCAGGCGCAAGTCGCGAAGGTTGTGAATGCTCTTATGGCGAGTCCTTCATGGGGCGACTCAGTCTTCTTCTTCGGCTACGACGAGGGCGGCGGCCCATACGACCACGTTCCACCCGTGCCGGGCCATTCTAATGAGAACACCGACGCTTCTCTCGGATCTATCCCCGATATCGCGTCCATCTCCGTTAATCCCGACACTTATTTCCCGTGCTTGCCCGTGGCCATTCCGCCAGCTACGAAGGGCATTCCAACGACACACTGCGACCTGGATCCAGTTTACCCAGGCGCACATGCGGGTGATGCCCCAACCGTTTACGGGTTCGGCGCACAGCTTGGCTTCCGCGTGCCGAACATCGTCATCTCGCCTTTCACCCGGAAGCATTATGTTTCACACACGCCCATGGATCACACGGCGGTGATCAAGTTTGTCGAGAACCGGTTTCTCGGGCCCACCGTTCACCTCACGGCTCGCGATGCCGCGCAGTCCAATCTTCTGGAGTTTTTCGACTTCACGAATACCCCGTGGTCCACGCCTCCGACGCCGCCGACTCCCGTCAGCTCGGCCAGTCTGGGCTTCAACCCCTGCACGCCTACTTCCCTAAAGTAAGCACTGAATCCTCACTCGACCCTCTGCTTCGTCCAGGTTGGAACATAACCTGGACGAGCCCGAGGCTGTGTGTTGCGCGATCATTCCTACGCATTGCGGCACGATCGGCCTGGATGGCAGCCGACTTATGACGACGCCCGCAAGCTGGTCGATTGCCTCAGTGAATCGTCTTTGATTTACGCTGCATATAGTCCATCAGGAGATACTCGCCCAGCGTGTCCGGCGTGGTGAAGTAAGCTTTGCCGCGGCACATCTCCGAGACTTTATGGACAAATTGCACCAGCCCGAAGTCCGATGCCAGCATGAAGGTATTAATCATCACATTCGAGCGTTTGCATCGGGCCACTTCTTCCAACGTCTCGCTCACCACCAGCGGATCAAGCCCATAGGCATTCTTGTATATCTTTCCATCGGGAAGTGTAAGGGCTGATGGCTTTCCGTCTGTAATCATAACGATCTGCTTCATATCTTTTCGTTGCCGCGCCAGCACGCGCTGCGCCACGCGCAACCCTTCGCGCGTGTTGGTGTGCCATGGGCCGACCTTCACTCTCGCCAACTGCGACACGGGAATCTCTTCAGCCGAATCGTGGAACAGTACCAGGGAAAGCGAATCGCCCGGATAGTGCGTGCGAATCAAGTGCGAGAGCGCCATCGCGACGCGCTTGGCCGGAGTAAACCGGTCTTCGCCGTAAAGAATCATCGAGTGCGAGCAATCGAGCATCATCACGGTGGCGCATGAGCTTTGGTATTCGCATTGGTGCACGCTCAGGTCTTCGTATTCAAGGTTGAGCGGCAAGCCGAAACCCTCGCGCGAAATCGCCGAGGTGAGAGTCGCAACCGCGTCCAGGTTCAGCGTGTCGCCAAATTCATATTGCTTCGACCCGCCGCTGACTTCAACACCCGTGGCCCAATGACGCGTATCGTGCCGCCCGTAGTTCGATTTGCCCAGCGAGCCCAGCAGGTCGCGCAGCGTCTTGAAGCCGAGAAAATCGAGACTCTTGTCAGTGACTTCGAAATGCACATTGCCACGCGCTTCGCCGGTCTGCCCGTTCCCCTGCGAGGGATCTTGCCGAGAGGAAATATAGCTCTCCCGCTCCATGCGGGCGAGAAGCTTTTCAATCAACTCATCCAGAGTGCCGTCAGCGGCCATTTCATCGAGCTTCTGCCGCATCGCCTCGTCGAAATCGCCCCACTCCAACACGCCACGCAACGCCTCACGCAGATCGTCAAGGGTGTGATCCAATTCCTGAAAACGCGTTGACGAATCGTAGAACCCCGAGTCGAGCAGATAGTCGGAGAGAGCTTGTAGTAACTCCTCCATATCCATCTCGGAAGCCAGATCACCAGAGTATTTTGAATAACGAATGCGTCTCATGCGGTACCAGCCTGCATAACTGCCATTTCAACTCACGAATTCATACCCGACCGAAGATGCTTCGTGGCAATCGGCAGCCTCAGTTCAATCCGCCTCTTCGCTGACGGCGCGATGGCGGCCATTCGCCGTACTCAAACTCCGCTTCAGTTCGCTCCGGCTTCCGTGTCGTTCTCTCCTGCGCCTGGAATCCATGCTCTTCATTACGGCTCAGTTTGCGGTGGGCTACCAGGCCTTCGAGCAGAAACTCCGCCGCGGCAACCAGCTTTTGCGCAGCGTCCGAGGGCTTTACTCCCAGCGGCGACAGCCTCTCAAACAGCCCTTGAATCTCTCTCAGATCAGCCAGTGCGCCGGCTGTTGGCTGGGTGTCGTCAAGCTTGACGGTCCCTCCCAGGTTGAACCACAACTCGATCTGCTCCATGTCGTCGATGGCGAAGTAGCGATCGAAGATTTTGCCGACGGCTGTACGAACCAGCTCTTGCACCACCGTATCGGCGCCGCGCATCTCGCCTTCATACTCCAGTTCCAATTTGCCTGTGATGCCCGGCAAGGCGGCGTAGATATCGCTCACACGCGGAAGCGCAACTTTTTCGCCATTTATCAGCGCACGCCGTTCGGCGTTCGAGACCACGAGCTCCAAAGTGGAGATGGGCAGGCGCTGGCTCACGCCGCTGCGCTTGTCTACCTTCTTGTCCTGCCGCGCTGAGAATGCAACCTGTTCCACCACTTCGCGCACATACTGAGGAATCTCGATCGGCGCTGCTCCACGCACTGCCCAGGCTTCCTGCGCAGTGATCGCCATGCCTTCCTCAAGTGTTTCGGGATAGTGGGTGCGAATCTCCGAGCCGATGCGGTCTTTGAGCGGCGTGACAATCTTGCCGCGCGCCGTATAGTCCTCAGGATTGGCGCTGAAAACGAGAGCGACGTCCAACTCCAGCCGCACCGGATACCCTTTGATCTGCACGTCGCCTTCCTGCATGATATTGAACAGCGCGACCTGGATCTTACCGGCTAGGTCGGGCAATTCATTGATGGCGAAGATGCCGCGGTTTGCGCGCGGCAGCAATCCGTAGTGCATGGTCAGCTCGCTCGACAGATCGCTCCCGGTTCGTGCCGCCTTGATCGGATCGAGATCTCCGACCAGGTCGGCAACCGTCACGTCCGGAGTGGCAAGCTTCTCCACGTATCGGTGTTCGCGGCCAAGGTACGCAATCGGTGTGTCGTCCCCTTTCAGTTCGATTAAATCGCGGCATCGCTTGCAAATGGGAAGGTAAGGATTGTCGCGGATCTCGCACCCGGCGATGTAGGGAAGATTCTCGTCGAGCAGCTCCGTAAGCGCACGCAGGATGCGGCTTTTCGCCTGTCCCCGCAATCCCAGCAGGATGAAGTTCTGTCTCGACAGCACGGCATTCACGATCTGCGGAACAACCGTATCTTCGTAGCCGACGATGCCAGGAAACACCGTTTCGCGAGTCCGCAGGCGCGCAATCAGATTGGCGCGCATCTCGTCCTTGACGGTTCGAGTCGTCATTGTCGATTCAGGGAACTTGTCGCTGGCGCGCAGTTCCCCCAAAGTTCGGGGAAGTGGGTGAGCCGCATGCATCGCAAGACTCCTGTGGGCCGGGTATGTGCCGAGCGTGGGTTAGATTCTATGGTTGACTCGCGGTCGACGGAAACGCACTGGCCATGGAGGCAGTATGCTCCACATCTCCAGAATAGCCCAGTGCAAACTTCGTCCCCACCAGGACGATTGCTTCCGCCCGGGATCCTGTCTGCAAGCCAGCGAGGCCTTATCGACTTGACGGGCTTTCGAAGGAAGGCTAGCCGCCGCGTCGCAGGTGTTGGCAATCAGGATCGAATCTTGGCAGCTCGACCGCTCACGGCCCGGATCTTCCCAGGTGGCGCGGCCGATGCGCTTGGATGCGGGCCAAGCCTCGCTATTCGACACCACATTTTGCCATTTGTCACCAATATCGTCGGGTTCGTCAGAAAAATAATTTCCGGAGTCGCTTGTATCCCCAACTTCTTCATGTTAAGTTTTAGCAACCACGATTAAGTAGCCCTTGCGCATCGCAGAATTCATTTGCCGGCTTGGGGGCGTAATTAACTGTTCGCTCATTTAACCTCAAATGAGCTCGCTCAGCTGCATCGGCTTCAGTACTTTGGCGAAGCTGTGTACTTCTTGAATCTTTGTAGTCTCTGGCTGTACGATCCGCGCATCGCGGGCCCACCGTATACCGAGCAGTCGCTTCAATGCCTGAATCGAACACAATCGTTCAACGAAGATCGAGATTAACTACCTGCAGCGTTGGCCACCAGTTGAGCTGGTAGTCGTCCTATCAAACTCATTTTCCTTCTAGCGTTTTCTTGACGTCTGGCCTTTCGTGCAGAGAAAGTCAACGCAGCGGACGTAGACGTGTTATCCAAAATGACCTGTTACATGTGTACCCGTAAGTGAAGCATCTAGAGAGGTTACACGGGCAAGGCCTGAGGAAGAACAAGCAGTTTTCACGATGACGTAAATCACAAATCATGAGGGGGCATTCCAATGAAACAACCTAGATTCCGGCTGTCGATTCTGGCGGCAATGCTTCTGCTGTGCGGCTACGTGGGCGCTACGCTGGCATTCGGCCAGGCGACTAATACCGGCACGGTCGTCGGCTTGGTCGAAGACCAGAGTGGTGCGGTGGTTCCGGGAGCCACCGTCACCCTGACCGACCCTGCAACGAACGCTTCGCGTACAACGGTCACCAACCATGCCGGCACGTATGTGCTGGTCAACGTGTCGCCGAGCACATACAACATCACCGCCAGCAAAGCCGGCTTTGAGCTCGACAAGACGGACAGCCTGGTGGTCCAGGTGGGCACGCAGACAACGGCCAACTTCAAACTGCACGTAGGCAGCGCGCAAACCACAGTCGAAGTTCAATCCACCGGAACCGACCTGCAGACCCTCAACGCGACCGTCGGCAGCACGGTTGAGCAAGAGGCGATCGCCGAGCTTCCCAGCCTTCTTCACGACGCCGGCACATTCACGGAGTTGCAAGCAGGCATCAGCCCGGACGGCAGCGTCGCTGGCGCCGTGGTCGATCAAAGCACGTTCTCTCTGGACGGCGGCAACAACTCCAATGACATGGACGGCAGTATGTCCGTCTACACCGGTTCATTCGCGGGTGATCCCACGGGCGGCGCCGCGTCGGGCGGGCAGGGCCTTGTAACCAGCCCCACCGGTGTAATGCCCACCCCGGCCGACAGCGTGGAGGAGTTCAAGGTCAACGCCACCGGCCAGACCGCCGACTTCAACAACTCAGCGGGAGCACAGGTAGAAGTTGTAACCAAGCGCGGTACCAATCAGTGGCATGCCACGGGCTACGAGTATTACCTGGATAACAATTTCAGCGCCAACACCTGGCAGGATAATGCGCAGGGCCCTGCTTATGCGCCTGTGCCGAGCTACCACTACAGCAAATTCGGCTTTGGCGGCGGCGGACCAATCCTGCCCAAGTTTCTCGGCGGCAAGACCTATCTCTTCGCGCTGTACCAGGGTTACCGCTTCCCGAAATCCGAAATCATCGAAAAATCGGTTCCGAGCGCGAATATGGAGAACGGTATTGTCACGTTCAATGGGACAACCTACAATCTTCAGGCG
>JBEKVS010000300.1:0-7444 GCA_049513795.1 Occallatibacter sp. | reverse complement strand
AATTGGCTGAGGATATTCAAGTCCTGAATCTCAGGAATATTCAGCTCCGAGAATCCCGGATAGGAAGGTCGCCAGTTCACGGTCACATATCCCGCAAACTGCCCATCAACAAGAGCAACAAGGCACGTTCGGGCGCCAGCCGCCTGCTCGCTTAGATACCGCCGGTACTGCGCCTCAGGTTTATTCCAACCTATCCGCGCGAAGGCGGCTGCGATGACAGCCGGATCGTCGTCATTCAAAGCCCGAATCGCGAAGTTTTGCGCGTTGTTCATAGGCAATACTTTATGCATATGCACGCTCAACAGTCAGCCTTGACAATTCGAAGGGAATCTCTGGGAGAGGCTGTATGCGGAGTTTGCACTGCTGCTTGAAGGCGAACTCAGCTGCGCGTAACGGCAAGCAGTTGTTGCCAGCCAGCCTTGCTCATTTTGAGCCTTTGCCCATTGGTCAGGCTCACCGAGCCTTCGCTGCGCCCCTCGCGGAAGATCTCCTGAACTCGCTCAACATTCACGATAATGGAGCGGTGAATGCGCACGAACTTCTCCGGATCGAGGGTCTCTGCGAGCTGCTTGATGGTCTCCCGCATCATGAAGCTCTTCGATCCGACATGCAGACAGCTGTAGTAGTCGGCTGCTTCGATCCATTCAATTTCATCGACGTTGACGAAAGAATCTTTTCTGCCGCCCGGAACCAGCAGCCGGCGAGGATAGTCCCTTCTCGCGCCGGCGCTATTTGCAAGGTTCTCCAGCACAGACTTCAGCTGCTCATGGCTCGATAGCGCGACCGTCGAGGCAATCCGCTCCTTCACGCGGGCCAGAGTCGCTTGCAGGCGCTCCGGTTCCACCGGTTTGGTCAGGTAATCCAGAGCGTGAACCTCGAATGCCCTTACCGCAAATTGATTGTGCGCGGTCACAAAAACCGTGACGGGCATATTTGCCGGGCCGACCTGCTCGATGACCTCGAAGCCGCCTCGGCCGGGCATCTGGATGTCGAGGAAAAGAACGTCGACACGCCTGTCCTTCAGCGCCGCGACAACCTCTCTTCCGTTGCGGCACTCGCCGACGACACAGATTTCGCCGTCGCTGGACAACAGGAACCTCAGCCGCTCGCGAGCCAGCGGTTCGTCATCGGCGATGATGGCTGTCAGTTTCATCTTCGAGCGCATTCATAGGGGATGGAGATGGCTACCTCAAATCCACCGGCTTCAATTGGCTCCGCCAACATCGAGTAGTCGTCGCGGTAGAAATGCGCAAGCCGCTCTCGCGTGTTTTTGAGCCCGATGCCGTGGCCGTTTTGCTTCGGTGCGCACAGAGCGCCCCCTGAATCACGCACCCGCAGCAGGAGCATTGAACCTTCGCGGCGCGCAGAGGCCTCGACCAACCCCTCGCTCTCGCAGTTTGCAACGCCATGGCGGATGGCGTTTTCGACAATCGGCTGAAGCAGAAAACATGGCACCAGCCCGTCGAGAGCGCCCGGCTCTACTTTGATCTCGATGCGAAGCCGGTCGGCGAAACGAACCTGTTCGATGGCGAGATAGTTTTCCATCATCTCCAACTCTTCAGAGAGAGGTACCTTTTCCGGAGTCGATCTCTGCAAAGTGCTGCGCAGAATTGCGTTGAGGTGAGAGAGGGTGGCCAAAGCTTCGTTCCGCCTGTCAAGCTCAACCAGGGTGGTAATCGCGTTGAGGGTATTGAAGAGAAAGTGCGGTTCAAGCTGCATCTGCAGCGCGCGCAGATGCGCTGTGGAGAGCTGTTTTTGCAACTCCAGGGAATGCATAGCATCGGATTGCGCACGAATCTGAAACTGGATGATTCCGACTATGCCGAAGAGAAAGCCGTAGAGCAGCACTTCGGTGCCGAAGCGGTTGACCATGAGTTGGCTCGTCCATACAGAGAGTGCCGACGCATGTGCCTGCCATCCGGATTCGGTGAACCCGAGGCCACCCAAAAGCAGCAGATGAACGACAGCGAGCAGGGAAGCGGTGAGCACATGGATGGAGATCGCCTTAGGCGTAAAACTTGCAGCGAACGGCAGGCGCCGGCTCACCCTCCACATTCCGCTTGCAATGCACCCCCACCAGAGCCAAAGCACCGCTCCGTAAAGTAGCGAAGGACGATGGGTGACACGCTGGCATTCAGCAGCCGTGGCGATACTGAGAACGATAGCCACGGAAAAGATGAAGACGTGGCCATTGAGGCGAAGGCCGCGATGAAGGCCGTCATGACCTTCCACCTGGGAGGGGCCGCCTTGAGAGGGGTCGCCGCTGAACGGCATCGCCTTGGCGTCGTTTCCAGTCATGGCCAGTGTTGCATCGGGTGTTGCTGTAAATGTGTCCATGAGCTTGTTTCCCTCTACTATTCATGCCGGTGCAGGATTTTCGTTCCTTCCAGAATCGTACTCCGGAAGCGGTGTCGCCAGATCTTTGCAGGGAATGCGGTCAATTCTGCAGGCAGCATGCCAAATCCCGGCTCCGACCCAGTGAACTCTCTCCGGCTGCGTATTTGAGAGCTCTCGCTGCAATTACCGCAGCCTCCGCTGCATGTCAGTCGCCCGATGCGGATTAGACGCCGATGCTGGCACTGAGGTATTTCCATCGTGAAGCATCGCCGAAGATCGTCCCTTTTTACCATGTCGCTGCTTGGGGCGCTCATCTCGCCTTCCCTGACCTCGTGTACCCGTGTTGCGGCCAAGGCGAATGCGACGGCAGCGGTTGCCGTGCCGGTTCGCGCCGTCCGCGCAGTATCCGAAGATGTTCCGTTGGAGATTGCGGCTGTGGGCAATGTTGAGGCGATGGAAAGCGTGGATGTGAAATCGCGCGTGGCCGGGCAGGTCAACAGCGTCGCCTTCACCGAAGGAGAGAGCGTGACCAAAGGCCAGCTTCTCTTCAGCATCGATCACCAGACGATCGAACGCCAGGCGGTGGAAGAACAGGCCAATCTGGAACGCGACATCGCCATGGAAAAGCAGGCGAGGGCCGTGGCGGCGCGAGATGCAGCCGCGGAAAAACAGAGCCAGTCGGAAGCCGACGTCGCCCGGCGACTGGGGACGCTGGGTGTCATCTCGGGGCAGCGCGTCAGCGAGTTAGTGACCACCAGCGATTCTGCCCAGGCTACCCTCGAAGCCGACAAGGCCGCCGCGGCCGCGGCCGCCGGCACCGTCAGGGCAGACCGCGCACGACTCGCCGAAACCCAGTTGCAATTGCGCTTCACCGAGGTGGTTGCGCCCATCAGCGGGCGGGCCGGTGCGGCGATGGTGAAGGCAGGCAACATGGTACGCGACAACGACACGACCCTGGTAACCCTGCGGCAGCTTACGCCGATCTACGTCACATTTGCGACTCCGGAGCAGAGCCTGGCCGAGGTCCGGCGTCTCAATGCGGAGGGACAACTCACGGTAAGTGCAAGCATCGACGGAACAAGCCTCAACGCGGTCAGCGCTGGCGGCGCAGCGAACCCAAGCATCCCTGCGAGGGAAGGCCATCTTGTGTTCATCGACAACACGGTGGACGCAACCACCGGCGCCGTCCGGCTCAAGGCCGTTTTCCCCAATACCGATAACGCGCTATGGCCAGGCGAGTTTGTCAACGTTCGACTGCGCCTCGGGTTGGACATGGGCAGCACGGTGGTTCCGGAATCTTCGGTCCAGGATGGTCTGGATGGCAAATACGTGTGGCTCATCAAATCCGGTGTAGCTTCCACTGAGTCCATCCGCGTGCTGCGTACCTACCGGCCACCAAACGGCCCGGAACAAGCCATCATCGGCAGTGGCATCAAACCCGGTGACACGGTTGTAACCGAGGGGCAGCTCCGGCTCACGGCCGGCGCTGGCGTTTCGATCCTCAGCACGCCAGGCTCGCGGCTATGAGCTTGACCTCTTTCTTCATTCGTCGCGCCACGACCACCACACTGCTCATCGCGGCCATCGCCGGCTTCGGACTGCTGAGCTATCGCTCTCTGCCGGTCAGCAACCTGCCGGAGGTCGAGTATCCCACCATCCAGGTGCAGGCCGCACTGCCCGGCGCCAATCCCGACGCCATGGCGTCGATGGTGGCGACTCCGCTCGAGAGCGAGTTTTCCATGATCCCGGGCATCGAGCACATGACCTCGAGCAGCCAGGTGGGTGAAACCGACATTACGCTGCAGTTCGATCTGAACCGAGGCGTGGATGCGGCTGCGCAAGACGTCCAGGCCGCCATCTCCCGCGCCGCCGGCGACTTGCCGGCCAGCATGCCTTCTCCGCCCTCGTATTCGAAGGTGAATCCAGCGCAACGCGCCATTCTATGGCTGGAAATGTCGTCGAAGACCATGGCGCTCGACGACTTCGCAAAGTACGCCAACCAGATCCTGGCCAAGCGCGTCTCCATGGTCAGCGGAGTCTCTCAGGTTGAAGTCTATGGCCCCGACGCACCGGCGATTCGCGTGCAGGCCGACCCGGCCCGGCTCGCAGCCTATGGGCTCGATCTCGAGCAGCTTCGCACCGCGCTTACCAGCAATAGCGCCAACCTGCCCTCGGGCACATTGTACGGAGACAACAAAGACTTTTCGTTGCAGGCCAAAAGCCAACTAAGCTCGGCCGGCGAGTTTTCCCAGATGGTCGTTGCCTATCGCGACGGCTCTCCCATCCGGCTCAACCAGGTCGCAAACGTCTTCAACAGTTCAAGGAACGATAGAAGCAGGTTCTGGATCAACGGCCGGCGCAGTGTCATCCTGGCGGTGCGCAAGCAGCCTGGCGCCAACACCATCGAAGTTGCCGATAAAGTAAAGGCCGTCATTCAGTCGCTGCGCGACTCAATGCCTCCCGGAGTCTCTTTCGGCCAGGTCGCTGATGAGGCCGATCTGGTCCGCGATTCGATAGCCGAGGTCAACCGCACTCTGGTCATCACCATATGTCTGGTGGTGCTGGTTATTTTCCTGTTTCTTGGCACGGCATCTTCGACCGTCATTGCCAGCGCAACCATTCCTGTGTCGATTCTCGGATCGTTCGTAGTTATGCGCCTGCTCGGCTATTCCGTCGACATGTTCTCCATGATGGCGATCACGCTTTCGGTGGGCTTCATCGTCGATGACGCCATTGTCATGATCGAAAACATCGTGCGTCATCGTGAGATGGGCAAGACGCGCATGCAGGCCGCGCTTGATGGCGCCAACGAGGTAGGCTTCACCATCGTTTCGATGACGCTCTCGCTGGTCGCCGTGTTTCTGCCCATCGTCTTTCTCAACGGCGTTCTCGGGCGACTGCTGCGCGAGTTCGCGGTCACCATTTCCGTATCCATCTTGCTCTCCGGCCTCACCGCGCTCACGCTCACTCCCATGCTATGCAGCCGTTTCCTCGCATCGCGCGAGACGGCAGGCAATTGGTTCCAGAAGCATTCGGAACGCCTTTATGCCGCGATGCAGGAGAGGTACCGGCGTTCGCTCGATATCGTTTTGCGCTATCGGCGCGCGACCATTGTCGTGAGTATTGCCATGACCGCACTCACTGTCTATTTTTTCGTCGCCGTGCCCAAGAGCTTCATGCCCGCGGTAGACGTCCCTTACTTTCATGGGACTCTGGAAGCTGCGCAGGATAACTCCTTCGCGCATATGGTTGCGTACGGCGAAGAAGTGAATAAGATTCTCGCGACAATTCCAGGGATGCGAAGCAACCTGTCCGGCGTCGATTCGCAAAACTTCGGATGGTTCTGGGTCAACCTCGATCCGGACAAGCCCAGGCCGAATGTAAAAACGATCATCGCCGACCTGCAAAAACAGATGAACCAAATCCCGGGGCTGAATGTGTATATGAGCCCGGGCGACTACGTCGATCTCGGTCAGAGTGAAAGCCGATCGCAATATTCGGCCGCGCTCGAAAGCCCCGACGCCGAAGAATTATACCGCTGGGCGCCGCGAGTCTTGGCAAAGCTCAAGTCCCTGTCCGAGTTAGCCAACGTCTCGAGCGACCTGCAGATGAGCGCGCCGCGGGTCAACGTCGACATTCGCCGCGACCTCGCCATGTCGCTCGATGTCAATCCGGAGAATATCGCCAACACGCTCTACGACGCCTACGGAAATCGGCGCGCCAACACCATCATGGTGGCCTCCGAACGCTATGACGTGATTCTCGAGGTCGCGCGGCAATATCAGCGGGATCCCGAGGGTCTGGCCGACTTGTACATTCGTTCCAACACTGGCCGGCTCGTACCGCTCGCCGCAGTCACTACCCTCACCCAGACGGTAGCGCCTCTCACTGTCAATCACATCGGCCAATTTCCCGCAGTTACTTTTCAATTTGACCTCAAGCCCGGAGTTTCGCTCAGCGCCGCGACCGAGATCGTCCGCCGAACCGCCGAGCAAATCGGAATGCCGGGGACGATCAGCTTCGCTTTTCAAGGCACCGCTGCCCAATTTCAAAGCTCGCTCAAAGGCCTCGGAGTTCTGCTGGTGATTGCCGTCATGGTGATCTATCTCATCCTGGGAGTGCTCTACGAAAGCTTCATTCATCCCATCACCATCTTGTCCGGATTGCCGTCCGCGGCCATCGGCGCTCTGCTCACCCTGCTGGCATGCGGTCAGGACCTCAACCTTTACTCATTCCTGGGCATAATTTTGCTAATCGGCATCGTCAAGAAAAACGCCATCATGATCGTCGACTTCGCGCTCGACGTCGAACGTAACTCCGGCCTGAGCCCTGAGGCCGCCATCTATCAAGGCTGCCTGCAGCGCTTTCGCCCCATCATGATGACCACGATGGCCGCCCTGCTCGGAGCGCTTCCAATAGTCTTCGGCAGCGGCGCCAGCGGCGAAGCGCGCCGTCCGCTCGGCATTGCGGTTGTCGGAGGCCTGCTGCTTTCGCAATCGCTGACCCTCTATATCACGCCCGTCATCTACCTCTACCTGCACCGTTTTCAACGCGGGCGCTCCCGTCACACAAGAGGCGAGCTCTTAGTGCTGAGACAGGGAGCGGTTCAGAATTCCGCCCGAATATGACCGCCAAGCCCGCGATCCTAAGAAGCTGAACTCGGTGAAAGACGATGTCAACTCTGTCCCCCGCCGCTCGTTCCGTCCCGGATCGCCGTGTTAAGATAAATCTGTTTGCGGTGCGTACATCTCAGGGCGGCTTATGAGCGGTTTCGGCAGAAACTGCTGATATTGCAGGCAATTCCCGCGATAGATGTGCATTTGCAAATTCCGCAGATTGAACATCCCACTAGGGTTTCTCGGAAGTTGTTGAAAACACAAGTGGGGACGTAGCTCAGTTGGTTAGAGCGCTGCCCTGTCACGGCAGAGGTCGCGGGTTCGAGCCCCGTCGTCCCCGCCATAAACCATTAAGAATCAATGGTCTATGGATGTGGCATCTTCTTTCATGCGGTCTTCGAGGGTGCTGAAGGGTGCTGAGTTGAGCCGCCTTCCAGCAGACTCCGGAAGACCAGGTTCTGTGCGACCCGCTTTTCTTCACTCACAGCCTG
>JBEKVS010000299.1:0-11227 GCA_049513795.1 Occallatibacter sp. | reverse complement strand
TCAATGACTTCGACTGCGGTTTGTCCGTCGGCGGCTTCGAACACGACCCTGACTTGAGAGTCCTTTTGCAGCAGATCGATCAGGCGCTGGCGCGCCGGCGCCTCGTCGTCAGCCACAAGGATGCGGATACCTTCATTGCGCGGGGCGATCATCGGCTTCCTCGTGTGTCAATCGAATTGGCAAGGAGATTTCCACTTCAGTTCCGCCGCCACTGCGACGCGTAACCTCGAAGCGGCTGCTTCCGTCAGCATAGAGGCCGGCGATGCGTTCGCGCGTGACCGACAGCCCCAATCCTTTTGAGTTTTCGATCGTCCACCCCGGAGGCAGTCCAACGCCATCGTCGGCTACACGGATTTCAACACGCTCAGCGTTGCGCCGCGCGATAACGGATACAGTTCCGCCGGAGGCGCGACTCGAGATGCCGTGACGTATCGCATTCTCGACCAGAGGTTGAACAATAAGGCAAGGCACAAGAGCGTACTTTACTTCAGGTGCGACGCGGGTTTCAATGCGCAGACCGGCTCCGAAACGAATCTTCTGGATAGCCAGGTAGTGGTCGAGAAACGCCATCTCCTCGGCCAGCGGGACCTCCTGTTTGTCGCGAGCTTCAAGGGAGAGGCGGAGAAGATCGCCAAGATGTTCGATCATATTCCGCGCCAGCCTGGGGTCGCGTTCCACCTGCGCGGAGATGGTGTTGAGCGCATTGAACAGGAAGTGCGGGTCAAGCTGCATGCGCAGCGCGTTGAGGCGAGCCTGCGAGAAGCTGCGCTCCATTCGCTCCAGCCGCAACTCGCTGGCCAGGTAGTATTCGTGATAGCGGTAGGTCTGGCGCGCACCGAAGATGAGCCAGTAGACCAGCCAACTCCAGAGAATGCCGCCATGGAACGCAACCGAAAGCAGGCTCATGCCCGCCAGCGCACTCCAACCGGCCAGACCCAGCAGAGCCCGTACCGCCGTAAAGATGTAGAGGTAGAGAGTCGTTAAAGCCAGGCTTGGCAGTAACTGAGCGAGGATGCGCTTCCCGAGTTGCTTCTCTCGAAATGGCAGGCGCTCATCGACCCAGAAAATGAGCGGGGTGACCAAACCCCATGCCCACCACTGGGCCATCGAGCCGAGGAGCGGGCGAGCCCAGTTGGATGCCGATAGGTTGGGCAGCGCAAACAGCAGGCCGAGAATACTCCACAGCAGAGAGGCAAACAACCAGCGTCCCCACCGATTGCTCATCATCCATCCGCCAAAGGTTGATCGAGGTCCTGTATCGATAGCCAAATGCCTCCGCTCTTCCTCTTGCTCCGTGCTCACGGCAACGGGCGCTAATGCGGTGCCAGGAGCAGACCTTTCACATCGTCGAAGCGCATCTCAAGCCCCCAGCCGTAGAAGTTGTCGACGATCGCGACCGCCAGTTCATTATCGCCGGCTTTGAAGGGCAGCATCAACGAACCGTTTTCGAGCGACAGGCGGCCGTCTGGCGTCTTGCGCGCCACCGGTGGCTGAAAGAGATTCTTATCAGCGAAAACAAGTTGGCCATTCACAAAGACGACAATCTCGCGAGCCCATCCCAGCGAGACGTGCTTTTGTTGTGCACTGTCAGAGCGAATAGTTGTCTTCAGCCAGACCACCGCACGATCCGGTCGCGGCAAAGGCAGCCCATAGACACGACTCGCGTTCACGAGTCCTCCGCGTTCGGCTTCGAGTGGAACCCATGAGGCCGAAGACGCCGGCATGTCGGCAAGGGTCGGCGACTGATCGTTGTCCAGCTTCGAAAAAGGTGAAATCTGCCAGTGACGCACATAGCGCTCGTCGGACGCTGTCGCGTCTCCTTCGGGATCACTGGTCAGGCCTTCAACCTCATCCGGAGTAACGACGAGATTGGCGAAGATTCCCGGCCCCTGCAACATCAGGCTGCCCTCGCCGGTGTCACCCTCCAGTCTTCCAATTTTTAACGTCGGCGCAGTTGAGCCGTTGATAAAGACATTCATGCGCTTCCCCGAAACGACGAGCTTGACATGGTTCCACTCGCCCATGCGCAGAGGGGCCGGCCCTTGATATTGGGGGAAAAGATCCCACAGTAGAACCCCGTGCGTCTGGGGCGCGTATTGCACGCAGTCCGGAGCTGCATCGCAATTCGGTCTGGGCCGCAGATAGAACATCTCGTAGTTATCCTTGTCGGCGCGACGGAAGACGAAGCTCGCGCCCATGTCGCTGGTCGCTGCGACGTCATACTCGATGGTTCCGTTGCGAAAGGTAAGGTCATTCAATGCTACTGCCCCGGATGGAACGTGTTGCGCGTAGTTACCGGCCTTCAACTCGATGGAGGGCTTTCCCTTGAACTCGACAAAGTTCACCGTTCCCGCCGTTGTAGTCCAGCGGTCGGCCGTCATTGGAATTTTTACTTGCTCCGCGGCTTGCGCCAGGCAGGACGCCATCAGCATGAATAGGCCGAGGCTGAGGCGCAATGCGAACTTCGGCGTTGAGCCTTTGCAGCGCAAGTCACTAAAGTGTTCATAAGGGTTCACGGTAGGGTTTTGCATGGGCCCGATCCTAAGCGGCAGGGACGAATCGTGTCGCGTGAAAAGTTGCAGCGCGGACAGGCGAGTTGCAAAGCGGCTTCATGTCGCCGTCTTACGGTTTAGCATCAACTGTCGTCGGTGAGTCATTTTCTCGACGGTTCACGCAATCTCAAATGAGTCTTCGCGGATGCTGAAAGAAATGAATCGGCTCGTTACGCCACGGTCTGCGGTGCGGAAGGCTCAAGAACTGAGCACGTCGACAGGGGTGACAAATGAAGAAACTTGCGGCTACGATCTTCCTGGTGTGGGCGGGCTTAACCATGGCCTATAACTGGCTGCATGTTCCTGCGGGAAGCAGCTTCAGCGAAAGTGCGCTTGCGGTTGTCGCTGCAAGCGGCCAGGCGCAGGCTATTTCGGGAACGGCAACCAGCGTTCAATGGATGACCGTGCGCGACGTGCATGAACAGGCCTTTTCAATCCAGGTTCCGCGTGGCTGGAAGACCTATGGCGGGCTGTTTCGTTACAGCAGGATTGACTCGCGGCTGGTTGTGGATATGACTTCGCCGGATGGACTGACCAACCTTCGCGTGGGCGACGCAACCGTGCCTCCCTACCGCGTACCTGGTCCCTATGCGCACCCCGGTCCCGGCGTGGCCGCCTATGTCGCAGGCAATGTGTTTGCGTCCAAGTATGGACAGGCGCGATTCGCCTCTATGTGCCAGGGATTGCGCTTGACCAAAGCCGATGCGATGACGCCCAAATATCATCCCGCGCAGCAGGGGATAAGCCGGACAACCGCGGGCCAGGCCTTTTTTACCTGCACCAGGAATGGCGCTCCGATGAACGCATACGTCTACGCGGAAACGATGTTGATGGGGCCGGGAGGGCCTGGATCGAGCTGGGTGGTGGTGGCGCTGGGCAGCGTAATTGCACCGACCGCACAGGCCACTGCGGCGGGTGCGATGCTGCAACACGCGGGGAGTTCGCTGGCCATGAATCCTGCCTGGACGCAAATGCAGGACCAGTTGAATCAGCAGGCGATTCAGCAGATTAACGCATCCACGCGCGCAACGATTGCCGCCACCAATGCCGAGAATGCGCGCGAGCAGTCCATGATTCGCTCCCTCAACAACGACAGCTTCAACGATGTGATCAACGGCGTCCAAGCAACCGTGGACACTTCGACCGGGCAGCGATACATTGTGCCGCTGGGTACGGGTGGGACGCAGTGGGTGAATGGCGACAGAACGGTTGTAGAGTCGGGGTTGTCGCCAGGTGCGGGATTCGACCGGCTAACACCGACAAGACCCTAGTGGAGTGGGACACTTCTCCGGATGCGAATTAGGCCTCGCGGGGCCGACAGTTTCGTCGTAGTCCGGGTTGAGGTTAAGGCTCGGTTCCTCAGCGGATTCTCGGAAGAGCACGCTCCAATTGACCTGGACTCAGCTCCGAAACTCTCGCAGGCCATCTCCGAATCCCGAGGGGGTTCTGGTCCCGATTCGCCAATAAACACGTGAACTCTGCGCATTTGATTCTGAATATTGGAAATAGATAACAATTTTTTGCTCCCATTCCAATCCGGACTCGAACTGGCAACGTACCCAATGAAACGAACAGCGAGTTCCTGCCCCCCCGCCAACATTGTGTTTCCCGCCTGGCTCAGGCGCTCCTGTTCCCAAACGCCCTGAAGTGGATTGGGAGAGCTGTATGTCAAAAATCAAGTCTGTAGTGGGGCTCACATTGAGTCTGCTCATCGCCCTGCCGCCCGGCGCACTTGCTTCAAGTCACCGAGAAGCGCCCATCACCGCACTGGATCACGCTGCTGACATTACAGATTTCTATGCATTTGTCAGCTACGATCGTCCAGGTTACGTAACCTTCATTATGAACGTCGATCCCTTTCTGGAGCCGGGCAACGGGCCAAACTATTTTCCGTTTGATCCGTCCGTTGTCTACCAGATCAACGTTGACAATAACTTCAACGCGAAGCAAAACGTATGGTTCACGTTCCGCTTCAACACAACCATCAAGGCCCCGTCAGTCTTTACCGGATTCGTAGGTGCGGGAGCGGGAATCAACGCTCCCGCTAACTCGCCCCCGCCCGTCGCTCCGGGAACCCCGATTATCCCGCCTGCAATTACCTCGCTCAGCGGCTCCGGCGCCGCGGGGTTGAGCCTGTCGCAGACCTTCACCGTGGAGATGACTCGGAACAACGAAACTATTCCTTTGACGAACGAGAGCGGCGCTCCTCTGTATGCTGTTCCCAGCAATGTGGGTCCGCGCACCATGCCGAATTACCCGGCATTGGCTGCCCAGGGCATTTACACCCTGCAGGGCAGCGGCGGCGCGTCCGGCATTCGTGTTTTCGCCGGCACAGTGGCAGACCCGTTCTTCGTTGATTTGGGTGCGTCATTTGACAGTCTTAACTTCCGCACAAGCGCCGGAGGTGGAGTGCTGTCGCCTTCGGCAGACGCTAACGACCAAGTCAACATTGCCCCGAACTCCGTAGCCGGATTCAACGTCAACACGATCGCCATCGAGGTCCCGATCACACTGTTGACCAAGGATGGCGCCGTTCACCCCGCGACAGATCCACTTGCCGTCATCGGCGCCTGGGCTACAACATCGCGGGCTCAGATCACGATTCGTAAACCCCCGAACCCGCTCGAATCGGAAGGCAAGGTTGCTCAGGTCCAGCGCCTGGGTAATCCTCTGATCAATGAACTGATCATCGGCACAGGCAGCAAAGATCGTTGGAGCATGTCACAGCCGGTAGACGATGCCCAGTTTGCCTCATTCGATCTCGATCCTTTGATCGCAAGGGTCCTGAACGCGATTTACGGGATCGCTATTCCCGACCCGCCCCGTACCGATCTCCTTCCGTTGGTGACTTATGCTCCTCCCATTGCTCCGCCAGGCACACCGGCCGGTCCGATTTCGGACATGCTACGCCTGAATACTGGAGTGCCACCGACGCCGATGGCCAACAGGCACCGGCTGGGATTGATAGCTGGAGATGCGGCGGGCTTCCCCAACGGCCGGCGAGTGACCGATGACGTCATCGATATCGCCGCTCGTGCAGTCGCGGGCGCTTTTGCCGGCCCTCAGTACGACTACCCGATCGGCGATGGAGTCAATGCACCGGACGTTCCCACGCAGGAGACGTTCCCCTACGTTGCCTGGGCTTACAGTGGACGCAATAGCCAGCATGCTGACCCAGGTGGTGACTACGGTTGCGGACCCGGCGGGACATCGGGCTGCCCCAGCAACTGATGTCGAGCTAACTCGCCTCAAGGTGGGGCTCCTCTTGCTCGATCATTACTCAACCCTCTGCGCGGAGCCAAACTCCGCGCAGAGGATCAATTCCAATGAGTTTTGTGGATAGGTGTTTCATGAAATCGCGGCGCATAACCTTACTCATTCTCGGCATGTTTCTCGCCCGCACCGGGCTGGCTCAGCAAACTACCCCTACCCAAATAGATCAGCTTGTTTCTTCTAGCATCGCGACCAACAGGCAGGCCAGCCCCGCACGGGACGTGATTGCGGCAGCCAGGAAGCAGTTGGAAGCAGATCCCAAGAGGTTGCAGGCTTTCAACGACTTGGCGCTCGGTTTCGTTCGGCTTGCGCGAGAGACCGCCGATCCGAGTTACCTGAAAGACGCAGAATCAGCTCTCGACCAGGCTTTGAAGCTCGATCCGCAGGACTTTCAATTGCTGCGGACCCGTGTAGCCGTGCTGTTGGCGCAGCATGACTTTATTGCTGCAAAGAAGCTTGCCACCAGCCTGAATCACCGCACGCCGGACGACGTGATGACTTATGGATATCTTGCCGAGGCAGATATCGCGCAGGGTAACTATGCGGAAGCAGAGGAGAACGCGCAGTGGATGATGAATCTGCGGCCGAACAATACGCCGGCGCTCCTGGTCGGGGCCAAGCTACGGACACTATTTGGCGATGGCCGCGGAGCAATCGAGTTTCTTGACCAGGCGTATTCGCAGACATCACCTCTGGAAGTCGAGGAATTGGCGTGGATTGCCAATCAGATCGCCTCGATTCAGATTGAAAGTGGCGAGTATGAGGCAGCGGAGCAGGCTCTTCAACGCGCCGAAAAACTCTTTGCTCACTACCCATACACGACGGAGAATCTGGCTCGCGTGCGCATGGCGCAGAATCGACCGGGCGAAGCAGTTCAGCTTTTGCTGCAGGCGATCGCGCTCGATCACGATCCGCATAACCTTTATGAGTTGGGGCAGGCGCAGGAGGCAGCGGGGCAGTCTGCGGATGCGCGTGTAACTCTTGCGAACTTCGAGAAACTTGCCGGCAGCGCCACCGATCTGTCAACCATCGATCTGATTCTATTGCACGCACGCAACGCGGCTACCGCGCCCGATGCTCTAAGGCTCGCACAGTTGCAGGTTGGACTGAAGCAGGATGTGTGGACGATGGACGCATACGCGTGGGCGCTCTACGCCAATGCGAAGTATGAAGATGCAGACGCTGCCGTGCAAAAGGCAATGGCGGTTGGAATCAAGAGTGCGCAGCTCTTCGATCATGCGGGCCACATTGCCGCGAAGCTCGATCATCGCGCCGAAGCCGACAGGTATTACGAACTTGCTGTCCGGTCCAATCCTTCTTCTAAATTTGCCGCGGACGCCCGGATGGCCATGAACTCCACCAATGCAGCGGGAGCCAAAGGGCAGATAGTCCAGCCAGGGCAGGTCGCTGGTCTGACATTGCCGTCGAACGCGCCGCGCGACCGATTGATCGATTCTGCCTCGGCCGCTCAAGACGCACCTTCCGGCGGTCCCAGCACTCCCAGAGCCGTTCCCGCTTTTGCTCCCGTTGCTGAATAGTGGCGCGGGCTCCAGGGGACGCAACAGCTTACACCGGACTGGGCGCGGCGTATTTCCAGCGCGCCCGCGAAACCGGCGATGTGAATGACTATCAGCTTGCAGAGCAATCGCTGGCTAAGTCACTGGATCTGGATTCAACGGAGTTTTCCTCCGAAGCCGCTTATGAAAGCATGGCCGAAGTTTGCATGGGCGAGCATCGCTTCGCGGACGCGCTCACGTACGCGCACAAGGCACTGTCGCTCGGGAGCGGGGAGTTGTCTCCGTTTGCCATCGTCGGAGATGCCTATGCGGATATGGGCGAATACAGCAAGGCCGAGGATGCTTATGGCCGGTTGACCCCTCGTGACACGTCTCTATCTCCGCGCGCCGCGTATGCGCGCGATAGCCGCCTTGCGTATCTCAGGTTTATCGCAGGCAACACCGCGGCGGCGATCAAATTGATGCACACAGCAGTCACGGAAGGAATTGAGGCTCAGCTCCCGAGCGAGAATCTGGCTTGGCTCTATTACGAGTTAGGCGAGTTTGAGACGCAAGCTGGCGACACCGCCGCGGCAGATGCGGACTATATAGCCGCGCTCAATACGCATCCAGGCGACTATCGCGCGTTGGCCGCGCTTGCACGGCTGCGGGCGAATCATGGCCGGTACGCGGAGGCGATTGTGCTTTATCAAAGAGCGATCTCCGTTGTGCCCATGCCAATGTTCATTGCGGAGCTTGGCGATGTTTATGCCAAGACTGGAAACAAAACGGATGCGGACAAGCAATACGCGTTAGTGGAATACATCGGGATGCTCGGGCATATCAATCAGGTGCTGCACAATCGGGATTTGGCAGTCTTTTACGCCGATCACGACACAAAACTCGGCGAGGCGCTCGTCCTGGCAAAGAAAGAGCTCGAGGTGCGGCAAGACGTCTACACCTGGGATGCTCTGGCATGGGCGCTCTACAAGAACGGCAAGGTCGCAGAGGCCGCCAAAGCGAGCGAACAAGCCACGCATTTTGGTACGCGCGATGCACTTCTCCTGTTTCATGCGGGAATGATTGCTGAAGCACTCGGGGAACGACAGAAGGCTCACGACGAGTTAAGCGAAGCGTTACAGATCAATCCGCATTTTCATTTGAGTTATGCGGGCGCAGCTGAGCAGCATTTGGAATTGCTGCAGGCGAAGGCCGAATCAGAGGAAGGACCAAACAGCCATGCGCGCTAGCAAGCTGATCTGCATGCTTTGCCTGATCATTGTGCTCGGGCTTTGCCGCCCAGCGGCCGCTCATCCGATGGGGAATTTCAGCGTCAATCATTATTCCAAGATCACGCTGGAGGCTGACCGGATTCGCGTTCGCTACATCATAGATTTGGCGGAGATACCGACATTTCAAGAACTGCAGCGTGCAAATATCTCGACAGCCGCAATCGATCCTAACTCCAGCGTTGTAATTACCTATGTTGCTGCTCGGGGTGCAGAGCTCGGCAGCGGCCTCATTCTGAATGTGAATGGCAGACCCGCTCAGCTTCAATTGGTTTCGAGCAGCGTGATCTTCCCGCCGGGCGCGGGAGGCTTGCCGACGATGAAGATGGGCTTCGTTTACGAGTCCGCATACTCAGCCGGCCAACTCGCCATGGACGGGGCGCAAGTGAGCATTCGTTACTCCGACTCGAACTATCCTGGACACACGGGATGGAAGGAGATTGTTGCGCTCGCACCGGCTGGCTCCATGGTGCGCAGTTCGGTTCCATCTACTGACCGCAGCAGCGAACTGAGTAACTACCCAACAGATTTGCTGTCAAGTCCGCCACAGGATTTAGAGGCTTCGCTGATAGCATCGCTGCCGCTTGTGCGCTCAACACCAAACGCGCGCAGCCAACGTCCCGAGCAAGCGAAAGCGCCGCTTTCCACTGGAGCAACTCCTGCACCTAGGCCTGCCAAGCCAGGAGCCGCAATGCAGCCTGTAGTTGCTTTCCCGGCCGCAGTGGTGCCTGACACTCCTCACCCCGCACTACCCGCCATGCGGCTCCAGGCCAATATGCAACAGACTCCGCGCAACAGGTTCACTGAGCTCATTCAAGCGCAGCGCTTGAGCGGATGGTTTCTGTTTACCGCGGCCTTCATCGCCATTGGCCTGGGAGGCTTGCACGCGCTTGAACCGGGGCACGGCAAGACAATTGTTGCTGCTTATCTGGTTGGCTCCAAGGGCACAGCCCGACATGCCGCGCTTTTGGGCCTCATTGTAACTGCATCTCATACAATTGGTGTCTTCGCGCTAGGGGCAATAACTCTCTACGCTTCGCGCTATATCGTGCCCGAGCAACTTTATCCCTGGCTCGGCGCTCTGTCGGGTATTACGATTGCAGTCCTCGGATGCTACATGCTTCTGCGCAGGTTAACGGGCGCAGTTACCGATCACTCCCATGCCCCAGGTTCGGCCCACCGTCACTGGATGTTCAGGAAGCGCGGGACAGAGTCAGGCGAGGCGGATTCAAGTGCTGAATGCGTTCCAGCCGCGGACGGCTCGGCTGCACCGTCCGTAAGCTGGGCCCAGCTCTTTACATTAGGGATTAGTGGCGGAATCATTCCTTGTCCAGCAGCCCTCATCGTACTTTTGAGCGCATTCGCGCTACACAGAATCGCGCTCGGCTTCTTTCTGATTGTCGCATTTAGTGCCGGATTAGCCGGCGTCCTGATTGGGTTTGGCTTGCTAATGGTCTATGCGCGCCGATTCATGACGCAACTCCAAGTCGACGGCCCGCTCACCAAGCTCTGGCTTCCCGTTGCGTCCTCCGCATTCGTTACAGTGCTTGGTCTGATACTGACAGTTCAGGCACTTTCCTCAGTTCATCTCGGGCTGCACCTGCTTTCTCAGGAGCGACTCGGGCCGGCATTATTCGTTGCCGGGCTTGGACTTGTGCTGGGAATGCGACATTCAACCGACGCCGATCATGTGGTGGCAATCTCAACCATCGTCAGCAAGCAGCGCAGCATTCGCAACGCGGCCTTCATTGGTTCCGTATGGGGATTGGGACACACGATCACGATCTTTATTGTCGGTTCTCTGATCATTCTTTTTGGGTTTGAGATACCGCCTCGATTGGGTTTATCCATGGAGTTCAGCGTGGCCGTTATGCTGATTCTCCTCGGCGTCCTGAACCTGACCGGAGTTATGCAGAAAATAACAACGCGATTCACTCCGGCAATAGCAGCCCAAGAAGCCCAGGAAGCGCCAGCTTTCGCGGATCAAAGTCGAACGACCACCGAGAGAATGGAGAGGCTACTGGAGAATTCAGTTGGCCGTTTTGGCCTCTACCAATGCATTCGACCTTTGATCATAGGACTCGTTCATGGACTGGCCGGCTCCGCAGCCGTGGCTCTCCTCGTGCTATCGACGATTCATAACCCGGTCTGGGCCACCTTCTATCTGCTAATCTTCGGCGCGGGCACGATGATCGGTATGATGTTCATGACGGCTGCCATGGCCGTTCCGCTTACGTTTTCAGGAGATCGCTTCAAAAAGCTCAGCCAGTACTTCGGCATGGCCTCGGGAATGGTCAGCGTTTGCTTTGGCGCGTTCCTGGTGTATCAGCTTGGCTTTCTGGGAGGGCTGTTTACGAGCCATCCTCAATGGACCCCGCGATAGACGCCGCAGAAAGGGCTGTATTTTCCGAGGCGTGAGCCCCCCGACATGCGGAGAAGAATCCTCGACTACTGGCATCACCATCGCTCGGTTGCGCATCATAACTAGAAGACTCAACGGGCTTGCTGAGCAAAGTGAGCAGTTTCACAAGAAGGATTTTGCTGCCGATGGATCCGGCTGCGCAGAACGGACATCTGATCCCGAGCGATTTGCAACACAATTGATCAGCGAGCGAAT
>JBEKVS010000298.1:0-7448 GCA_049513795.1 Occallatibacter sp. | reverse complement strand
ACGAGAACATCCGAGGGAAAGTGCTGGCGGGCGAGGACGCGGGTGAGACTCACTCCCGTGGCCAGTCCGTAAGCCGTGATTTGCGTAAGCGGGCCAGTGTACTCCGATGCGATGACGGCGGCCGAGGACCAGGCGACGATGCTGTGCGTGGAGGGGAAACGGGAATCGAGGCCGACGCTGGTCTGGAAGAACTTGCCTTTGGCGCCGTCCAGGGTGGGGCGTTCGCGCATGGTGGCTGCCTTCAGCACCTCGTCGACAACCAGGCTGTCGATCATGGCTTCGCCGGCGAGGATGCCCGTCTCCGTCGCATGGTCGTCGTGGTGGATGTGGCCCAGGCCGTAGAAGACGACGGGCGCGAGGACGAAACCACCCATCAGGCCGTTGGAGGCGGTGTCGGCGTGGCTGTTGAGCGAGGGGTCATCAAGCTTGGCGGAGGCCATGATCTGGTGATCGGTAGTGATGAGCACAGTCGTGGCTAGGCCGAGCGGGATCAGAATGCCGAGGTCCTGCTCGCGGATGCGCGCGGGGCTGGTCCAGATGGCTTCCTGATCCTTGAGGAAGTGGACAGGGGTGTTGCGGAGGGTGACGGCGTCTTTGTCGCTGGATTGTGCTGCAGGTGGGGTGGGCTTGGGGGCGGGCGAATCCGGCAAAGCTGCGGGCGATGAGGTTGTTGGATCCTGCGCGCTCGCAGAATTGTTGCAGGCTGCTGCGAGCAAGGCCAGGGTGACGACGAAGTGGGCGCGGAAGAGCAAGTTTTCAGGATTCCTCAGAGGCTTCTTGATTTGATGTTAGACGCTGCGAGCGGTGAATCCCCGTGAGCGGCGACACTCGGGATCGATTTGGGTTGATCCAGCGGACGGGGTTCAGCCGGCGGTTTCAGCCAGATAGAACTCGGTGTAGTCGAGGTAGTTTTGGGCGTATTCGAGGATCAAGGCGCGGTCTTTGTCGGTGAGCTCGCGGCGCAGTTTGGCGGGAACTCCGGCCCACAATGTGCGCGGCGGCACGACGGTGTGCTCGGGAACGACGGAGCCGGCGGCGATGATGGATCCGGCACCGATGCGGCTGTTGTTGAGCACGCGGGCGCCGATGCCGATGAGGCACTCATCCTCAACTACGCAGCCGTGGACGGTGGCGTTGTGGCCGATGGTGACCCAGTCGCCGACGATGACCGGGTAGAGGTTGCGCTGGCCGTGGAGCACGGAGCAGTCCTGCACATTGGAGTTGGGGCCCACACGGATGGAGTTGACGTCGCCGCGCAGAACCGCGTTCATCCAGACTGAAGAGTGTTCGCCGAGGGTTACGTCGCCGATCAATTGGGCGGAAAGATCGATGTAGCAGGTGGGGTGAACCTGGGGTGTGCGGCCCTGGTAACTGCGGATCATGAATGAAGGCCTTTCAAGCCGGTAGTCGGTCAGTTCGGAGGAAAGCCATCCTCAAGGGCTAAAGCCCAGCTGATTTTAAGCCCAGCAATGTACGGGCTGAAGCCCGCACCCTTCAAAATGCCCCGCTACCTTTCAAAGCCAGTTTAATGCAGAAACCGGAGTATTCCGGTATCATTAGAGAGCCCGATGGCAGGTTTGGAGGTGGGATTTCTTGGCAGAGGTTCGCGTTCAAGAGGGCGAGCCGCTCGAGAATGCGCTGCGCCGGTTCAAGCGGAAGGTACAGCAGGAGGACATTATCAAGGAAGTGAAGCGTCACTCCTACTATCTGAAGCCCGGTGAGAAGCGCCGCGTGAAGGCAGCATTGGCACGCAAGCGGAATCGCAAGAAGGCACGTAAGGAAGCTGATTAGTTTCGAAGCTGTTTACAAGCCAAGGCGCCCCGGCGATCTCGTTCCTATTCTCTTGGGAACCGAGAGCCGGGGCGACTTGTCTTATAAGAATTATTCTTCGCGATGGTCCCACTACACCATCATGGAATTACAGCATGGAATTACGCCAGAGCTGAACTGAAGAGAAAATCTCCCCGGAAATCTGAAGGGAAGCCGGCTGTACGCAGGTGCGTGGCCAGTTGCGCCCAGTGACGCTCACTGTGGAAAAGCACATGGCCGGCGAGTTTACGGCGTGAGGCGTTGCGCAGTTTCGGCGGCAGCCACTCGTAAGAGAGCGTCACCACCAGCTCCCAATCATGATTGGGGTCACGCAGAAGGGCGTCCATGACGGCCAAAAATTGCTGGTGCAGTTCATAGAGGCGCTGAGCGGACCCTTGGCAAAATCGGCCCGCGGCGTCATCGGCAGGCCGGCAATGCATTGCGCCCAGCGCAGTTCCGCCACCCAGATATGGCGCACCAGCTCCTGCACAACTCCAGAGTTATCGATGGTGCAAGGCAAATCCAATAGAGCTGGATTGGACTCGAAATGCGCTCTCCAGAAGTCGGCGGACTCCTGATTCCAGATGAGAAGCTCTTTGAGGGTGATGGCAGGGGGCATGGTGTCCTTTGGGGGCGCGATGGCCGGGAGCCTACGCCAGAGCCGAGCTGAAAAGGAAGTCTCCCAGGAATCCCGATGGGAAACCCGCAGCGCGAACCAGCGTGGAAAGTTGCGCCCAGTGACGTTGACTGTGGAAGAGGATATGAGCCAGCGCCTTGCGCGGAGTGGGCTTTGGCTGGTCCGGCTTCCGCCACGGGTAGTGTAGCGTCATCTCGTCCCAGCAGATGGTGGGGTTGTTCAGGAGCGAGCGGAAGTTGCTTACCGCCTGGATGTGTAGATCGAAGAGGGCTTCCAAAGGGCCGTCGGGCCATACGTCATAATCCGTAATTGGCTGGCCGGTGATAATTTGGCTCCAGACCAGCTCCGCTCCCCAAATGTGGCGGACGAATGCCTGTACGTGGACATTTCCGCCGATCCCGCAGGGTAGCTGCAAAAGCGCCGGATTCGCGTCCAGATGTGCCTTCCAGAAGTCGGAGGACTCCTGATTCCATGCGAGCAGCTGTTCAAGGGTGATGGCAGGCGTCATGGGGTCCTCTTGAGGGCGCGATGGCCGATGTCGCGCCGGTAGTAGATTCCCTCATATTGAATTTCTGCCATCCCCGCGTAGGCATGGTCGAGCGCTTCTTCAAGCGAGACGCCGGCGGCAGCTACGCCGAGCACCCGGCCTCCGCTGGTGACGACCTGGTTGCCGATGCGCGCGGTGCCGGAGTGGAAGACCGCGACTCCCGGAATGCGAGCGGCAGCGGCGAAGCCATTGATGGGGAAGCCAGTCTTGTAGCTGCCCGGATAGCCCGCTGAGCTGGCCACGACGCAGGCTGAGGCGCCCGCCGACCAACGCAGCTCGGTATCGGCGAGGCGGCCGTCGATGCAGGCTTCGAGGGCCTCAACCAGGTCCGATTCAAGGCGAAGAAGAATGGCCTGGGTTTCGGGGTCGCCGAAACGGGCATTGAACTCGAGCACCTGCGGGCCGCGGGCGGTCATCATCAGTCCGCAATAGAGAACGCCAGCGAAGGGAGTTTCCTCCTGGGCCATGCCCTGGATGGTTGGCTCGACGATGTGGTGAAGAATCCATTCCTTCATGCCGGGCTCGAGCAGGCTATCGGCGGAGTAGACGCCCATGCCGCCGGTGTTGGGCCCGGTGTCGCCTTCGCCGATGCGCTTGTGGTCCTGCGCGGGCGCCAGGGGCGCGACGTGCTTGCCGTCGGAGAGGCAAAGAAAGCTGACTTCATCGCCGGTGAGGAACTCCTCGAGCACCACCTGGCGCTCGGCTTCGCCCAGCAGTAAGCCGGTGAAAAGACCTTGCGCGGCCTCAATGGCGGTCTGGCGAGACTGGCAGATGATGACTCCCTTGCCTGCGGCCAAACCATCGGCCTTCACGACAATGGGCGGATGAAAGAACTCGACAGCTTTTTCAAGTTCTTCGGCCGTGGTGCAGACGGCGTAGTTGGCAGTAGGAATGTTGTGCCGCTGCAGGAAGCGCTTGGCAAAACCCTTGCTCGATTCCAGCATGGCGGCGGCGCGCGTGGGTCCGAAGACGCGCATCCCGCGCTCCTGAAGCGCATCGACGATGCCCAGCGAAAGCGGCAATTCGGGGCCGATAATGGTCAGGGCGGGCTTTTCGTCTGCTGCCACGCGGACCAGGGCGTCCAGATCTTTGAGGTCAGCCGGGACGCAGCGGGCGATCGCGGCCATGCCGCCGTTGCCGGGGGCGCAGACGATCTCGCTCACCTTTTGGCTGCGCTTTACGGCCCATGCCAGGGCGTGTTCGCGCCCTCCGGCGCCGAAGATCAAGACTTTCATGGGTGCTTCCCTGCTCTCAAACCGCGCCAATGGGGCCCGATGTTGAAAGGTTATCTGAGCAAACCGGCGGCGGGATGTCAAACGGAGGAGGGAAAATGCCGCACTCAGCGTCCCCTATACTGATCCGAGGCGTCCTGGCACCTGCAAGGCTCGGCTTCGTGGGGGAGCTGCCCTTTGGTTGATAAGCGCATCAAGCCGTATTTTCAGGAGCAAGCCGAACAGGCACGACGGGCGGAGCAGGCGCACCTTTACCGGCGGAATCAGGCGTTGGGGTTGGTGCTGCTGGCGGCGGCGATTCTGATTTTCTGGCTGTTCAGAACCAATCCACGGTGGATCTTTCCGCCGGGCTGGTGGCGGCCTTGAGCGCTGCGGGTGGCGAGCCTCTAGATGAAGGCCGCGGGCTTTTGGATGAAGGCCGCGATCCTTTGGTCGTGATTGTCCTGGGACCGACGGGCAGCGGCAAGACGGCGCTTTCTCTTGCGTTGGCGGAACGGTTTCACGGCGAGATTGTCAGCTGCGATTCGGTGGCTGTGTACCGGGGCATGGACCTGGGAACGGCCAAGCCGACGGCCGACGAGCAAGCGCGGGTGCGGCATCATCTGATCGATGTGACGACACCAGATAAGCCGTTCACGGCCGGCGATTACAGCAGGCAGGCGCGGGCCGCCCTAAGAGACATTGCTGCGCGGTCCTTGCTGCCGATCGTGACCGGGGGAACAGGGCTCTATCTGCGTGCGTTGACGGAGGGTCTGTTTCCCGGACCTTTACGCCAGGAGGGCCTGCGGGCCCGGTTGACGCGTTGCCGGGAACGGCATGGCAAGGACTGGCTGCGACGAGTGCTGGAGCGCCTTGATCCAGCATCGGCAGCGCGCATCCACGCCAACGACTCGGCCAAACTGATTCGCGCCATCGAGGTTTGCCTCGGGGGGAAGAAGCCGATGTCGAAGGTGCTTGCCGACCAGGCTGGAGCGCGAGACCCGCTCACCGGGTTCCGGCTGCTGCGGATTGGGCTTGATCCGCCGCGCAAGGAGCTTTATGAACGGCTCAACAGGCGGGCCACGCAGATGTTCGAGCTCGGACTCGTCGAGGAGACCCGTGCGCTGCTGGAACGCTATGGCCCGTTGAAGGCCTTTGACTCGCTTGGCTATCGCCAGGCATTTGCCATGCTGGCGGGTCTTTTGAGCGAGCAGGCCGGCCTAGAGGCTGCGCAACAAGGCCACCGCAACTATGCCAAGCGCCAGATGACATGGTTTCGACGCGAGCCAGACGTGCATTGGCTGCAAGGCTTTGGAGACGATGCGGAGACTTTGAGCGTGGCCACTCAACTTGTGGGTCGCGAACTGGGATTTGACCCTAAGGGATAGGCTTGGCCGCGGAGTTTTTTCTTGGCGGCTGTCCGAGTGCTGGCGGGCCGGGCGCGGCGATCGGTGTGCCATCGACAATCTTGTATCCCGGCGGAACCTCAAACATCGAAGCAGGTGGCTCCTCGCGCTTCAGATCGGAGACGCCAATGGTCTGTGTACCAACGCGCGAATCCGAGTGTCGGACCAGTAGGTCGAGGTGCAGGTCATCGGAGTACCAGACTTCGTCTTCAATGTTGGCGGGCTCGCCCGTTTTGCTGGCTTTGGCGGAGAGCGAAAGGGTGCGGCGTGTCCCCTTGGCTGGAAGACCGTCGAGCACGGTGGTGCCCAGGTCTTGTTTTCGAACAGCGGGGTCGGGCGTGCTCTCCGCTGCCGGCTGCTCGGGGAACGCCTCGTGGCGAGCGAGGCGAAGAACGGGATCGCAGATGGTACGGATGCGGGTTTGAGGGTCGTAGAGGCGGATGCCGAGAAGTGACGGCGAACCGTGAAAGGATTCAGGCATGAGTCTTCGAGATTCGTTATGCGTGCGGCCCCTGGAATCACGCGCGATGAGGTTGATGGTGCGCCAAACCTCGTCGGGACCAAAGAAGTCGTACCGCTCGTCCTCGATCACGACAGTCGCCGAGAACGGTGCGCCGGGGATGGGAGGGACGGTAATGCCGCTGATGACAGAGGGGCGACCCGGAGATGGTAGGCCGGTGGACGCCTCCTGCGCTGGGAGTGCGAGCAGGCTGGCAGCCAGGAGGAGCGCGAATTGGATGGCTTTTGGCGGCATGAGAGGTTCCAACATTGCCGTAGCTTGCGGACAAAGATTAGCACAGCCTAGAGATTCGCACAGCCTCGGAGACAAATACGGTCGAGCGTTAGGGGCGCGGGTGTGTTTGCCGGTGCGCATCCGTTAGAGGGCGTTTCCCGCTCCTGGTTAGGGAGATAAGGTAAGGCAAACATGCTAAGGGCGAGATTTAAACTAAGCGGTGGGAATCGAGTTGTGTGGTTGCAACAAATTGAGAATCGCGATGGGCCGGGAATGAGGAGGCGAAGTGGCGGATGCAGTTTATGACGTGGCAATTGTGGGCGGCGGGCCTGGCGGCTACACGGCGGCGTTTCGCGGCGCGGAGTACGGGCTGAAGGTGGCGCTGATTGAATCGTCGAACAAGCTGGGAGGAACCTGCCTGCACGTGGGGTGCATTCCCACCAAAGCGCTGTTGTTCAACGCGGAGATATGGGACTACCTGCTTAACGCCGCTGAGTTTGGCATTGAGGTCGCAGGAACTCCGACCCTGAATTGGGGATTGGTGCAGAAGCGCAAGGACTCCATTGTTGCCAAGCACACCAAAGGGCTCGACTTCCTGGTCAAAAAACATAAGGTTGCGCGGCTGCAGGGTTATGGGCGGCTGACGGGGCCGGCTGTCGATGGCGTTCACACGGTCGCCGTGACGTCGGGTGACGGGACGGTGAGCCAGGTGCAGGCCAGGAACGTGATTCTAGCTACGGGCTCCGAGGCCAAAATGCTGCCCGGGCTGAAGGCTGACGATCGCATCCTGACCAACATTGAGATTCTGGCCTTGCCACAGGCTCCCAAGTCGCTGGTGGTGATCGGAGCCGGAGCGGTGGGGGTTGAGTTTGCTTCCATGTTTCGGACGTTCGGAGCCGAGGTGACGATCCTCGAGTTTCTGCCGCGGATGGTTCCAGTCGAGGACGAGGAGGTCTCGAAGGAACTGACCCGGCTTTACAAGAAGCGCGGCATCGATGTGAACACAGGCGCGCGCGTCGATTCGGTGGAGAAAACCGAAACGGGTGTGAAGGTCGCGTATACGGATGCGAACGGGAAAGCGCAGGTGAAAGAGGCGGAAAAAGTG
>JBEKVS010000297.1:0-7459 GCA_049513795.1 Occallatibacter sp. | reverse complement strand
GCCAAGTTGCCGCTCGACCGCGTGCCCGAAGGTCGCGACTGGGCTACGCTCTCGACGGCGTGGAGCAGCCGCATCGACGAACGCATCGGCGAGCTGCAACGCCTGCGCGCCGGCCTGACCGGATGCATCGGATGTGGCTGTCTCTCGCTCGACAGTTGCAAACTGGCCAACCCCGGAGATAGAGCGGCCGGATCGGGTCCGGGCCCGCGCTACTGGATCGGCGGCAACGCGGATCGCACTTAAAGGGATCCAGGTGGAAACAAGAATGTTTCAAGGCGGAGCGAAGTCAGGCCGCTCGCGCGGCGCATCGCGTGAAGATGACTGCAATACCGGCTAGCCGTCAATCGTGCACAGTTACAATCGGGAGGGAGAAAATCAATGCCCCAGTTGAGCAGGACTGGCGTTTCGCTTGAAGACGACTTGTTAAGAGAGTTTGACCGGCTCATAGCCAAGCGCGGATACGGCAATCGCTCTGAAGCTTTCCGCGATCTGATACGCGATGCGCTGCTTACCGAGATTGTTGAATCGAACAAGCCGGTCGTCGGGACGCTGACGCTGGTCTACGATCATCACGTGCCAAATTTGGCGCAGAAGCTGACCGAGGTTCAACATGCGGCGGGAGCCATGGTCCTGGCCGCAACACATGTGCATCTCGACCATCACTATTGCCTTGAAGTGATCATCATGAAGGGCAGGAGCAAGGAACTGCAAGCAGTGGCCGACGGCATGCTGGCATTACGCGGGGTGGAATTGGGAAAGCTGGTGCTGACAAACTCCGGCGCCAGCCTGAAGCAGGCCACGCATTCTCACTAGAAGCTGAATTTTCCCACCAGCTGCACCAGGCGTGGCGAAGCCGCGCTGACGATTCTGCCGAAATTTTGCGCATCGTCAACCTGGCCGTCTACCGATGCCGGCCCGTAAAACTGGGTGTGGTTGAAGGCGTTGAACGCCTCAGCCCTGAACTCAAGAGACTTGCTCTCGGCCAGCCGGACATTCTTTTCGAGAGTCAGATCGAAGTTCTCGATTCCCGGGCCATAAAACACGCGGCGCTTAGCGTTGCCCAGTGTGCCGTAAGCTTCAATCGGAAAGAGAGCCGTATTGAAGGCCGGCCTTCCATTGCGGCCGTTGGTATTGATTTCCATCGAACCAGGCAATTGTTGCGGAGTATCGAGCAGATAATTGTTGATCCCGTTGCCCAGTGTGCCCAGCAGCGAGTTGTCGGAGTTGTCGGTTAGCGTTACGGGAAAGCCGGTGGCGAAGCGCGTAGTTCCGGAGAGACTCCAATCGTTGGTGAGACGATTCGACCTGCGCGATGCCCACTCCGCCGGAAGCGCAAGGGTGTAGCTCGCCACAAATGTGTGTTTCTGGTCCCACGCAGAGATGGTGCGCTGCTGTCTAGGGTTTCTCGGATCGATCTGCTCGCCAAGATTGGAGCCTTGATCGATCGATTTCGCATAGGCATAGCTGAGCAGGAACTGCGAGCCGCTGTGCTGATAACGCAGAGTGGATTCAAGCGCGTTGTAGTTCGAGTTGGCGACGGTGCTTTGAGACGAGTTTTCACCATAATTTTCGCTTGATGTTATAGGGGCGCCGTAAGTGTTCTGATCGCCGGGAAGGTTGCGGGTGCCATAGATAGGTCCTGCGGATGCGTTGCTATAGTTATTGTCTTCACCGAAGGGACCGCAGTTCTGGCTGGCGAGGCTCAGGCAAAGAGCAGCATTGCCTAAGTTCGCGTCAACGACGGCAAGAATGCGGTGACCCTGGTTGCCCACATAACTCATGGTTAACAACGCGCTTGCGCTCAGTTGCCGCTGGATGGAGAACATGTAGTTATTGATGTAGGGCGCTTTATTGTTGTGGTTAAAGAACGGATCCGCGGCCAGCGGAGCAAAGTTGGCCCAGTTCACGGATGTGTCCGGGTTGGATGCGGAAACATTGTGCGGCGGAAAGGGGAACGGAAACCGTTGACCGTTATTGACGCCGGTGGCAGCCGTAATGAAAGGCGTTGCAAGCAACGGCGGCGCCGGGCTCAGGTAGTTGTACCCGAAGGGCGGCACACCGTACATCACCCCCGCAGCCAGACCCGGAAATTCCGTGAAAAAGATGCCATAACTTGCCCGGATGCTGCTCTTGCCGTCGCCACCGAAAATCGCCTTCAAGAATCCGTCATTGAATCTCGGCGCATAGGCGAATCCGATTCGCGGCGCGAAGTTCTTGTAGCCGGTGGGCGCGAGCGTCTTTGGGATTCCATGATCGCCGGGCACCACCAACCCCGGCAGCGCGCCTGGATAGAGCGTGGAGGTCGCTCCGGGAATCCAGGTTTGGATCTGGTTGTATTTCTCCCAGAAGGGCATGATCACCTCCCAGCGCAGGCCGGCGTTGATGGTGAGATTGTTGCGGGCGCGCCAACTGTCCTGTCCGTAGGCGCCTTCATAGCGATTGCGCAGATACAGGGGCGAGCCCGACGACTGAGTGAAGTTACTGGCCACGCCAAGCAATAAATCCGCAAACGGATCTCCAGTTTCGGTGCCATCGATGTTGAACGTGCCGTTGAATGTGCCGTTCGGGTAGTCGTTCACCTGGTCTATATGAAACTGTCCGCCAACCTTCAGGGTGTGCGCGCCAATGACCCGTGAGAGCCCGTCGCTCAGGTAGTATGCGTCGTTGATCTGGGTCATGTTGGTGATGGGAACACCCATCACAAAGGTGGGAAATGTAATGTTCTCGACGCCTTCAAACTGCGGCGCCTGCAGATCGATTCCCGGCCCGCCATTGGCGCCGGAGGCGAAACCCTGCGACGCCAGGCTAACCCCGAGTCCGCCTTTAGGCTGCCCGACGACATTGGCATTGCGCAGATATCCGGCGTGAAACTCGTTGACGGTGTTTGAGCCGATCAGCTTGTTGTCCCCAAGCGAATAGAGCTGCGCGCGCCCGATATAGAGTGCATCGAAGCCAGGAATGCTGGCCCCGGCAACGGACCCGGGATAGGGATTGTCCAGGTAGTAATCGTCGATGAAGGAATAGCCGGAGATCTGGCCCAGGCGGGTGTTCGCGTCTACTCGAGCAGCGCCCTTGTCGTCGCGCACCGTCTGCGCAAACGCCGCGGATGAGTACTGCGTAGCACTGATATTGGGCGATGGGATGTACGGAAGCAAGTTCTTTCCCGGGGCGGACCAGGCGCTTTGAGGAATCGTTCCGCTCTGAAAGACGGCCGCCCTCCCCGGAGTGCACCCCGCCGATTGCGTTGAATACGGGTCTCCGGCGTTCACTGTGCTCCCCAGGTCCTGCGAGAGCATTCCCGCCAGGTAGGGTCCGCTGACGCAGCCGGTAAGGTCGCTGAACGCGCCATTTCGCTGAGCCTGTGTCGGGACCGTTATGTCGCCGGTTGAAACGCCCTGGTCAGTGCGCGTTCCCTGGTAGTCCGCGAAAAAGAAGACTTTGTCGTGCTTGATTGGCCCGCCGGCCGTTCCGCCAAACTGATTCTGCCGGAAAGCGGCTTTGGTCAGATCGAAGTAGCCCTTGGCATCGAGCGCCGTGTTGCGAAGAAATTCGAACGCGTCGCCGTGAAACCGGTTAGACCCTTCCTTGCTCACAACGGTGACCGCGCCGCCGTTATAGTTGCCATATTCGGGATCGAAGTTGTTGGTCAGCACCCTGAACTCCTCGATCGAATCGAGGTTGGGAATGATCGTCGTGCCGCCATTCATGTGCTCCTGCACATCGATGCCGTTCACCATGAACCCATTCGAAGATTCGCGCTGGCCGTTGATGGATAGATTGCCGGGATTCTCATCGCCCGAGGGATCGATGCTTCCCGTGACGCCGGCCATGATGACGGAGTTCGGCAGCAGGGTCGAGATCGGGGCCACGCCCGGCTGAATGGCCAAGAGATCCGTGTAACTTCTTCCATTCAAAGGTAACGCGGTCATTTGTGAACTCGAAATCACTTCGCCGAGATGGGTTGCGATGGTATCGACCTCCACGCCCGCGCCCGCATCGCTGGTGACCGTCACGGTCTCTGCACGCGTCCCGACGGCAACTGCGACATCCACTCGGATTGCTGAATCAGTGTCCACGGTCAGGTTGGCCTTGCGCTGGGTCGTGAACCCTTTGGCCGAGATGGTCAGATCGTAGCGGCCGACGGGAAGATTGGGAAAAGAGTACGATCCTTGTCTGTCTGAGGCAGCTTTATAAACTGTCTGCTGAGCCGTGTTGACCAAACTGAGTTCAGCCCCCGTTACGACCGCTCCGCTGGGGTCCACGACCGTCCCGGAGATGCTCCCACCGGTTGCCGCATAGGCTTGCGCCAGCGCGATCAGAGCGAACCCCATCATGGAGAGAAGATGAGTTCTAGAGCAAGCGGCAGGTTCGTTCCTCAAACTGAACACTTGCTCCTCCTCACGGCCCGCCTGTAACGATGGGGTGATCAAACACTCTAAGCGGCGACGTTCCTAACCTAATTACGTGGGCCGGACCGCATTGGATGTGGCCATTTCACATTTATTTCAAAATCGTGTTACGCTGTGAGCGTGGGATTCCCGCGCGGACGCCGACGTTCCGGTACGGCACCGATCGTAACACACTTTCTAATTACGTGCTACACGCGGGTTTGAATTAATCCCCAATGTCTTGCCAAAGGACTGCGATGGCGTCACTTCTGCGGGACCTCGTCAACGGCGAACTGGGCAGCTTGAAAGCCAAAGTCATCGCGTTGTATGTGTTCCTGATAGCCTTCAATCTCGCCGCGTGGTGCTGGGCATTTATTGCTTTCCATCGCTTTCCGGTATTGTTGGGTACTGCATTTCTCGCCTATAGTTTCGGCCTTCGCCATGCCGTTGATGCCGATCACATTGCAGCCATCGACAATGTGACGCGCAAACTGATGCAGCAGGGCCAGCGGCCGGCAGCCGTCGGGCTGATGTTCTCACTCGGACATTCCACCATTGTGGTTGTGGGCTCGATTGCCATTGCCGGCGCGGCAATGGCGCTGCAGCACCGCATTGATGCGGTCCGGGAGATTGGCGCGGTGGTTGGCACGCTTGTGTCTTCGCTATTTCTCTTCGGCATCGCCATTGTCAACCTCATCGTTCTCCGTTCTGTTTATCGAAGTTTCATGCGGGTGCGCAGCGGAGAGCCCTATGTGGACGAAGATTTCGACATGCTGCTCGGCAACCGTGGCTTCCTGTCGCGGCTTTTCCGTCCCATGTTTAACCTGATGCGCTCCAGTTGGCACATGTATCCGCTGGGTGTTTTGTTTGGCCTGGGATTCGATACGGCAACGGAGATTGGGTTGCTGGGCATCTCGGCTGCTGAAGCTTCAACGGGACTATCGCTCGCGTCGGTCCTGGTGTTCCCGGTGTTGTTCGCCGCCGGCATGTCACTGATCGATTCCACCGACAACATTCTCATGCTGGGCGCCTATGGCTGGGCCTTTGTGAAGCCTGTGCGCAAGCTTTACTACAACCTCACCATCACATCCGTCTCCGTCGCCGTTGCGCTGGCCGTCGGCGGCGTTGAGGCACTTGGATTGTTAGCCGCGCAACTCCATCTTGGAGGGCCCTTTTGGGCCATGGTGGCCAACCTCAACAGCCATTTCGGCGTGCTTGGCTACGGCATCATTGTTCTCTTCGGGGTGAGTTGGATCCTGGCCATCGCGGTCTACAAGTGGCGCCGCTTTGACGAGCTTGAAGTGGGAGTCAAGAGCGCAATCTCGGTCGAATTCGAGGGCTGAGAATTTGCGAATTTCAGAGCTGAAGATCCGCCGTCCATCGCAGGCTGCATTCTGTCCCGCCGCGTTCGTGCATTGGATGCAGTGCGCATTCATCCTTCGTGGCTAGCGTGGTGTAAACTTCCGCTTGGGGAACACACCCGCAGAGGTCCAGTGGATGTCACACGCGCAAACAGCAAGGTATTCGTTTGTCTTTCCCTCTGCGATCTTCGCGCTGCTGGCGGCTATGGGACTTGCGCACTCGACGCCAGCCGAGACTCAAAGTGCGAACGCGGCGACGAAGGCTTCCGTGCCGGCAGACTCAGCCTGGATCCTCTCCACCCAGCAATTCAACAACAGCTTTGAAGCGGAACCATACGCCGGCAATGGCTACCTCGGCCTGCGCGTTCCCGCTGCCGGCATGGGGTATCTCGGCGAGCTGGGCAAGATCGGCTGGCCACTGGGAACCGAACGCATCGCATCGGCCATCGCGGCGGGCGTCTACGCCAAGGTCGCCGATGGCACCTTTTACAAGGATCAGAAACAAGCCATCGCACTTATCCCGAACTGGTCCACGCTGACCTTTGGCGACTCATCGGGAGTTTACTCGCCGGCCACGGCGTCGACGGCGAATATAAGTCGATACAAACAGTCACTCGATCTACGCACGGGTACGGTGACAACCTCGGGAGTGTGGACTTCGCCGGGCGGCAATAAGACTGGATTTAGATATCGAGTGGCGACGGATCGCGCACAAGGCCACCGCGCCGTTGTTACGCTCGAACTCACACCCATGTGGACAGGGAAGGAGACCATAAGCGCAATTCTCGACGGCGCCGGGGCGCGCCGCATGGATAGGATCTCGGGCGGCGTCGATGCCGCGACCCATACCTTGCATCTGACTTACAAGAGCAAAGGAACGGACATTCAGGTCTCTGAAGCAGCCACGCTTCAAAGCTCCTGCAAGTTAATAACTCCTGAGCAGAATTCAGAAAGCTCAGAGACAGTTTCTGAACGAAGTAACTTCGACGCCCAGCCCGGAAGAACCTGCACATTCACGAAATTCGTTGCCGTTGTCACCGGGCGTGAATCGAAGACACCGGAAACCGACGCTGTCTCTGAATCCCAACAGGCCGCGCATGATGGGCTGGCAGCTTTTGAGAAGGAAAGTCGCGCCGCATGGGATTCTGTGTGGAAGGCGGACATTGAAGTCGAGGGCGACGCAGCTCTTCAGCAAGCGATCCGCGCCAATGAATATGCGCTTTTTGCCAGCATCGCCGACCAAAGTCCAATGAGCCTCGGGCCGTCGGGTCTATCGAGCGATGGCTATGCGGGGATGGTGTTCTGGGACGCCGACACGTGGATGTTTCCCGCCTTGCTCGCACAGCACCCTGAGCTGGCGCGCGTCATGGTCGACTACCGCTCCGACACGCTCCCCGCGGCAGAGCGAAACGCGGCCAGCAATGGCTACAAGGGAGTTCTCTATCCATGGACGAGCGGAATGTCAGGCGATATGGGCGACGAGTGCTATGGCGCAGTTACCAATGCTAGCGGTAAAGTTATAGCCGATCCGAACAAGAGCTGCACGCAACAGCTTCACCTGCAATCCGATGTTGGGCTGGCACAGTGGCAATACTACGAAGCGACCGGCGATAAGAAATGGCTTGCGGAACGCGGATGGCCGGTGCTTCAGGCGGTAGCTCAATTCTGGGAATCCAAGGTGACTCCAGTACCGGGAGGATACGCGATTGA